>NZ_CAMPGZ010000035.1 GCF_946885725.1 uncultured Nocardioides sp.
GGTCGGCGGAGAGGAACGGCCAGCCGACGCGGAGCAGGAGGTGGGGGACGGCCAGGCCGCCGAGGATGCCCTCGCGGATCGCCAGGCTCGTCCGTTCCACCTCGAAGACCTGGCTCAGCGGGAGCACCGCCATCCGGTCCTGGGTGGCGCGCAGCCACAGGGCGCTCATCGCCTCCCCGGCGCGCAGTCGCGACTCCGTGTCGTCGCGCCACGTGCAGAGCAGCAGCAGGCCTCCGATGGTGGTCTCGGGCTCGAGCGCCGGGTCGGGCAGGCTGCCTCCCGGGAACCGGCGGGCGAGCCGGTCGATCTCGGAAGTCGTGGAGTCCTCGGCGGGGACGTGGTCGGAGGGGACGCCCTCCTCACGGCGGTCGCGCCACCGGTCGGCCTCGGCCCGGACGGCCGGGTCGGCGCGCTGGGTGCGGTCGGCCTCGTAGGTCAGCGCGAGGATCTCCCGCCGCAGCCCGAGGTCGCGCACCGGGAACACGTGGGCGCCCCACAGCGTCGCCTCGGCCGCGAGGCGGTTGAGCCGACCGTCCGGGACGGGCCAGGACGTGAACCGGCGCCGGTCGGTACGGCGACGGCGGACCGTGTCCAGGGTCAGGTCGGTGCCTGGTCCGACGGGACTGGAGGAGATCGTCACCGTGGCGAGGTGCCACGGGTTGCCCGGGTCCGGCATGCGCCGTACCCGCGCCGTGCGGCCGAGTGCGTTCGCGACGACCTGGAGGTGGTGCAGCGCGGCTCCGCAGCTGAGCACGAGGTTGCGCCCCTCCGGGTCGGTGGCCTCGAGGCGGCGGGTGGGGTCGCCGAACAGGTAGACCCGCTCGCCGTGCACCCGCCAGAGCCAGGGTTGGCTGTTGTGGATGCTCGGCGCCCGCCCGGCCAGGCTCAGGATCTGCTCCATGTCCGGCGAGAGAGCGGCGGCGGGGTCGACGTGGGCGTCGGTGCGCATGGCGTGCCTCCTCGGGTCCGTTCCACGGTGCGCCGCGTCGCGGTCGGGGCGCAGGGCACAACGGCCCTGATGTGCGTGACGAATGGGTCGAACGGAGCCTGTTCGGCCGGACAGATTCGGACCTACGCTGCCCGCGTGGTGAGCAGTGCCGCGACGCCGTCCGACGTGCCCGAGGAGCGTGATCCGGCGACACGCATCACCCGCGAGCCGTCCGCCGCGCTCGCGGTGCTCGCCGACGCCGGCTTGCAGGACCTGCTGGACGAGCTCGTGCAGCGGGTCGAGGGGCTCGAGGTCTCGCAGCACCGGCTGCACCTGCTCCTCGACGGCGTGGTCATGCTGGCGGGCGACCTGTCGCTGGAGAGCCTGCTGCGGCGGATCACCGAGACGGCCGCGCAGCTGGTCGGTTCGAGGTACGCCGCCCTCGGGGTCGTGGGCTCGGGGAAGGGGAGGCGCCTCGAGCAGTTCGTCACCTACGGGCTCACCGGCGAGCAACGCGCCGCCATCGGCGACCTGCCGGCCGGTCGCGGGCTGCTCGGCCAGATCATCGACCGGCCCGAGCCGCTCCGGCTGCACGACATCGAGTCGCACCCGGCGTCGTACGGCTTCCCGCCGAATCACCCGCCGATGCACTCGTTCCTGGGCGTCCCGGTGCGGGTCGGGGACAAGGTCTTCGGCAACCTGTACCTGACCGAGAAGTACGACGGCTCCGACTTCAGCGACGAGGACGAGGCGGTCGTTGTGGCGCTCGCTGCGGCGGCTGGTGTGGCCATCGAGAACGCCCGGCTGCACGAGGAGAGCCTGCGCCGGGAGCGGTGGCTGGAGGCGACCGCGGAGATCATCGGGCTGCTCGTCGGCGGTGCGGACCGCCGCTCGGCGCTCCAGCGGGTCGCCGACCGGGCACGCGAGCTCTCCGGAGCCTCTGTCGCGAGCGTGGTCCTGCGCGCCACCGCGGATGAGTACGAGCTCGAGGTGGTGTCCGGGGTGTCGCCGGGAGCCGGATCCCGTGCGCGCGGCCCGATCAAGGAATCGCTGGCCGGCGTCGTCATCGAGACCGGTCGGGGCATCGTCGTCGAGGACGTCCACCAGGACCCGCGCGTCGACTCGACGCGACTGAGCCAGGAAGGCTGGCCGCCGCTCGGGCCGGCCGTGATCGTGCCGATGAGCTCACCGACCGGCGTGATCGGAGCGCTCTCCCTGGTCTGGGGGCCGGGGGAGCTGGGAGCCGTGGCCGCGATGGACGTCCGGCTGCCGCAGGCGTTCGCGGAGCAGGCGGCGCTTGCTCTCCAGGTGTCCACGGCTCGGTCCAACCAGGAGCGGCTCGCGGTGTTCGAGGACCGCGACCGCATTGCGCGTGACCTGCACGACCTGGTCATCCAGCGGCTCTTCGCCATCGGGCTGAGCCTCGAGGGCGGCCTGCGCGGTATGCAGGATCCGGCAGCGGTCCAGCGCGTGACCGCCGCGGTGGACGACCTCGACACGACCATCAAGGAGATCCGGAACTCCATCTTCGCGCTGAGCCTGCCGACCGGTGCGGCGGACATCCGTGAGCGCTGCATGGAGCTCGTCGAGGGGTCCGCCAAGTCGCTGAAGTTCCGGCCGACGCTGGAGTTCCGCGGTCCGGTGCAGACCGTGGTCGACGAGGAGCTGGCCCAGCACGTCGAGGCGGTGCTGCGCGAGGCGTTGTCGAACGTCGTACGGCACGCCGACGCCACGTCGGTCCGGGTGACGCTGTCCGCGGTCGACGCCGGCGCTCTCGAGCTCGTGGTCGCCGACGACGGCCGCGGCTTCGACGCGGTCGGCGTGAGCAGCGGTCTGGCCAACCTGGACCGTCGCGCGGAGGCGCTGGGCGGGCGCTGCACGGTCGAGTCGTCGCCCGGCCGCGGCACCACGCTCCGGTGGTGCGCACCCGTTCAGCCCGTCAGGTGAGGACCTTCGGCCCGGGTGCGGCTGCGCGGCTGGCCCTACGTTGAGCGCCATGAGTGACGGCACGCCGGGTCCGGTGACCGTGTACCTGCTCGACGACCACGAGGTCGTGCGGCGCGGCATCAAGGACCTGCTCGAGAGCGAGGGGGACATCGTGGTCGTGGGGGAGTCCGCCTCCGCGGCCGAGGCGTCGCGGCGCATCCCCGCGTTGCGTCCGGACGTCGCCATCCTCGACGGCCGGCTGCCGGACGGCTCCGGCATCGACGTCTGCCGCGACGTGCGGTCGGTGGACCCGTCGATCGCCGTCCTGATCCTCACGTCCTTCGACGACGACGAGGCGTTGTTCTCCGCGATCATGGCGGGCGCATCGGGCTACGTGCTCAAGCAGGTCCGGGGCAACGACCTCGTGGAGACGGTACGGCGGGTGGCCGGCGGCCAGTCCGCGCTGGACCCAGCCGTCACGCGCCAGGTGCTCGACCGGCTCCGGCGCGGCCCCGAGGTCGACCCGGCGGTCGCACCGCTCACCCCGCAGGAGACCCGGCTGCTCGAGCTGATCGGCCAGGGGATGACGAACCGGCAGATCGCGCAGACCATGCACCTCGCCGAGAAGACCGTGAAGAACTACGTCTCGGCCGTGCTGGCGAAGCTCAACCTCGAGCGGCGCACCCAGGCGGCCGTGTTCGCCGCGAAGCACCTCGACATCTGAGGACACGTCTTCGAGGTCGTCGGATGGCCGCCGGGACGTCGATCAAGAGCGTCGTGTCTCGAGGCACCGCTTGAGGCCCACCCAGTTCCGCCGCTCCCAGGGCGGGCCGAGCACGGCGAGCACCGGGGACAACACCTTCCACGGTCCGACCAGGTCCATGTCCCAGTCCCAGCGGAGCCGTGTCCTCCCGCCCAGCTCGTCGAAGGTCAGGGTGCCGTCGACCTGCATGTACCGCGAGCACACGCGGTTGTGCAGCCGGTGCGGTCGGTCGTACTCGATGATCTCCAGAGTCATGGTGCCGCTGCGGCCGATGCTCTTCGGCTCGGAGACGAACCGTGAGCCGGCGCCGACCGGACCCGAACTCGACTTCTCGGCCCGCACGATGCGGGGGTTGTACGTCGGCTCGTTCCGTTCGTCGGCGACGAAGTCGAACACCTCGCCGGCCGATGCGTCGATGATCACGTCTCCACGTATGCGCACCATCGCCGTGCTCCGTTCTTCGGCCCCGCTCCCGCATTCTGTGCCGGCACGCGTGAACGCATCAGGGGCGAAGGGCCGCTCTCCGGGCGCCGAAGGTCGGGTCGCGTCAGCCGGCCGTGGGACGACGCACGTGTGCGTCGAAGAACGCCAGGACGCGCTCCCAGGAGTCGGCGGATCAGGGCGTCGGCACGGTGCCCGACGCGCTACCGGCGTGCCGCGGCTCGACCAGCCGGCACGGGACCAGCACCTCGGTCCGTGGACGGGGCACGTCGGGCATGTCCAGGTAGACCTCCCACCAGTCGTCGTCGCAGACGTGGCCGTTGTCGACGGCGTAGTCGCGCGCGGCCGAGTACGCCGCGGTCAGGGTGTCGTACGGGCCGGTGTGCGTGGTCAGGACGACTCGTCCGCCCGGGCGGATCTCGCCACGAACACGGCCCTCGGGGCGCACCATGCCGGCGACGGGGAACCCGGCGACGACTCGCCAGGTCGTGGCGCCCGGGAAGTAGTGCGCGGCGGGCGGGCCCGTCATGGTCAGGCCCTGTGCCGCCACGACCCTGGCCACCTCCTCGAACGCCGGGCCGATGAGCGCGCCGATGGCCTCGGGGGAGTCGACCTCCAGGTCCACCACGGCATACGTCTGGGTCTGCAGGTCTGCGAACGTCAGGTCGTAGGTCATGGTGGGTCACCGCGCCATGTATCCGCCGTCGACGTACAGCTCCGACCCGGTGACGAACGACGCGTCGTCGCTCGCGAGGAACGCCATCACGGCCGCGACCTCCTCGGGACGGCCCAGCCGGCCCACCGGGGTGGCCGCGATCATGGCGTCCTCGAACTCGGTGCCCTTGGCCTGGTCGAGGATCGGGGTGTCGATGAAGCCGGGGTGCACGGAGTTGACCCGGATCCCGTCGGCGGCCCAGTGCAGCGCGGCGTTCTTGGTCATCAGCCGCACGGCGCCCTTGGCGGCGTGGTACGCCGGCGAGGTGCCGAACCCGCCGCTGGCGCCGAAGATCGACGAGTTGTTGATCACGGACGCGTGCGACGACTCCTTGAGCGCTTCGGCGGCCGTGCGCATCCCCAGGAAGACGCTGTGCTGTGTCACCGCGATGGTGTGCAGGTAGCTCTCCATCGTGGTGTCCTCGATGGTGCCCAGGTCGCCGATCCCCGCGTTGTTGACCAGGATGTCGAGGGCACCGTACGTCTCCAGCGCGCACTCGACGGCGGCCTGCCAGTCCTCCTCCGACGAGACGTCCTGGTGGAGGTAGACCGCCTCACGGCCCAGCTCCTGCAGGTGCTTGACGACGAGCTCGCCCGCCTCGTCCTGCACGTCGGTCAGCACCACGCGGGCACCTTCCTCGGTGAAGCGGTAGCACGTCGCTTTGCCGATGCCGCTCGCGCCACCGGTCACCAGGGCGACGCGGCCTTCCAGTCTGCGCATGACGCCTCCTCGAGCGTTGGTCCTGGTCCGAGACTCGCCCGGCGGACGCCGGCTCCGGCAGGGCCGGACGGCCCTGGGTGCGTTGGGCCTTGTGAGTCGAGCACCCCTGCCGAACGGCCCTGTCCAGGGCGGTGCGGGCGCTGGAGAGTGGACGGACGGAGACAGAGCGCCCGAGACGAGGAGGCAACGATGCTGCGTGCGCGGAAGGGGGACCGGCTGGTCGTCCGCAGCCGGCACATCGACGAGCCCGACCGGGACGCCGAGGTGCTGGAGGTCAGGAACCCCGACGGCTCCCCGCCGTACTGGGTTCGCTGGTCCGACACCGGCCACGAGTCGCTGGTCTTCCCGGGACCTGACGCCTACATCGGCGAGCCCGTGCCGACCGCTCTGCCGAAGGACGACGACCCGGACCGGTGACCGAGCGGCCCGGACCCGGCACCGGCGTGACCGACGACGAGGGCAGGCTCCTGACCGGCCTGTCCGAGGACGAGGCGGCTCGCCGGCTGGCCAGTCACGGCCCCAACGCGGTGCCACACCCGGAGCCGCCGAGCGTGGTCGGCCGCGTGCTGGCACAGCTGCGCGACCCGATGATCCTGCTGCTCTGCGGAGCGCTCGTGGTCGTGCTCGCGATCGGGGACAGCTCGGACGCGGTCATCATCGGCGCCGTGGTCGTGCTCAACACGACCATCGGGGTCGTGCAGGAGGTGCGGGCGGAGCACGCGATCGCCGCCCTGGACCGGCTGGCCGCTCCCCGGGCGAACGTGCTGCGCGACGGCCGTGTCCGGCAGGTCGAGGCGTCCGAGGTCGTGCCCGGCGACGTCGTGCGCCTGGAGGCTGGTGACGTGGTGCCCGCGGACCTGACGTTGCGTGAGGCCGTCGAGGTCCAGGTCGACGAGTCGGCGATGACGGGCGAGTCCGTGCCCGTGGCCCGAGGGGTGGGGGAGGAGGTCCTGGCCGGCACCGTGCTGACGCGCGGCCGGGCGTTCGGCGAGGCGGTGCGCACCGGTGCGGAGAGCGGGCTGGGATCGATCGCGGCGCTGATCGCCGGTACGTCGCGACGCCCCACGCCGTTGCAGCAGCGACTCTCGCGTCTGTCGCGGCAGCTCGTCGTCGCCACCAGCATCCTGTGCGCCCTGGTGGTGGTGCTCGGCGTGGTCCGGGGCGAGCCGTTCGTCGAGAGCGTCGTGCTGGCCGTCAGCCTGGCCGTCGCCGCGATCCCCGAGTCACTGCCGGCCGTCGTGTCCGTGGCTCTGGCGCTCGGGGCGTACCGGATGGCTCGTCGCTCCGCGCTGGTCCGGTGGCTCCCGGCGGTCGAGACCCTGGGGTCGGTGACCGTCCTGGCTTCGGACAAGACCGGCACCCTCACCGAGGGCAGGATGACGACCCGGGTGCTGTGGACGCCGCGCGGGAGGTGGGACGTCGCCCCCGGCTCGGACGACGATCCCGGCGGGCTCAGAGGACCGTCCGATGCCGACCCGTGCCTCGACCGGCTGCTCCGGGACGTGGTGCTGTGCAACGACGCCGTGCTGCTGGAGGGTCGCCGCGACGAGGGCGTCGGGGACCCGCTCGAAGTGGCGCTGCTCGCCGCCGCCTCCGTCGGTGGCGCCGACGTGGCCGAGCTGCGCGAGGAGTGGACGCGAATCGGCGAGGTCCCGTTCAGCAGCGAGCGGCAGTGGATGTCGACGAGCCATCGGAACTCCGCGGGCGAACGGCTGGAGATCGTCAAGGGCGCACCCGAGGCGGTGCTGGCCCTGCTCGACGGCGACGCTGGTGCTGCCGCGGGAGCCGTCGCTGCGGGACGGGAGACGGCCCACCGGTTGGCGGTCGACGGCTACCGCGTGCTCGCCGTCGCGGACCGGAGTGCGTCCGGACCCGGTCTCGAGCTGGTCGGCCTGGTCGGGATCACCGACCCGCCACGCGCCGGGGCGCAGGACGTCGTGGCGGCGTGCCGGTCGGCCGGCATCCGCGTCGTCCTCATCACCGGGGACCACCCGGCGACCGCCGCCTCGGTCGCGGAGGCGGTCGGCATCGAGGCGTCGCCGGAGCAGGTCGCCCTCGGCGAGGAGGTCGAGCGCGGCGAGCACATCGACCGCGTCACCGAGATCGACGTCTACGCCCGCACCCGGCCCGAGCAGAAGGTCGACATCGTCACCGCGTGGCAGGCGCGCGGCGACGTGGTCGCGATGACCGGCGACGGGGTCAACGACGCGCCGGCGCTGAGGCGCGCGGACATCGGCGTCGCGATGGGCAACCGGGGCACGGAGGTCGCGCGGCAGGCCGCCGACCTGGTGCTCGCCGACGACCAGCTGCGCACGGTCGTGCGCGCGGTGGAGGAGGGGCGCCGGATCTTCGCCAACATCCGCGCTTTCCTCCGCTACGGGTTGTCCGGCGGGCTGGCCGAGGTGCTCGTCATCGTGGTCGCCCCGCTGCTCGGGCTCCCGCCGCCGCTGACCCCCGGTCAGATCCTGTGGATCAACATGCTCACCCACGGGGTGCCGGGCGTTGCGTTCGGCGCCGAGCCGCTGGACCCCGCTCTGATGCAGCGGCCCTCACCGCCGCCCGAGCGGTCGGTGCTCGGCCTCGGGCTGGGCCGGCAGGTGGCGTGGACCGCGTTCGTCATCGCCGCGGTCAGTCTGCTGGCCGGTGTGCAGGTCTCCGACGAGGGACGGATGGCCGTGCAGACGTCCGTCTTCTTCACGTTGGGCATCGCCCAGCTCGGGCTCGCACTCGCCCTGCGCGCACCACGCCACGGGCTCGACCTCCGGCACCGCGGTCTCGAGGCGGCCGTCCTGGTCTCGGTCGCTGCTCAAGTGCTCGCGGTGACGTGGGCTCCGCTCCGGGGCCTGCTGTCCACCGAGGCGCTCTCCTGGTCGACCCAGGGGACGCTGGTGCTGGTCGCGCTGCTGCCCGGGGTCGTCACGGTCGTCGTACGTCGGTGGGTGGGGCGGAGGTCCCGCAACTCGGGACCGACGACCCTCGCCGGACGCGACGCGACGCGGTCGAATGGCATCGGCGGCGGGGACCGCCCCTCACGAGAAGGCCGGCAGGACGGGTGACCGTCGACGGGCCATGACTCGGACGCCGTGTCAAACGGCTGGACGGCCCCGCCGCCCTCGCGCGCTCGGGACCGACGGCCCGCGATGTGGGGACCTCGGCCACTGCACGGCAACCACCGCCACGGCGGACGCTGGAGCCGTGAGTGGAGAGGAGGTGTAGTCGATGAAG
Source organism: uncultured Nocardioides sp. (assembly GCF_946885725.1). The sequence continues at coordinate 8,719 of NZ_CAMPGZ010000035.1, forward strand.
CTGCAGGTCAAGGATCTGGTGGGGACCCTGCTCGTCCTGGCGATCGCGGTGCCCTACGTCGGGTACCTGATCAACGGTGAGATGCCGTTCGTCGAGGACGCGCGGGGCATGTCGGCTGTCGGACTCGTGCTCGGCGCTGCCGCGTTCCTCGTCCTCGAGCAGGGCGAGCAGCGCGACAAGGCGGACACGGTCGTGCGGGGGCTGGCAGTCGTCTCCGCCGTGCTCGGCGTTCTGGCCCTGGTGCTGGCCGAGACCGGCGTTGCGGAGGTCCTGCTGGCGGTCTTCGTGGGCTCCATCCTCGTCGTGTGGGCCGTCATGGTGATGGACCACGCCCGGGTGCTGCCCATGACGAAGCACCCGGTCGGCCAGCTGTGATGTCTGGGGGAGGGCTGAGCCGACACCGCCACCGTCCCGGTGGGATGCCTACGGGCAACCCATCGGGACGTTGCCGTTCGCTGGGGCCGCCCTAGCTCCGCCGGAGCCGGCTCAGCCACCCGCCGGAGCGCTCGCTCTTCGGGTGTCCGGAGCACCACTGGCCCACGGGCACGGCGGCCTTGACGTCGGCCACGTGCTGGCCGCAGCCGGCCCAGGTGGTCTTGCCGCAGGTGCGGCAGGTGGTCGGTCGGCACATCGTGGTTCTCCTTCGGTTGTTGCGGTCGTCACGCCTCGGGACCGACCGGTCCGATGAGGTGCAGCCCGGCCTTCCCGGCGTTGTCGAAGCTGTCGTCGACCGCGACCAACCCCGTGGTCGATCGGCCGGCCACGTCGAGGATCGAGGCGGCAATGCCGGCGCGGTAGCCGCTGGCGCAGTGCACCCACAGCTCGCCCGCGGGCACGTCCCCGAGCCGGCGGGGCAGCTCGTGGATCGGGATGTTCACCGCGCCCTGGATGCAGGCCTTGTCGTGCTCGTCGGCGCGACGGACGTCGAGGACCACCACCGGGCGGTGCCTGCGTACCTCCTCCAGGTCGGCGAAGGTGGCGGTCGGGTACGACGCCAGGCCCCGGTCGGACCAGTCCTCGGGGCCGCCGGTGGCGTGGGCGGCCGGCCGGTCGATGCCGATGCGCACCAGCTCGCGCTGGGCCTCGGCCACGTCCTCGGCGGTCTCGCCGAGGAGGGTGACCGGCGTACCCCAGGTGATCAGCCAGCCCACGTAGGTGACGAACGAGCCGTCGAGCCCGAAGTTCAGCGTCCCCGGGGCGTGCCCGGCCGCGAACGCCGTGCGGTTGCGCAGGTCGACGACCCACTCGCCGGCCTCGATGTGGCGGCGCAGCTCGGCCGCGTCGGCCCGGGCCGGTGGGCTCAGGTCGGGCTCGGAGGGACCGGCGGCGTTCCGCGGGGCCATCTGCGCGTAGTAGGCCGGGAACGCGCCGAGCCCGGCGAGCAGCTCGCGGACGTAGGTCTCCTCGTCCTGGGTGAGCGCGGGGTTGTTCCGCTTCTCCCGGCCGATCGTGGACGCGGTGGCGTCGGACTGGGTGGCGGCGCAGAACGAGCCGAAGCCGTGGGTGGGGAAGACCTCGGCCTCGTCGGGCAGGACCTCGGCCAGCTTGTGCGCCGACGCGTGCTGGTGCCGGACCAGGGCGTCGGTGTGCTCCTTGCCGAGCAGGTCCGGTCGGCCGGTGGCGCCGTACAGCAGCGAGCCACCGGAGAAGACCGCGACCTGCTCGCCGGTGGAGGCGTCGGTGAGCGCGTAGGAGAGGTGCGTGAAGGTGTGACCGGGTGTGGCCAGCGCGGCGAGCCGCATCCGCGGGCCTACCTCGACGGTCTCGCCGTCCCGGACCGGGGTGCGGTCGAAGGAGACGCGGTCCTCGGCGTTGACGCGGTACGTCGCGCCGGTGCGCGCAGCCAACGCGAACCCACCAGTCACGTAGTCGTTGTGGATGTGGGTCTCGAGCACGTCGGTGAGCCGTACGCCGTGCTGCTCGAGCAGATCGAGGACACGGTCGATGTCGCGCTGGGGGTCGACCACGAAGGCGACCTCGCCGTCGTGGACGAGGTAGCTGCGGTCGCCGAGGGAGGGGGTCTCGATCGTGACGATGGTGAGGCCGGTGCTCATGCGGACGTTCCTTGCGTCAGTCTGCGAAGCGGCGAACCGCGGTCGTCTCGACAGGCTCGACCACCCGGTGCCGATACCCTAGGGGGTATTGTTGCGGGCAACGATATACACACCCCCCGGGGTATTCCAACCAGGAGCGGTCCGATGGAGCTCGACCCGACCGAGATGACCTCGGTGATCAACCGCATCAAGCGCGCCCGCGGCCAGCTCGACGGCGTGCTGCGCATGCTCGAAGAGGGCCGCGACTGCGAGGACGTCGTCACCCAGCTCGCCGCCGTCTCCCGCGCGCTCGACCGCGCGGGGTTCGCGATCGTCGCCAGCGGGCTGCAGCGGTGCCTCACCAACGGCGAGGGGATCGACAGCGTCGACGTGAAGAAGATGGAGAAGCTCTTCCTCTCCCTGGCCTGAGAGGCCCTAAGCCCCCACCGTCTGCGGACCATCGACCCTGAGCCGCGGCCGCCTCCGTCGGCACGATCGACGCAGGAAGTGACGCACGATCGGAGCGAGCGATGACGCGGATGGAAGCCCTCACGGAGAGCGAGTGCTGGGAACGCCTTCGCGCACGGAACATCGGACGCATCGGCTTCGACCGGGGACGGGGTCCGCGCATCCACCCGGTGCACTATCGCGTCGAGGACGGACACCTGCGCGTGACAACCTCGCGCGACTCGGAGCTGGGCGCGTTCTCCCAGATGTTCGCCGACGGGGCGATGGTCTCCTTCGAGGTGGACCAGCTCGACGACGCCGCTGCTGAGCGGTGGAGCGTGCTCGTGGGTGCCCGGGTCGAGACCGTCGACGGTCCCGAGAGCGCCGGAACCGCGCCGGGGGCGCCTCGCCCTCCGGAGGGCCACGACGAGCTGACGCTGCACCTGACGCCGGTGGAGGTCACCGGGCGACGCCGTACCGACACCACGGTCTAGCCGGACAGGCTCGGCTCGCCGCAGACCGCCATGGACACGCGTCGACGTCCCGACCACCGCGGGGCCGGCCTCGTCGTCTACCTCGTCGTCGCGTTCGGGTGGTCGTGGTCCTGGTGGCTGGCGATGGTCCCGGCCGGGGCCATCAGCACACCCGGCCAAGGCTGGCCCACCCACCTGCCCGGTCTGCTCGGACCGGCGCTGGGAGCGGTGGCCGCGGCGGCCACGGAGGGCGGTACCGCCGCGCTGCGCGCGCTCGGTCGGTCGCTCACCCGGCCGCCCCGGGACCGGCTCACGTGGCTGCTGATCGCCGCCCCCCTCGTGCTCTGGTCGGTGGCGGCGGCCGCGGATCAGATGGCCGGGCGTGCCGCCGACGTCCTCGTCTACTCCGGGGCCGCCTCCGCGAGCAGCCTCGGCGGTCTGCTCGCCGTGCTCGGCTACGTCCTCGTGGTCAACGGGATCGGCGAGGAGCTCGGCTGGCGCGGATACCTGGCCGACCGCCTCCTCGACCGGCACGGGCTGCGCCGCACGGCAACGGTGGTCTGGGTCGTCTGGGGGCTCTGGCACGTCCCGCTGTTCTGGGTGGTGAGCGACTTCCGCGCGATGTCGGTCGCCACCGTGGTCGGCTGGACGATCGGTTTGTGGTGCGGGTCCCTGGTGCTCACCTGGCTCTACGTCCGGAACGAGCGGAGCACGTTGGTCGTGGCCGTCTGGCACACCGCGTACAACCTGACCACCGCGACCAGCGTCGGTGAAGGCCCGCCGGCGGCGCTCTCGACCACCGGCGTGGTGCTGCTCGCCGCCGTACTCCTCGTGAAGGCGTCGGGGCCGAGAGTCCCGGGACAACCCGGTCGCGTGCGGGGACCTAGGTCCCGCGAACCGCGTTCCTGAGACCCTGCCCGGCGAGCGCGCTCCGCCGGAGGGTGGATCTGGTGGAGGCGCGACGGCCTCCCGGACCCGAGGAGGTCAGCATGGCTCACAACGTCGTCAAGCCGGCCCGGCCGGCGTCACCCGAACAGCCGCGCGGCGCACCGGTGGGCCTCGCCCTACCGGCGCTCGTGGCCATCGTCGTCGGCTCCATGATCGGCAGCGGCATCTTCGCCCTGCCGTCCCAGATGGCCTCCAGCGCCGCACCCGGACCGCTGCTGATCGGCTGGACCGTGACCGGCGTCGGCATGCTGATGCTGGCCTTCGTCTTCCAGACCCTCGCCCGCCGCAAGCCCGAGGTGGACGGCGGTGTCTACGGCTACGCCCGTGCCGGCTTCGGCGAATACGTCGGCTTCACCTCGGCGTGGGGCTACTGGGTCAGCGCCTGGGTCGGGAACGTCGCGTACCTCGTCCTCCTCATGTCGACGCTCGGCTACTGGTTCGGCGGGTTCGAGGGCGGCACCACCGTGCCGGCGATCGTCGGCGCCTCGGTGCTGCTGTGGGCCGTGCACGCCCTGACCCTCAGCGGCGTGCGCAACGCGGCCTTCGCCAACGTCGTGGTGACCATCGCCAAGATCGTCCCCATCGTCACGTTCATCGCGATCGCGGCGGTCGGGTTCAGCGCCGACCTGTTCACGGCCGACTTCTGGGGCGAGAACGCCGGACTCGGCAGCACCCTCGACCAGGTCCGGAACATGATGCTGGTGACCGTCTGGGTGTTCATCGGTATCGAGGGCGCGGCGGTGTACTCCCAGCGGGCACGCCGGCGTCGCGACGTCGGGCTCGCCACGGTCCTCGGTTTCCTCGGGGTGCTGGGTCTGCTGCTCGCGGTCAACCTGCTGTCGTACGGCGTGATGCGGCAGGCCGACATCGCGAACCTGCCCGACCCGTCGCTGGCGGGCGTGCTGGAGCACGAGGTCGGTTCCTGGGGCGCTGGCTTCATCTCCGCGGGCCTCGTGGTGTCGCTGCTCGGTGCACTCATCGCGTGGGTGCTGCTGGCCGTCGAGATCCTGCGGTTGCCGGCCGTGGAGCACGTCGTACCCCGTGCGCTGGGCCGCGAGAACCGGCACGGTGCACCGGCCAACGCGCTGTGGCTGACCAACCTGTGCGTGCAGGCACTGCTGATCTGGACGTTGGTGAACGAGAACACCTACACCGACCTGGTCTACCTCGCCACGTCGCTGATCCTGCTGCCGTACCTCTGGTCGGCGGCCTACCAGGTGAAGCTCGTCGTGACCGGCGAGACTTACGCGGACGGTGCCGGCCGGACACGTGACCTCGTGGTCGGGCTCATCGCCGTCGCGTACGCGGTCTGGCTCGTCTACGCCGGCGGATGGCAGTACGTCCTGGTGGCCGGCTTGTTCTACCTGCTCGGGACCGGGCTGTTCGTCTGGGCACGGCGGGAGAGCGGTCAGCAGGTGTTCACCAAGACCGAGACCGGAATCGTGCTCGTGGTGACCGGCCTCGCCGTCGCCGCCGTCGTCGGCCTGGCGCAAGGGTTCGTGACGGTATGAGCGCCGAGACGACGACCTCACGTGTCGGGGTCTTCTCCGAGGCGGGAAGGCTCCGGCGCGTGCTGGTCTGCGCACCGGGCCTGGCGCACCTGCGCCTGACGCCCGAGAACTGCGACGAGCTGCTGTTCGACGACGTGATCTGGGTCAGCCAGGCCAGGCGCGACCACTTCGACTTCGTCGACAAGATGCGCGACCGCGGCGTCGAGGTGCTCGAGCTGCTGGACCTGCTCACCGACGTCGTGCGTCGCCCGCAGGGCCGGGCGTGGGTCCTCGACCGGCGGATCACGGCCGACCAGGTCGGCGCCGGGCTCGTCGAGCCCGTCCGGCAGTGGCTCGACGAGCTGCCGGCCGAGCGACTCGCGGAGCACCTCATCGGCGGCCTGACCTTCAGCGAGGTCCCGGCCGATGCGGGCGGTCCGTTCCTGGCCGCGCTGCGCGGGCAGGAGGACCACCCGTTCCTGCTGCCACCGTTGCCGAACACCCAGTTCACCCGGGACAACACCGCGTGGATCTACCGCGGCGTGACGCTCAACCCGATGTACTGGCCGGCCCGCCGGCAGGAGACGCTGCTGACCGCGGCGGTCTACCGGTTCCACCCGGCCTTCGCCGGGGAGGACTTCGCGGTCTGGTTCGGCGACCCCGACGCGCCCTCCCGGGAGCACGGCGCGGCCACGCTCGAGGGCGGTGACGTGATGCCGGTCGGCAACGGCACCGTGGTGATCGGCATGGGGGAGCGGTCCTCGCAGCAGGCGATCACTCAGCTGGCGCTGAACCTTTTCAAGGCCGACGCGGCCGAGCAGGTCGTCGTCGCGGGGCTGCCGCGCAGCCGCTCGGCGATGCACCTCGACACGGTGTTCACCTTCTGTGACCGCGACGTCGTCACGGCCTTCTCGCCGGTCGTCGACCGGATCCGCCCGCTCACGATCCGGCGCGACGACGCGAGTCCCGTCGGGATGCACGTCACGGTCGAGGAGGACTCGTTCGTCGATGTCGTCGGCCGTGCTCTCGGCGTCTCGCTGCGCGTCGTACCCACGGGCGGAGACCGGTTCGGCGCCCGCCGCGAGCAGTGGGACGACGGCAACAACGTCGTGGCCCTCGAGCCCGGGGTGGTCATCGGCTACGACCGCAACACCCACACCAACACGCTGCTGCGCAAGGCCGGCATCGAGGTGATCACGATCGACGCCAGCGAGCTCGGCCGTGGCCGCGGCGGTGGCCGGTGCATGACCTGCCCGATCCTGCGCGACCCGTTGGAGTAGGGCCCTTCGACCGTGGGCCGTGCCCTTTCGGCCCTGACGGCTCGTGAGCACTCGGAAGGAGTGTGACGACATGACGATGAACGAGGCCCAGGGAGCGGTGGTCGTCGGCTACGACGGCCGGCCGCACAGCGACGTCGCCCTGTGGTGGGCGGCCCGGCACGCGGCGCAGGTCGAGCGGCCGCTGCTGGTGGTGCACGCCTGCGGCGTACCCGGCGGGTACGCCGGCTCGGCCGACGGCGCCGCGCTGACGGTCGGTCGCGTGGACCTGCGGGCCCAGGGTCAGGTGGTTCTGGACAAGGGGCTGGCCAAGGTCGAGGGGATCGACCCCTCGCTGGAGTATCGCGGACACCTCGAGGTCGGCGACCCGAAGGACGTGCTCGAGGACGCTGCGTCCTCCGGTGCCTACCTGATGGTCGTCGGCACGCGAGGGCACGGGCGTGTGGTGGCCTACCTGCTGGGCTCGGTGAGCGAGGACCTGTCGCACGCCGCTGCGTGCCCCGTCGTCGTGGTGCGCGAGCACGAGGTGCCCGACCAGCACAGCCCCTACTTCGGCCGGGTCGTGGTCGGCCTCGACGGCACCGACTCCTCGACCATCGCGCTGGAGGCGGCGTTCGCCTTCGCGGAGCTCGAGGGGCGCCCGCTCGCCGTGCTGCACGCCCGTGACGACGCCGGACGCTGGCGCGACCGGTCGACGGGCGCGGAGGACTACGGTCCCGGCGACCTCGAGGCCCACCTCGGCGAGAAGCTCGTCGCCTGCACGGCCGACCACCCCGAGGTACCGGTGACCCTGCACCCGGTCGAGGCCGATCCCCGCTGGGCGCTCGTCGACGCCTCGCGGCACGCCCACCTGGTGGTGGTCGGCTCGCGTGGACGTGGCGACACCGAGGCCTTCGTCCGGGGCTCCGTGAGCAGGTACGTGCTCGAGCACGCGCACGGACCGGTGCTGGTGGCCCGGTCGCCGAGCAGGAAGGCGCACACCGCCGACGACGCACGGTCGTAGCGATCGGCGTGGCTCATCGCCACCGGTCGCCGCTCCCGCGCACGTAGGTCCGGTACACGTGCGGCCACGGGGTTGCCGCCAGGATGACGACCACCAGCGAGCAGTTGACGATCACCTCGCTGGTGGCCGTGTCGACCGTGCCGGCGGTGGCGCGAGGGAGCGCGACGATGCCGAGCCAGAGCACCTTCCACAGGGTCTCGAAGACCAGCAGAGGCAGCATCCGCGTGGGGTAGCGGAGACCGAGCAGGGCGAGCACCGACATCGCGGTGAGCAGGCACAGCGCGACGCTCTCGAACAGAGGCAACTCGTGCGCCTGAGGCAGCAGCGGCCACTTCACGATGACCAGACCGACTCCCATGAGCGCGTAGCCGACGCGCATCAGGTTCAGCCGAGCCGTCGACAGCTCCGGTACGACGCTCAACGGCGCTTGCACGTCTACGGACATGGGGACCTCCTGATCGCTGCGAGACGCAGCGAATGTAGGTCGCCGGACGTGGGGTGCGCGTCACCAGATGATGTGACGCTCGGGGTGACTGGGAACGACGGTCAGACGTCGAGCGTGACCAGGACCGGCCGGTGGTCGGAGACCGGGTCGTCCACCCGCGCGTTGGGGTTGTCGGTGATCGACGGCGGCGTCGCACCAGCGGAGTTCGCCGCGGTGACCCGGGTGACGAGCGCGTGCGAGACCAACAGGTGGTCGATGAGCTCGCGGCGACCTCGGTACACACGCGAGTAGCGCTCCTCCTCGGGAATGAGCGGGGCGAGGTTCCACAGCCGCTGAGGGTCGCCCTGGTCGGGCTGGTCGAAGCCGGCGGTGCCGATCTCGGAGCCCGGCGGACCGAGCAGGATCTGCGTCGTCGCGGCCTCCGGTACGTCGTTGAGGTCGCCGCCCACCACGACGGGAACGGCGTCAGCCTCGCCGAGCAGCGCGGTCACTGCCGCGCGCACGCCGGCCGCCTCGGCCGCACGCCGGTGCAGCGCGTACACGCCGTACCGCGCCCGCTCGTCCTCGTCGCGAGGCGAGAACCGCCCACCGGGGAAGGTGAGCAGCTTGGACTTCAGGTGCGCCGACACCAGGTCCACCTCGGTCACGGTGCCCGCCGGGTCCGGCACCTCCAGCCGCACCCGCAGCGCCGGCCGGCCGAGCTCGCCGAGCGTCGAGCCGTCGTCGTCCACCTGCACCGGCAGCAGCAGGTCGGGGAAGTCCCTCACCTGCGCGGTCGCCAGCACCGGCACCCGCGACAGCACCCCGCACCGGATCCCGCGCCCGTCGGGGTCGGCCGTGTCCGCGCGCCAGTGACCGGTCAGCCGGTTTCGCAGGTCATCGAGGGCGCCGGGCGAACCGACCTCCTGCACGGCGACAGCGTCGAGACCGAGGGCGTCGATCGTGGCGGCCAGGCGGTCGAGCTTGGTGTCGTAGGCCGTGCTCGTCGTCGGCGCGCCGGACCCGGCGTCGGGGTGGAAGAGGTTCTCCAGGTTCCAGGTCCCCAGCCTCAGCATGGCGCCAGTCTGGCCCTCAGGCGCCGCCCGGGCGCGCGCAACGCGCGAGCGGCTCGGCTAGGTGCATGCGCGTTGCAGGGTCGACGACGTCGGCGAGGCGACCGGATCTCCTCGGAGCTTGCTTTCGAAGTACTGCTCGAGCTCCGCGAGTGCTTGCGGGTCGAGCGTGTTCTCGGGGTCCGTCACGATGTCGCTCTGGATGCGCCGCCGCGCGGCCGCGTAGAGGGGCGGGCTCAGGGCGTACTCGAGGTTGCGGACGTACCAGCCCCGGAACACCAGTGCGCCGAAGCGCTGGAGGATGCGGGCGATGAACCCGGGTCGTCCGCGACGCGCCCAGAAGCCGACGAGCGTGCCGAGGACGAGGCCGAGCGCGACAGCCGCCGCCATCACGACGACCGTGGCCACGATCTCGTCACTGGCGAAGTTGTCGGCAGCGGTGAGCAGCCCCCCGTAGAACGCAGGGATCAGCACCTCCACCTCCTTCACGAACGGGCTGACCTGGTCCGCCACGTCCGCGAGCTGACCGAGCGAGTCGAGGTCAGGCTTCGCTGCCCACGCCTGGCGTGCGTGCCCGACCCCGTCCATGGCGCTGTCCCAGACCCCGGTGACCTCCCAGGGCTTCATGTCCCCGATACCGGCGAAGGCTTCCTTGGCCTGGCCCAGCTCGCCGAACGTCGTGTGGATGCCGTCCAGCGTCTCGGCGCTCTTGTCGGCCGCCGCCTCGAGCTCCGGGCGATCGGGGGCGTGCTGCTGCACGTAGTCGACGGCGGACTGGATCTCCGCTCGGTGGTCGATCACGTACTTGGTGTCGCGATACCGCTCCATCAGGTTCGGCACGGCGGCCAGCGCGTCGTCACGCTTGCCGGCGACCGTCTCCGCATCGCTCAGGGCGACGCTCACAGCCGCGGCGGCGCCGTACCCCTTGATCCCGAGCTCGAGGAAGACGCCGACGACGCGCCTGGCGACCTCGCGGTAGAGAGCGAGACGGACATGAGTCGATGTCACCGAGAGTTCCCCCGAGATGTACGTGCGTCGGAGACGCGGAAGCAGCGGCGTTCAGCGCGATTCTCTCAGGTTCGGGTCGCCTCTCAGGCTGGATCACCGGAACCCGCAGCGCCTGGCGCGTGCCCGGTGTCGAGGACGACGCCGGTCGGTCCCGTCACGCTCGGCGACTCCTCGAGGACCACGCCCGGCGCCTCGTCGGGTACGTCGGTCCACTCGTCGAAGCCGTAGACACGCGCCAGCTCGCGCAGTGTCGGGCACGGCATCGGCTGACCGCAGGACGCGCACAACGGCGCCCGGCCTGCCATCCGCACCGCGGCCGCCGTCTCGGAGTGCGCGGTCGCCGACGAGAGGTCGCCGGGTGGACCTCCTCGTTGCTCGACCGCGCCGCGCAGTCGACCCATCTGGTCCCTCAGAGCAGTCAGATCGTCCATGGCGAGCACCTCACACGGGTCGAGAAGTCGTCCCCGGACGCCGGTACCCGAGCCGCGAAAATCAATACCTCAAGGTCGAACTTGGTTCCGTAAGTCCTGTTTGCGACGGCGTGCGGCGCGATAGCCGATGCCGACGGCGAAGACGGCGACGCCTGCGACCACTGAGCCGATCGGCAGCGTGACCACCAGCACGGCGCACCCCGCGGCACCCACGATCTGCAGCGGGCGGGCGAAACGGCGGTGGTCCTGGTCCTGGGTGTACGCGGAGAGGTTCGCGGTCAGGTAGTAGAGCAGGACGCCGAACGACGAGAAGCCGATCGCGCCACGGAGGTCCACGGTCAGCACGAGCGCGCAGACCGCCACCGCCAGCGCGGCCTCCGCGTGGTGCGGCACCCGATGCCGTGGATGGACGGCGGCCAGCCAGCGCGGCAGGTCTCCCTCGCGGGCCATCGCCAGGCTGGTCCTCCCGACGCCCGCGAGCAGCGCGAGCAGGGCGCCGAGTGCGGCGAGGCCGGCACCGACCTGGACGACCGGAGCCGCCCAGTCCCACGACCCGGCTCGTACGGCGGCGACCAAGGGCTCGTCGGACGCGGCGAGCCGGTCGGGACCGAGTACGGCGAGCAGCGTGACGGCAACGACCGCGTAGACAGCCACCGCTCCCGCCAGGGCGAGCTGGATGGCCCGCGGGATCGTGCGAGCGGGGTCGCGGACCTCCTCGCCGAGCGTCGCGATCCGTGCGTAGCCCGCGAACGCGAAGAAGAGCAGGCCGGCCGACTGGAGGACGCCGTACGCGCCGTGACCGTCGCCGGTCAGGGGAGTGAGCCGACCGAGATCGGGCTGTCCGGCGCCCAGACTCGCGACGACCGCCACAGTCAGGGCGAGCAGGACGAGCACGACGATGACGCGCGTGAGCCGGGCGGTCCGGGTCACGCCGCGGTAGTTGACCGTGGCGAGCGCGACCACGGCGGCGACCGCGACCGGTCGCTGCCAGGACGCCGGTGCGGCGTACGCCGCGAAGGTCAGCGCCATGGCCGCGCAGCTGGCCGTCTTGCCGACGACGAAGCCCCATCCCGCCAGGAAGCCCCACCACTCGCCGAGCTGCTCGCGCCCGTAGACGTAGGTGCCGCCGGAGGTGGAGTACTGCGCGGCGAGCTGGGCCGAGGAGGTGGCGTTGCAGTACGCGACCACTGCGGCGACGGCCAGGCCGATCAGCAGCCCGGCGCCCGCGGCCGCGGCTGCGGGAGCGAACGCGGCGAACACGCCGGCGCCGATCATCGAGCCCAGGCCGATGACCACCGCGTCGCCGAGACCGAGCCGGCGGGCGAGTCGCGGCTGCGACGCCGGTCCGGCGTCGGTGCCGGCGTCGTGATCGCTCACGGCGCGCGCTGGAAGAGCTCGACGAAGTTTCCGTCCGGGTCGACGACCAGGACCTGCTGACCACCAGGTCCGCTGACCGCGTCGCCGTGCATCGGTACGCCCGCCGCGCGGAGCCGCTCCATCTCGGCGGCGAGGTCGTCGACGAGCAGGTGGACGCGGTTGCGGCCCGGGCCGGCATCGGACGGGGTGGCACGTGCCCCGGAGCTGCCCGGGCCGGACAGCAACAGCCGCAGCGAGCCCCGGGTGACCTCGGCGAAGGGCGGCGCCGGATGGCTGCGCAGCGTGAAGCCCAGGTGCTTCGTGTAGAAGTCGACGGCGGCCGGCACGTCCTCCACGATGTAGCGGACGCTTCCGAATGCGTCTTCGTCGCTCATGGGTTCTCCCTCCAGTCGTGACTGTCGACCGCGGTTCGGCCTACATGACGGGGATCAGGTGGCGCACACGTGCGTCGATGTCGTCCGCGACAGCCACGAAGCTCGAGTACGTCGGGCGACCGGGCGTGTCCGCGGGGTCCGGGACGCTCCAGTGCACGCGGCGACGAACTCTCGGCAGCTGGATGTGCTCGCGAGCCTTGTCGCAGAGGGTGATGAGCCGACCGACGCGCAAGGACGTGCCGGTGACCTCGTCGACCGAACGGGGGAGCTGGTCGCGGATGTCGATGTCGAACCGTTCACGAAGCACGCGGACCGCGTGCGGGTGGATCCGATTCTTCGGGGCGGTCCCGGCGCTCGCGACGGGCACGCGACCATTCGTGTGGTGCCGGAGCAGCGCCTCGGCGATGGGGGACCGGGCGCTGTTGCCGGTGCAGACGAACAGCACCCCAGATTCCGTCGACGTACCTCGCGGCGCGGTCGTCGTCCCGAGAGCGGGGTGCAGCGAGGCGGCGGCCGCGCCGAGCGCGACGGCGCACCGCCCCAGATCCAGGTGGTAGTAGCTGTCCCGGCCGTCGTGGCTGCTCCGGCGCATGGTCACCAGGCCGGCCTCCCTGAGCAGCCGCAGGTGGTACGACACCAGGTTCTGCGGTTCCCCGGTCAGCTCGACGAGCTCGCGCACGCGTCGGTCACTGGTCGCGAGCTCGGTGAGGATCTGCCAGCGCACCGGGTTGGCCGCCAGTCGGATGAACGGCGGTGGTTGGGCGCGCGCGGCGCTGGGCATGCCCCTGAGCATACATCAATTTGGATTGATGGATCTGCCAGGAGTGACGCCAAGGGGCCAGGCGAGCCGTGCCTCGAAGTGGTCATGCAGGTTGACCACCCGAGTGTGACCGTGGAGAAGTGACAGCTCCGCACGGAGTCACCGCGAAAAGTGCAGCACCGGAGGACCGCGCTCGTCCGAGCACCGCGCTGAGCCCGGGCCCGCGCTCGAAGATCGGGATCGTGATCGCCGCGTCGCTCGCTGCGGGGCTGCTGGCGGCCGTCCTGCTGCCGTTCCTCCCGTTCGTGCCTCCCGCCGCGGTGGACCACGACTTCGCGACTGCGATGGTGCTTCTCGGCTTCGCCGTCGGCTGGGCGCTGCTGGCGGTGCTGTCCCGCCGGACGGACCAGCCGCAGCGCTGGGCCGTGGTTCCGGCGGTGTTCATGGGGTCGAGCGCCGTACTCGTCCTCGTCCTCCCGGACGACTGGGTGGACGCGCTCGGCTGGGTCTGGCCGCCGGCGCTGCTCGCGCTGGTGGTCTGGATGTTCGGCCGAGCCCGGCGGGACCTGCACAGCCGCGCGCGCGCCTGGCTGCTCTACCCGGTGCTGGCCACCCTGCTGGTCGTCTCGCTCGGCGGTGCCTACGAGACGGTGGGCCGGTCGACCGCTGCGAGGCCGGTCGTGGGCGGACGACTGGTCGACGTCGGGCCCTACCGTCTGCACCTGCAGTGCTTCGGCACGGGCACGCCGACCGTGGTGATCGAGCCCGGCGGTGGCGCTTCCGCGGCGACTCTGGGCTGGATCACGCCCGCGGTAGCGCGGGAGACAAGGGTTTGCGTCTATGACCGAGCAGGACGTGGCTGGAGCGACCCGGCGGCGATCCCCCCGGACGGCGCGCAGGTCGCCGCCGACCTGCACACGCTGCTCGACAACGCTCGCGTCCCCGGCCCCTACGTGCTGGCCGGACACTCCTTCGGAGGCTTGTACGTCCAGGCGTTCGCCGCCCGGTATCCCCACCAGGTCGCCGGCCTGGTTCTGGTCGACTCGACGGCACCCGGCTCCGGGCCGGTGCCCCCGCCGCCGTCCGACTCCTACAGCGTGGTGAAGCGGGTCTCCGCCTTGCTGTCGACGACCGCGCGGGTCGGTCTTCCTCGCCTGCTCACCGGGATGAGTCCGTCGGACCTGCCGCAGCAGTCCCAGGCCGAGCTGCAGGCCACCGCTTCCACGCCCGAGGAGGTCGCCGGCGTCATCGAGGAGTACGCCGTCGCCGGCCGGTCCACGCGCGCGGCCGGGCAGCTCACCAGTCTCGACGGCAAACCGCTCGTCGTCCTGACCGCGGACCTCGGCACCGCGCCGGGGTGGGGCGAGGACCAGGACGCGATGGCTCGGCTCTCGACGAACAGCCGGCACGACGTCGTGGACGGGGCCACGCACGCGACGCTCGTGGAGGACCCGGAGCACGCCGCCGAGGTCAGCCAGGCGATCGTCGACGTCGTCGAGTCCGTGCGTACGTCGACCCCGCTTCCGCGATGAACCAGACGCTCGCGACGCACCGCATCGGCACCATCGAGTGGACCGAGCGCACCTGTGGCGTACTCACACCCCGCGAGCAGCTGGCGCTGGCCCGCCCCTTGGTCCGAGGTGAGCTGGCCATCGTCGGCGGTCGCGCCGCCATGGCGCTTCGCCTGCACTCGGGTCGGCGCCGCGACCTCGACCCGTCCGCGCTGCGACCGCCGGACTCGTCCCTCGCCACCGATGCCGAGGAGGTTGCCGAGGAGCTGCTGTCGCCGGCCGTGCTCAACCACTCGCGGCGGTCGTATGCGTGGGGTGCCGCGCTCGCGGCGCTCGACGGCACCACGTTCGACAAGGAGCTGCTGTACGTGGCCGCGCTGTTCCACGACACCGGTCTGCCCAGCCCGATGCGCTCCGTCGACTTCACCCTCCGCAGCGCCGCTCTCGCCCGCGACTTCGCTGACGCCCATGGTGTCCCACCTCGCGACCGGGCGCTGATCGCGAACGCGATCGCGCTGCACCACACACCCGGTGTCGTCCTCGACGACGGTCCGGAGGCATACCTGCTCTCGGCCGGCGCCGGCGTGGACGTGTTCGGCCTTCGCCTGCAGCGTCTTCCCGACGCCGTACGGCGGGACGTCGTGGCGCGCTACCCGCGCCTCGGATTCAAGCGGGAGTTCGCCCGTCTCTTCCGGCTCGAGGCCAAGCAGGTGCCGCGCGGGCGGGC
>NZ_CAMPGZ010000036.1 GCF_946885725.1 uncultured Nocardioides sp.
GGGGTGGGGTATCGAAGGCGTTATCCCCACTGGGGACAAAGCCTGTGGATGAATCACACGCGTGTCATTCGTGTGCACAGGCACGTCCACAGCCTGGGGAGACCGGGGTCACGCAGACCAGGTCAGCCCAGGTCAGCCCAGGTCAGAGCGGTTTCAACGGCGAGCGCCGACCACCGGGGCACTGCCGCCGAGCGACAGGTTCTCGGCCACCCGGCCTCCGACGAGCGCGGGCGGGCGGGGGGCGGCGCGTCCGGAGCGGGTTACTCCCAGCGCGTGGCGTAGACGAAGCCGACGGCCATGAAGCCGATACCGACGACCAGGTTGTACTGGCCGAGGTTGCGCATCAGCGGGATGTCGAAGTCGCTGCCGGTCATGTAGTAGACGACGATCCAGATCAGGCCGAGCAGGAAGCAGCCGAGCATCCCGATGACCACACCGCGGCCGCGGCCCAGCGGCGTGGCGGGGTTGGCGGCGATGGCGAGCCCGAGGAACACCAGCACGAAGCCGATCAGGAAGTTCCAGCGCCCGAGGTCGCCCATCCAGGTCAGCGCCGTGCCGTCCTGGGCGACGTTGATGTAGACGACCATCCAGGCGATGCCGACCGCGGCCAGCAGCGCGGCCACCACGGTCCGGACGACGGAGACGTCCCCGGCCGCGTCGGTGACGGCGGGCTTGTTGCGGGCGGGGCGCTGCGACACGCGGGAGCTCCTTGCTGCTGACGGTGGTGCTGGCCGGCCCGGCTGTTGGCGGGCCTCGGCTAGCGTAGTCGGCACAGCTCCCGCGCACGAAAGCACACTCCGTCCATGCCGGACCCACTCGACCGCCCCCAGCCCGCGCCCCGCGGCGACTGGCGCTCGTGGCTGCGCGGCGGCCGGTCGGTGAGCTGGCGCGCGGCGGCACCGGTCGTGATGGCGATCGCCGGCACGCTGTTCGTGACCAGCTGGGTGAGCTCGGCTGGTGAGGACCTCCGGGCCGGCCGGTACGACAACCTGCCGGGTCTGGCCGCGGCGCAGGCGCGTGAGCTCGAGAGCCTGCGCGACGAGCAGGAGCGGCTCTCCGCCGAGGTGGACGAGCTGACCGAGGACCTGTCGACCTCGATCGGCGCGCGCGAGGCGCAACAGGAGGCGCGGGCGGCCGAGCGCCCGGCCGGCATGGATCCGGCCCGTGGCCCCGGCGTGCAGATCACGCTGGCCGACGCGCCCGACGCGGTCGAGGACACCGTGACCGACAACGCCAACAACCTCGTCGTGCACCAGCAGGACATCCAGGCGGTGGTAAACGCGCTGTGGGCCGGAGGTGCCGAGGCGATGACGATCCAGGACCAGCGCGTGGTGTCGACGACCGGGATCCGCTGCGTCGGCAACACCGTGGTCCTGCACGACGTGCCCTACGCCCCGCCGTACGTCATCCGCGCGATCGGCCCGACCGACCAGATGCTGGCGAGCGTCAACGAGAGCCCCTTCATCGGCTTCTACCTCGAGGCGGTCGCCGCCTACCAGCTCGGCTGGGACGTCCAGGTCGTCGAGGACATGCAGCTGCCGGGGTACCGCGGCTCCATCGAGCTCGAGTACGCCCGGCCGGCGGCCAGCGGCACCGGCGACCTGCCGGACGACCGCACCTGACCGGCGCCGGTCCTCCCGCTACTCCTCGTCGGACTCCGGCGGCGGGGTCGTCGGCGTCTCGGACGGGATCGGCAGGTCCGTCTCCGACGGCTCCTCGGTCGGCGTCGGCTCCTCCTCCTCGGGAGGCTCGTAGCGCGAGACCGTGATCGTCACGGTCGTGCCCTGCGGCTGCCGCGACCCGGGCGACGGGTCCTGCGACAGCACCTGCCCGGGCTCCGCCGGCGTCTCGGCGTCCTCCTCGACGTCGACGTCGAAGCCGGCCCTCTCCAGGCGGTTGCGGGCGGCGCCCTCCTGCAGGCCCACGACGTTCGGCACCGCACGTGGCCCGGTCGAGAACACGACGACCACGACGCTGTTGGCCTCCACGGAGGTGCCGGCCTCGGGGTCGGTGGAGAGCACGGTGTCGCGCTCCTCGTCGGACTGCTGCTTCTGGAACCGCACCCGGAGCCCGAGGTCCTCGAGCTCGGCCTGCGCGTCGAAGCGGTTGTCGCCGATCACCGACGGTACGACGACGTCGGGGTCGCCGGTGGAGACGGTGATGTCGATCTCGGAGCCCGGCGGCAGCATCGTCTGCGGGTCGGGGTCCTGCGCCATCACCAGGCCCTTGCGGAAGTCCGTCGACGCTTCCTTGTCGACTTTGCCGACCTCGAAGCCGGCGTCCTCGATCCGTTGCACGGCCTGCTTGCGGGTCAGGTCGACGACGTTGGGGACGGCGTTCTCCTCGGGGGCGGAGGAGAACAGCATCGGGCCGAAGAGCGCGGCGCCGACGAGCAGCGCGAGGATCGCGATCGCCGCAAGCACGAGCGGCCAGCGCTTGCGTTTCTCCTCCTCGCCCTCGTCCTCGCCCGCGCCCGTGAAGAGCGAGGTCGGCGCGTCGTCGGGGTCATCGGCGTACCCGCCCGCGAAGGCGGCTCCGCCACCCGCGACCGCGGGAGCGCTCACGGTCTGCCCGGCGAGGTAGCGCTCGATGTCGGCGCGCATCGCGGCGGCGGACTGGTAGCGGTCCTCGATCCGCTTGGCCAGTGCGTGCATGACGATGCGGTCGATCTCGGGCGGCAGGTCGGGGTCGAGCGTCGACGGCGGCTGCGCAGGCTCGCGCACGTGCTGGTAGGCCACTGACACCGGGCTCTCGCCGACGAAGGGCGGGCGGCCGGTGAGCAGCTCGTAGAGCAGGCAGCCGGTGGAGTAGACGTCGCTGCGCGAGTCGACGGTCTCGCCGCGGGCCTGTTCCGGGGAGAGGTACTGCGCGGTCCCGACCACGGCCGCGGTCTGCGTCATCGTCGACGACGAGTCGGCGACGGCGCGTGCGATGCCGAAGTCCATCACCTTCACGTCGCCCGACGGCGTCAGCATGACGTTGGCGGGCTTGATGTCGCGGTGCACGATGCCGGCGCGGTGGCTGTAGTCCAGCGCGGACAGCACGCCCGAGGTGATCTCGAGCGCGCGCTCGGGCAGGATCTTGCGCCCCTCGCGCAGGATGTCGCGCAGCGTCCGGCCGGCGACGTACTCCATCACGATGTACGGCTGCGGGACCGGCTCCCCGTGCGGGCCCTCCTGGGTCATCTCCTCGCCGGTGTCGTAGACCGACACGATCGCGGGGTGGTTGAGGGACGCAGCGGACTGCGCCTCGCGGCGGAACCGGGCCTGGAACGTGGGGTCGCTGGCGAGGTCGGTGCGCAGGCGCTTGATCGCCACGACGCGGCCGAGCCGCGTGTCGATCCCCTTGCGCACCTCGGCCATGCCGCCGCGCCCGAGCAGCTCGCCGACCTCGTAGCGGCCGCCGATCAGGTGCTTGCCGTCCGGTCCGTTGCTCACTGCCTCAGTCCTCGTCCTTCTTGGGCTTCTTGGGGCCCTTGCCCTTGCTGTGCCCCGGTGGTTCGTCCTCGCGCGGGGGTGGCCCGGCGACGACGATCGTGACCTCGTCCCCCTTCTGGAGCGTTCCGACCGGCGTGACGTCGAGGACGGTGTCCTTCTCCACGCTGCCGTCGTTGTCGACCGTCTCCTCGCGCACCTTCAGCCCGAGAGCCTTCAGCTGGTCGTGCGCGGTCTTCTTGTCCAGGCCCCGGTAGTCGTCGGCGTTCACCTCGACGGTCTCGGGCGCGGGCTCCTGGGTGTCCGTCGGCTGCTCCTGGGTGGGAGTCTGCTCCGGGCTGGGCGACGGCTTCGGCTCGGTCGACGCGGTCTCCTCGCCGGCGCCCGGTCCGCTGTTGCTGCCGGAGCGGTCGGGGTCGTCGGGTCGGCCGAGCAGCGAGACCAGGAGCACCACGGCCAGCACGGCGGCCGCGGCGAGCGCCCACGGCAGCCAGGCGGGGGTACGGCGACGCGGCTCGCGTGCCGGGCCAGGTGCCGCCGGGGCGGCGGCCGGGACCGGTCCCGGCACGGTCAGCACCCGCGTCGCGGTCGGGCCCTCGTCGGCAGCAGCAGCCGGGGCGGCGGCCTGCCCGGTCACCGTGGCCGGGCCGGTCCCTCGCAGCGCGGCGGCGAAGTCGGCCATCGACGCGAACCGGTCAGCGGGGTCCTTGGCGAGCGCGGTCATCGTCGCGTCGCGGAGGTGCCGGGGCACGGTGTCGGGCAGCGGCGGCGGGTCGTCGCGCAGGTGCGCGATCGCCGTACCGACGGGGGTGTCGCGTTCGAACGGCCGCCGCCCCGCGAGGCACTCGTAGAGCACGACCCCGAGGCAGTAGACGTCGCTGGCCTCGGTGGCCGGACGGCCCTCGGCCTGCTCGGGCGAGAGGTACGCCGGGGTGCCGAGCACCTGGCCGGTCCGGGTGACGGACGCGCCGCCGAGCGCGCGGGCGATGCCGAAGTCGGTGATCTTGACCCGGCCGTCGGGGGTGACCAGCAGGTTGCCGGGCTTGAGGTCGCGGTGCACGATGCCGATCGCGTGCGCGGCGGCCACCGCCTCCGCGGCCTGCGCGACGAGGTCGGCCGCGACCTCGGGGTCCATCGGCTCGCCGCGGAGCAGCTCCGACAGCGGCCGGCCGGGCACCAGCTCCATCACCAGGTAGGGCCGGGGCACGCCACCGGACTCGGGGTCCGGCGGCAGCTCGCCGAAGTCGAACACCGCCGCCACGCCCGGGTGGTACAGCGACGCCGCGTGCCGCGCCTCCGCCTCGAACCGGGACCGGAACGTCGGGTCGCCGGCGTACTCGTGCTTGAGCACCTTCAGCGCGACCACGCGGTCGAGCACGGTGTCGGTGGCCCGCCAGACCTCGCCCATCCCGCCGGTCGCGATCAGTGTCTCGAGCCGGTAGCGGGGCGCCGCGTCGTGCGGGGCCTGGGTCACTGGTTGATCACCGCCTCCATCACCGACTTCGCGATGGGTGCGGCCAGTCCGCCGCCGGAGATCAGGTCGTTGGCGACGCCGGCGTCCTCGACGAGCACGGCCACGGCGACCTCGGGGTTGTCGGCGGGCGCGAACGACACGAACCACGCGTAGTTGGGCCGGTCGGCCTGGCTCTGCGCGGTGCCGGTCTTGCCGGCGACCTTGATGCCGGGGATCGCGGCCGGCGCGGCGGTGCCGTTGTCGACCGTCTCCACCATCATCTGGGTGAGGTCGCGCGCGGTCGACGAGCTCGTCGCGTCGCGGAACGGCTCGGGGTTGGTCTTGTCGAGCACCGAGAGGTCGGGGGCGCGCACCTCGTCGACGAGGTACGGCCGCATGACCGTGCCGCCGTTGGCGATCCCCGCGACGACCATCGCCATCTGCAGCGGGGTGGCGGCGACCTCGTACTGGCCGATGGCGGAGTACGCCGTCAGCGGGTCGTCCACGTCGGGCGGCGGGAACCGGCTCTCGGCCTGGCGGAGCAGGTCCTCGAGATAGACGTCGCCGAAGCCGAACTTCTCGGCCTGCTCGCGCAGCGCCTCGTCGCCGAGCTGCATGCCGATCGCGCCGAACGAGGTGTTGCAGGACTGCGACAGGGCGTGGGTGAGCGTGATCCGGTTGGTGCCGCAGATGCCGGTGGCGTAGTTGGGCAGGTCGCGGTCGGTCTGCGGCAGGTCGAGGGAGTCGCCGCCCTTGACCAGCGAGTCGGGCTGGTACTGGCCGCTCTCGAGCGCGGCCGCCGCGGTGACCAGCTTGAACGTCGACCCGGGTGGGTAGACCTCCTGGATCGCGCGGTTGGTCAGCGGCTTGTTCTCGGCGGCGAGCAGCCGCTCGCGGTTCTTCTGCACCTTGCCGAAGTCGTGCGAGGACAGCGCACCGGGGTTGAAGGTCGGGTTGGAGACCATCGCGAGGATCTTGCCGGTCGTCGGCTCCAGCGCGACCACCGCGCCCTCGGCCTGCGGGCCGAGGCTGCGCAGCCCGGCGAACGCGGCGTCCTGGGCGGCGGGGTCGACGGTGAGCTTGACCGACCCGCCCTTGGGCTGGGTGTTGCCGACCAGGTCGACCACCCGGTTGACGAACAGCCGCGGGTCGGAGCCGGACAGGATCTCGTTCTGCGTGCTCTCGATGGCGTCGCGGCCGTAGGTGTAGGAGTAGTAGCCGGTCAGGTGGGCGTACTTGAACGGCTGGTTGTAGACGCGCTGGTACTTGTACTGGTCGTCGACCGGCACGCTCTCGGCGACGGCCTTGCCGCCGACGAGGATGGCGCCGCGCTTGCGGGAGTACTCCGCGTCCCGGACGCGCTTGTTGTCGTCGCGGGAGTTGAGGTCGTTGGCCTGGACGTACTGCAGGTAGGTCGAGTTCAGCAGCAGGCCGACGAACAGCAGCATGCAGACGATCGACATCGTCCGGATCGGCTTGTTCACAGCTTCACCACCTGGGTCGCGTCGTCCATGCCGTCGCCCGTGCCGTCCTCGGTGAGGTCGGGCAGCGGGCGCCGGGCCTGGTCGGAGATCCGGAGCAGCAGGCCGATGATGAACCAGTTGGCGACCAGCGACGACCCGCCGTACGACAGGAACGGCGTGGTGAGACCGGTCAGCGGGATCAGCTTGGTGACGCCGCCGATGACGACGAAGACCTGCAGCGCGAAGACCACGCCCAGACCGGTCGCGACCAGCTTGCCGAAGGCGTCACGGCAGACCAGGGCGGCGCGGAGCGCGCGTTCCACGATCAGGCCGTAGAGCACGATGATCGCCATCACGCCGGTCAGCCCGAGCTCCTCGCCGAGCGAGGCGACGATGAAGTCGGAGTAGGAGAACGGGATCAGCGTCGGGTCACCCTGGCCGAGTCCGCGGCCGACGAGGCCGCCCCAGGCCATGCCGTACATGCCCTGCACGATCTGGTAGCTGTTCACGTCCGGGTCGAACGGGTTGAGCCACGCGTCGACGCGGGCCTGGACGTGGCTGAAGAGCAGGAAGCCGACGTAGGCGCCGGCCGCGAACAGGGTGGCGCCGACGACGAGCCACCCGGGCCGTTCGGTGGCGACGTAGAGCATCACCAGGAACAGGCCGAAGAACAGCAGCGACGAGCCCAGGTCGCGCTGGAAGACCAGCACGCCGAGGCTGACCAGCCACATCACCAGGATCGGGCCGAGGTCGCGGCCGCGGGGCAGGTCGATGCCGAGGAACCGGCGGCCGGCCAGCGCGAGCGCGTCGCGGTGCAGCACGAGGTAGCCCGCGAAGAAGATCACCAGCATCACCTTGGCGACCTCGCCGGGCTGGAAGCTGAACCCGACGATGTTGATCCAGATGCGCGCGCCGTTGCGGGTCACGCCGATGACCGGCAGCAGCGGCATCAGCAGCAGCACCAGCGCCGCGAGGCCGGAGGTGTAGGTGAACGCCTGCAGCCGGCGGTGATCGCGGACCAGCGCGAGCACGGCGATGAACAGCACCACGCCGAGCGTCATCCAGCGCAGCTGGTCGGGCGCGAAGGTGTTGGCGTCCTCGTCGGCGGCGAGGTTGGCCAGGTCGATCCGGTAGATCATCGCCAGACCGATCCCGTTGAGGGCGGCGACGATCGGTAGCAGCACCGGGTCGGCGTACGGCGCGAGGTAGCGCACCGCGACGTGGCTGACGAGGCACAGCGCGGCCAGCCAGCCGCCGTATCCGACGATGTTCACCGGGATCTCGCCCTCGACGCCGAGGCCCACCGCGGCGTAGCCGCCGATGCCCACGACGAGGGCGAGCAGCAACAGGAACAGCTCGGCGCCGCGACGCCGGCGGTGCGTGAAGCCGGTCGGTACGGCGGTGAGGGGGTTGACGGTCATGGCGTCGGCTCCGCTCCGGGCGAGGCCTCCGGGGACGCCCCTTCCGACTCACTCGCCGATCCGCTGGGCGACGCGCTCGCCGAGGGGTCCTCGATGCACTCCGGTGGCCGGATCGTCGGGCTCGGCGAGGGCGACGGGGACTCGCTCTTGTCGTTCTTCTTCCCCGTCTTCTGCCGGCCGTCCTGCTTGTCCCCGTCCTTGTTCTTGGTGTTCTCGGTCGGCTCGTCCGTGGGCGTCGGCTCCGGCACCGGGCACTTGCGCGCCAGCTCGGTGAGCTGCCCGACGATCTCCTGCGCGTGGTTCTTGCTGTCGGCCGGGATGCCGGCGCGGACCTGGTCGAGCTGGAACTCCGGGAGTGCCTGGATGGGGACGTCCGTGCGCTCCGATACGGAGTGCAGCGTGACGCCGGGCAGGTCGGACTGGATGCCGCGGAAGATCGTGACACGGTCTGCGTCGACGGCGACGTAGTACTGCGTCTGGGTCCAGTTGTAGGCGAGGCGCCCTGCCAAGAAGACGAGCGCGAGCAGCGCGACCAGCACCAGGATCCGGCGCAGCCAGGCGAAGCGGCGCGGCGGGCGCGGGGCGTAGCGCAGCGCCTCGGGGTCGACCGGCCGGGACGCGTCGTGCGCACCGTCGGCGACCACCGGCTCGAGCTCGCCGGTGTCGCCGCTGCGGTGGCCGCGGAAGAAGCTGCGCGGTCCGCCGGTGCCGGTGCGCCGCGGCTGCTCGGCGGCGGCGCCGACCAGCATCGGACCGGTCGTGACGGCCGCGGACGTCTCGGCGTCGTCGGCCGCCTCGCCCACCGGGACGACGTCGGCGACGACCGCGGTGATGTTGTCGGTGCTGCCGGCGTCGAGCGCGGCGCGGATCAGCTCGACCACGGCGAAGTCGACCGAGCCGGTGCCGAGAATGTCGGCGATGCGAGGCGGGTCGAGCACGCCGGAGACGCCGTCGCTGCACAGCAGGATGCGGTCGCCCGGGGCCAGCTCGACGTCGAAGAGGTCCGGGTCGGTCTCGTGCACGCCGTCGACCGCGCGCAGGATCAGGTTGCGGTGCGGGTGGGTCCGGGACTCCTCCTCCGTGATGCGGCCCTCGTCGATGAGGGACTGCACGAAGGTGTGGTCCTTGGTGAGCTGCGCGATGGCGCCATCGCGCAGCAGGTAGCCGCGGCTGTCGCCGACGTGCCCGACGGTCAGCCGGGTGCCGTCGAAGATCGCGGCGGTGACGGTGGTGCTGGTGCCGTCGAGCTCGGGGTCGTGCTCGACGAGCTCGGCGAGCCGGTCGTGGGTGCGGTGGATCGCCCCGGCCAGCGCCTCGTGGGCACCCTCCCCCTCGGCCAGCTCGGGGGTGTCCAGGCGCCGCAGGATCTGTACGGCGGTGGAGCTGGCGATGTCGCCACGCGCGGCGCCGCCGACGCCGTCGGCGATGAGCAGGAGGTTCGGTCCGGCGTAGCCGGAGTCCTGGTTGTCCTTGCGCACCCGGCCGACGTCGGACAGGGCGGCGTACCTGAGCCGGTACCGGCCCAGCGCACTCTGCTGCGAGGTGTCGTCGGTCATCAGCGGCGGCTACTTGCGGAGCTCGAGCGTGGTCTTGCCGATGCGGACCTGGGTGCCGAGCGTGAGAGTCGTGGGCTGGGTGAGCCGGGTCGAGCCGATGTAGGTGCCGTTGGTGGAACCGAGATCCTCGATGAACCACTGGTCGCCCGAGCTGGCGATGCGGGCGTGCCGGGTCGACACGTAGTCGTCGTCGAGCCGGATCTGGGCGTCGCTCCCGCGCCCGATGAGCAACGGGGCCAGGTCGAGCGAGATCGTCTCGCCGGCGTTGGCCCCCTCGGTGATCGCGACGTGCGTCGGTGCGCCCCGCGGTCTGCGCATCGGCTTGTTGCGCGCCTGCTTGCGGGCCGCCCGTTCGGCCCGGCGGTCGGCGCGCGGGGTCGACTCCACCCGGGCGCCGAACATGTCGGAGCGCACGACCGAGATCGCCGAGAGCACGAAGATCCACAGGATCGCCAGGTAGGCGAAGCGGATCAGCATCAGCGTCAGCTCAGACATTGCCGCCCTCCCCGCCGGTGACGAACCGGATCGACATCGTGGTGTTGCCGACCTTGATCTGCGCACCGTCGTCGAGCGTCGCCTGCGAGACCTTGTGGCCGTTGACCAGCACGCCGTTGGTCGAGCCGAGGTCGACCACACTCACCTGCGGTGTGCCGCCGGTCGCCGGGTCGCCGGGGTAGATCCGGATCTCCGCGTGCCGCCGGGAGACGCCCGGGTCGTTGATGCGCAGGTCGGCGTCGTTGCCGCGGCCGATGACGATGCCGGGCGGGTCGAGCGGGTGGCGCATGCCGTTGACCTCGAGGATCACGTTGGCCCGGCGTACGGCCGTGTCCGTGACCGCGGAGTCGGACGCCGGCGTCACGCTCGCCAGCGCGGAGCTGCGCACGTGGAACCGCCCGGTCGTCAGGTCCTCCTTCTGGTCGAAGGAGATCGAGACCGGACCGGTGAAGACGTAGGACTGCTCGTGGGCGTGGTCGCGCAGCATCTCGACGAGCTCGTCGGAGAGCGTGGAGGAGTACGGCGCCAGGCGCTGGTAGTCCTGCGGGGACAGCTCTACGTGGAACTGGTTGGGCACCAGCCGCCGGTTGCGCGAGAGGATCTGCGCGGAGTTGTCGACCTCGCGCTGCAGCGCGGCCGCGACCTCGACCGGCTGGACGGCGGAGCGGAAGGCCTTGGCGAACGCGCCGGACACCAGCTGCTCCAGGCGGTTCTCGAACCGCTGCAGGATGCCCATGCGCCACCTCCCTCGGTCTCCGGTCTGGCCCCGTGGTCTGCCCTTTGATCTGCCCGTGCGATCTCACCCAGTGCGGTCTGGAATGTACCCACGCTCCCGACCGCGAACCGGACCCCGGGGCGCGTCGGGCATGGCGCAGGTCACCGTCCGCCGCACCGCCTTCGTACGTCCGGAGGACGGCTTGTGGGCATCGTATCGGGACCGGCGAAGCCTGCCGCGTTCCGCCGTTGGCTCGGTGCTGCGGGGCTGCTCCCCTCTCGTTCTGCTCCTCTCTACTGCGCGTCTGCGGCGGCCGACGCCGGTTTTGTCGGGGGAAAGCCGGTCGGCTACCCTGAGCAGGCTTCACGCGCGAGTGGCGGAATAGGCAGACGCGCACGGTTCAGGTCCGTGTGCCCGAAAGGGCGTGGGGGTTCAACTCCCCCCTCGCGCACGTGAGCGAACGGCCCCGGAGACCTCGGTCCCCGGGGCCGTCGTCATGTTCGGTCGGTGTCATGTCCGGTCGTAGGTGAGGAACAGCGCGCCCCTCGGCAGCTCGGTGCGGTCGGCGAGGCGCCAGGCCTGAGGAGAGAAGGTGGCGTCGCGGCCGAGCAGGCCGATGCCGGCGCCGATCGTGAGCGGCGCGACCTTGAGAACCAGGCGGTCGATCTCGTCGGCCAGCGTCGCTGCGATGGTGCCCCCGCCGACGATCTCGACGGACGAGTCGGGGTCCGGCACGAGCGTGGTCGAGAAGACCACGTGCCGCAGGTGCGGGAACGCGTCGCTGGCTCCGGCCTTCAGGCCGAGCTCGTAGGAGTTCCGGCCCTCGAGAACGGTGTCGAACGTCGTGCCCGGCTCGGTGATGCCGAGCGCCTCTCGAGCCATGGCGGGCAGCGTCTCGGGGAAGTGCGTGGTCAGGTGCTCGACGTTGTCGGGAGTGACCGGGCAGAACCCTCCCGGACCGGTCGGGTCCGAGCCGTCGGGGCCGGCGACGAAGCCGTCGAGAGTGGTGGCGGCGAGGTAGCTCAGGGTGCGCCTCGCGCACGACCTAGGGGTTGCTCATGTCACCCGGTCGCCGGCCGGCGTGACGACCCACCACAGCCCGCCGTGCGTGGCGATGTCGTGGCACTCGACCTCGCCGGGCCCCTCGTGGGCGTAGGAGTAGAGCGGGTGCCCGTTGTAGGTCACCTGGGTCGAGCCGTCGCTCCGCTTCGTCGTACCGAGGAGTGACGCGTCCACCCCGCCCGCGGCTCGGGGCGTCCCCGTGGTCAGCACGGGTGGCCAGAGCGCGGCGCAGTCGCCGTAGCACTGTGGCTTCGAGGACGGCTCGCTCTGCCAGATGTAGACGACCTGCCGCTTCGGGCCCCAGAGGATCTCGCCGTACTCGCTGCCGGCGGTGGTGATCGTCGTCCCGCGAGCCGTGCTCTTGGCCGGCTTCGACCTCGCGGCACTCGGCGCGGCCGTGCTGGTCGGCGAGGTGCGCGACGGCGATGCCGTCGGTGACGTGGTGGTGGCCGGCTCGGCGTCGTCGGCACCGCAACTCGCGCCGGCGATCGCCAGGGCGATGACGGCTGCCGTCCGGAGGACGCCTACGGTCACGTGGCCAACCTACGAAGCGGAGCGCACCCTTGACAGCTCTCCCAGCCGGGTAGACCATCGGACCCGCCTGTCTGGACCGGAGGTCTACTTCCGGAGCCGGATCCGCTGACTACTCGGAGTCACCTGGAGACGCGCATGCAGCTGCTCGACCTCGTCGTCATCGTCCTCTACCTCGCGGCCTCGGCGTGGCTGGGCCTGCGCCTCTCCGGCAAGCAGGGCAACCTGCGCGGCTACTTCCTCGGGGACCGCGACCTGCCGTGGTGGGCGGTCTGCTTCTCTGTGGTGGCCACCGAGACCAGCGCGCTCACGGTGATCAGCGTGCCGACGGTGGCGTACCTCGGCACGCTGACGTTCCTCCAGGTGGCGCTCGGCTACCTGCTCGGCCGGATCGTGGTCGCCGCCGTGCTGCTGCCGCGCTACTACCGCGGCGAGATGACCACGGCGTACGCCTATCTCGGGCTGCGCTTCGGCCGCGGCATGCAGGGGCTGGCGTCGGTGGCGTTCCTGTTCACCCGGC
Organism: uncultured Nocardioides sp.; assembly: GCF_946885725.1. The sequence continues at coordinate 12,651 of NZ_CAMPGZ010000036.1, forward strand.
TGCTGGCCGACGGCGTCCGGCTGTTCGCCGCGGCGATCCCGATGAAGGTCATCCTCTCGGGCATCGGCATCGACCTCTCCTACTTCGTGATCATCGCCGTGCTCGGCATCGTCACGGTGGCCTACACGTTCGTCGGCGGCATCCGCGCCGTCGTCTGGGTCGACGTCATGCAGATGTTCATCTACGTCGCGGGCGGCATCGCGGCGCTCGCGTACGTCGTCGCCGGGACGGACGGCAACTTCCTCGCCACGGCGGCCGACGCCGGCAAGACCCAGCTCCTCGACTTCGCGTCCGACCCGGTCTCCGCGCCGTACGCCTTCGTCACCGCGGTGATCGGCGGCGCTCTGCTCTCGACGGCGTCGCACGGCGCGGACCAGATCGTCGTGCAGCGGCTGTTGACCTGCCGCACCCTGCGCGACGCGCAGAAGGCCGTGGTGACCAGCGCGCTCGTGGTGTTCGTGCAGTTCGCGCTGTTCCTCGTCGTGGGCCTCGGGCTCTGGGCCTACTACGACGGCCGCACGCCGGAGCAGCTCGGCCTGGCGACGGGCGACGAGATCTTCCCGACGTTCATCGTCGACGTGCTGCCGCCCGGCCTGTCCGGGTTGATGCTGGCCGGGATCATGGCGGCCGCGATGAGCACGCTGTCGTCCTCGCTCGCGGCGCTGTCGTCGTCGACGATGGCCGACCTCTACCAGCGGTTCAGCACCCGGACCCTCAGCGACGAGGAGGGCCTGAAGCTCGGCCGGCTCTTCACCCTCGGTTGGGGCCTGGTCTTCATCCTCGCGGCGGCGCTGTTCCGCGGCACCGACAACCCGGTCGTCGAGCTCGGGCTCAGCGTGGCCGGCCTGACGTACGGCGGCCTGCTCGGTTCCTTCTTCCTGGGGCTGTGGGTGCGCAAGGCGCGGCAGACCGAGGCGATGGCCGGTTTCGCCGTGGCGGTCGCGGTGATGTCCTACCTCTTCCTGTTCCAGAGGGAGCTGGTCGGCTTCACCTGGTACACCGCGATCGGTGTCGTCATCACCCTCGTGGTCGGCGGTCTGCTGTCGCTGCGGCACCGCGAGGACTCGCCGCTGGCCGACCGCGCCGCCGACGAGGAGACCCGCCTCAGCGTGGGCGGCTGAGCTCGCGCGCAACCCCACGTAACCTCAGGCGCCCGGCGTCGTTTGACAGGCCAGGAGGCCCACGAGGCCGGGCGGAGGGTCCCGGCGGGACGGACGGGTCGCGGCCTCCCGCTCGGCAGAGGGACCCAGCAGGAGTACGCCGTGCTGCGAACGGCTTCATTGACCAGAGCGCTCGGGACGGTCGGCGCGCTCGCCGTCCTCACCCTCGTCACGGCGGCGCCGGCCTCCGCCCAGACGATCTCCTCCGCCGAGGCGACCGCCGTGCGCGGCTCGGTCGCCGGCCAGCCGACCGACTCGGGCACCGTCCGGGCGGTCGACGAGGGCAGCGGCGTCCGGGTCACCGGCACCGCGAGCCCGTCCGCCGCGGTGCTCGGCAACCAGCGCCTGCTCAACGCCGGTGTGCTGGCGCAGGAGGCGACCGCGGGCGTCGTCGACGGCGCGGGTACGTCGGCCGCCTGCGCGGGCGTCGCCGGTGAGGGCGGCTCGGTCGCCCAGGTCGGCTCGTCGCGCTGCCTCACCCCCGGACAGCCCGTCGGCCTGTCGGTCGCCAACCTCGACCTGACCGGCGCCGTGGTCGCCGACCCGGCGTCGTCCCTCGCGCCGCTCAACGGTCTGCAGCCCGTGATGGACCAGGTCGTCGGGCCGGTCACCCAGGCGGTCAGCCAGGGCCTCGCCCCGCTCGGCGAGACCGGTATCGCCGGCACCGTCGGTGCGATCGAGGCCCGCTGCACCGCCGCGCCCGCCGGCGTCGACGGCAGCAGCCACATCACGGATGGTCGGCTGACGCTGTCCGTGGGCGGCACCGCGGTCGACGTGCTGAACCTGCCGGTCGACCCGGCGCCCAACACCGAGCTGTTCGTGAACCTCGACTCCGTCGCCACCAGCGTGCTCGACGGCCTGCGCACCCAGCTCACCCAGACGCTGGACGGCCAGGCCGCGCCCCTGGCCGCCGTGATCGACCCGCTCCAGCAGCAGATCGTGGACGGCGTGCTCGCCCAGGTCGGCCCGCAGCTCAAGCCGCTGAGCGACAACGTGCTCAAGGTCGTCCTGAACAAGCAGGTCCGGACCGCCGACAGCATCGAGGTGACCGCGCTGAGCCTCGAGGTGCTGCCGGCCGCCGCCGCGCTCGCGGACGCGCCGCTGGCCACCGTGGACGTCGGGCACGTCGCGTGCGGCCCCAACGGCCGCGTCGTCGAGGCCGCGGCCCCGGCCGCCCCGGCGAAGAAGCCCGAGAAGCCTGCCAAGAAGCTGCCGCGCGTGCCGGCCGTGATCGCCTCCGGCGTGGCCGAGGAGCCCGAGCCCTGGTACGACGGCCTGGTCGGCCCGGCCGCGGCCGTGCTGGCGGCCGCCGCGGTCGGAGCCCTGGGCGGCTTCCGCGGCAGCCACCGATGAGCCGCTCCCCCGACCGGTTCAGCCCGCTGCTGGCGCTGATCGCGCTGGTGGCCGTCGCCGCGGTGGTGGCCTACTTCCGGCCCGACGCGGAGCCCGCTGGTGCGGCCGTGGCGCCTGCGGCCCCGGTGCGGCTCGTCGTGCCGAAGCTCGACCTCCGCGCCTCCGTCGTACCCATCGAGGTGGAGCCGTCCGGCGTGCTGCACCCGCCGGCGGACGTCGACGACGTCGGCTGGTGGAAGCGCAGCGCCCGGCCCGGCGCGAAGAACGGCCCGACCCTGCTCACCGGCCACACCGTGTCGTCGGGCGGCGGCGTGATGGACCGGCTCGGCAAGCTCGAGCCCGGCGACCGGGTGGTGGTGCGGACGAAGGCCGGCCGCGTCGCCTACGAGGCCACCGACGTGCGCGTGCTGTCGCGCCGCGAGCTCGCGCAGCGGCGCCAGGAGCTGTTCGGTCGCGGCGGACCGGCGCGTCTGGTGCTGGTCACGTGCACCGACTGGGACGGGCACGTCTACGAGAGCAACGTGGTGGTGACGGCAGAGCCGGTCTAGCGCCCGGCGGCCAGCTCGCGCAGCATCTCCTCCTGGTGCCGGTGCCCCACCGTCTCGTAGCCGACGACGGTGACGGCGGGCGCGACCGCCAGCACGACGAGGCACCACGCCATGTCCACGCCTGCCGCGGCGAGGACGACCGCGAGGACCAGCACGGCCGCCGTACCGGCGAGCAGCCCGGCGTGGAACGGGTCGCTGTGGGTCATCATCGCCGTCCAGGTCGCGTAGAGCGTCACGGCGAACACCGCCAGCGGCACCGCCACGCTGAGCACCGTGCCGACCGCGCCGATCTCAGTGTGGTGCTCGAGGTAGAAGGCCGCCACGTGCAGCCCGGCGCCGACCGCTGCGAGGGCGCCGAACACGGCGATGTGCGGGTAGCCGAACGCGAACCCCCGGTCCGGGCGCAGCGCCAGCAGCGCGCCCCAGGGCGCGGTGAAGTACGACCACCAGAGCCCGAAGGTCAGACCCACGCCGGCCACGGTGACCAGGATCGCGTCGAGGCTCCAGCCGCCGGGGCCGTGCACGACGGCCGAGAGCGACGCGACGGTGCCGATGATGCCCTCGCCCAACGTGATGATGACCAGCAGCGAGTAGCGCTCGGCGATGTGGTGCGGGTGCCAGGGCGTGCCGCCCTTGCGCCGCTCCGCGATCGCGGGACCGGAGAGCTCGACCGCGTAGAGCAGGGCGTAGCCGACCACCGCGGTCGCGAGCGGCACCGACAGGAAGACCATGACCGTCCAGCCCACCTGCGCCAGCAGGATCGTCCAGACGTAGGTCAGGTGGGCCGCGCGCCGGGCCGGGTCGTGCCGCGACGCCCGCAGCCACTGCACGGCCATCGGCACGCGCATCACGATGTACCCGGCCACCACCACGCCGTTGTCGAGCGTCGGGCCCTCGTCGATCGACGCGAACACCTCGGGCAGCCCCAGCGCCAGGATGATCACCCCGACCATCTGGACCATGGTCGCGACCCTGCAGACCCAGTCGTCCTCGTCGTACGCCGAGGCGAACCAGCTGTAGCTGATCCACGCCCACGCGATCGCGAAGACGGCGAACGCGAAGCCCAGGACGCCGGTGCGCACGTGGTCCTCGGCGACGTAGTGCGCGAGCTCGTTGGCCGCCTGGCCGAAGGCGACGACGAACACCAGGTCGTAGAGCAGCTCCAGCGGCGTGGCCGCTCGGTGTGGCTGGCGGGGGTCGCGCCCACGCAGCGGTCGGCGTCGGTGGCCGAGGTCGGGAACGGCTGACTGGCTCACCCGCCCGATGATGCCGCGTCCGGCCGGTGTCGGCCCAGGGTCGTGGTCAGCGGGAGGGGCGCTCGTAGACGAGCTCGAGGCCGTCCTCGTCGTCCCACTGCTCGCCGACGCGGGTGAACCCGAACGGCCGGATCGTCGCCAGCGACGCGACGTTGGTCGGGCTGATGCTCGCCCGCACGGTGCGCACCCGCGGGTCGGACGCCGCCCACGCCAGCGCGGTCGCGAGCAGCCGGCGGGCGTGGCCCTGCCGCCGGCACAGCGGGTCCACGGAGTAGGCCACCTCGACCATCCCGGCCTCGTCCGGCGGTCCGTGGAAGCCGACGTGCCCGACGACCTTCCCGTCGACCAGCGCGGCGCGCGCGATCCAGTCGGCGGCCTCCGGGTCGTCCCGGATCTGCTCGTGGCGGATCCGCCAGAGCCAGGCCTGGTCGAGGAGGTACGGCGTCAGCGGGACGCCCGCCCGCTCCGAGGCGACGTCCAGGTCGCCGCGGATCAGCGCGGCCAGGGTGTCCAGGTCGAGCCGGACAAGGGTCACGTCTTTGTCGGCGCCGGGCGCCGCCGTACCGGTCAACGGACCTCGCCGGTCACCTGGAGCGCCGGGTTCGTGAAGGTCGACGGTGTGTCGAGCCGGTTGAACCGGTCGAACGGCCACACCACCGCCCAGACCTTGCCGACCACGAGCGACTCGGGCACCGACCCGCCGCCGGGGAGGTCCTGGTGGAACCGGGAGTCCTCGCTGTCGCCGCGGTTGTCGCCCATCACCCAGAGCCGCCCCTCGGGCACCTCGACGTCGAACTTCCGCTCGGACGGCGCCGCGCCCTCGGCGATGTAGTCGGTCTCCTCGAGCGGCACGTCGTTGACCCGGATGCGGCCCTTCCTGTCGCAGCAGACCACGTGGTCGCCGCCGACGCCGATCACGCGCTTCACCAGGTGGCCGCCCGTCGGGTAGAGCCCGAGGAACCCGAGCACCGTCTGCACCTGGGTGGGCTGCTCGACGAGCGGCCCGAGCCACTGCCCGCCCGGGTCGGCGAACACGACGACGTCGCCGCGCTCGACGTGTCCGCTCCAGTACGACGCCTTCTCCACGAGGATCCGGTCGTCCTCCTGCAGCAGCGGCCGCATCGACCCCGACGGCACGAAGAACATCTGCACGAAGAAGGTCTTGACCACCGCGGAGACCGCGAGCGCGAGCACCAGCAGCAGCACGGTCTCCGCCCAGACGGGGACCGACCGCCGCTTCCTCGGCTCAGCGGCCGCCCCTGAACTCATGAGCAGAACCCTAGGACAACGATTCGTCTGCGATTTACGGGGTGAATCACGGGGAGGGCTCGCAGACGAATCGTTGTCGGATCGTGGTCAGGACTCTTCCGGGTCGTTGAGCGGGTTTCCTTCGGGTGAGCCCTCGGCCGGGTCCTGCGCGAGCGGGTTGTCGTCGGTGGGCTGCAGGTCCTCCGGCAGCTCCTCGTCGGCGATCAGCCCGACCTCGGGGGTCTCCCGGTCGTCGCTCTCCCCGGTCGACCCGGCCGATCCGGCGTCGTCGGGGCCGGTGGACTCGTTACTGGTCTCGCTCATGCGTACGCCGTACCCGATTCGTCTGCGATCCACCCGCGTAATTCACCCCTTAGACCGCAGACGAATCGTTGTTGGCGCACAGTGAACAATGGGAGAGCCTGGGAACGGAGGGGACGGGATGCGGAGGGAGAGCCGGCGGCGCGGGAGTGCGCTCGTCGCGGCGGCGCTGGTGTGTGCGCTGTCCGGCTCCGCAGCCTTGGCCGGGTGCAGCCAGGCGCCCACTACTCCGTCCGCGCGCGAGGCCGACGGCACGAGCACCAGCTCGGGCTCGATCAGCAGCCCGAGCACCAAGGACCCGTCTCCGGAGGGCAGCCCGTCGAGCTCGACCTCGGCGTACGCCGTCGCTGCGCCGGGCGAGCTGCGCACCCCTCTCCTGCGCCCGGACGTCCTCGTCAGCAGCACCAAGCCGATCCCGGCCAGGGTGCAGCGACAGCTGCGCGAGCTGAAGGGCGTCAAGGCCGTGATGCCGATGTCGATGGCGTCGCTGTCGCTGGAGGGCCGCACGCTGACCATCGCGTCGGTCGACGTCGACGCCTACCGACGCTGGACGCCGCAGTCGACCGCGACCGCCGGCGCGGTGTGGGAGCGGCTGGCCGGCGGCGAGGTGATGGTCGACCCGTCCGTGGGCCGCAGGCTGGAGCAGCCGCGCGGGTTCCTGCGCCTGGGCACCACCGACGACGCCCCGACGGTGCACATCGGCGCGTACGCACCGATGGCCGAGCCGGTCAGCGCGGTCATCACCCGCCCGCTCGGCAAGCGGCTCGGCATGCCCGCCGACAACGCCATGTTGGTCTCGACCGGCCGGTTCACCCCGTCGGTGCTCACCGACAAGATGCAGAAGATCCTCGGCAAGACCGCGTCGCTGCGGGTGCTCGCGCTCGAGCTCGACGTCGACGTGACCCGCACCGCCGTGCTCACCGGCACGTCCGCGGCCGAGGCGGTCGGGTCGTTCCGCTACAAGCCCCTGCCGAGCGGCCGGGTCACCCCGGACCCCGCTTGGGTCGCGGCCAACATCCGCACCGAGGAGGTGCCGCTGCTCGGTCAGGTGACCTGCCACCGGGTGATGCTGCCGCAGCTGCGCGCCGCCCTGGAGGAGGTCGTCAGCCGCGGCCTGGCGAGCGAGATCCATCCCGACGAGTACGCCGGCTGCTACTACCCGCGGTTCATCGGCTACGACCCGGCCAAGGGCCTGAGCCTGCACTCCTGGGGCATCGCGGTCGACCTCAACGTGCCGGGCAACCAGCGCGGCACCGAGGGCGAGATGAGCCGCGCCGTGGTTGCGATCTTCAAGAAGTGGGGCTTCGCCTGGGGCGGCGACTGGAACTACACCGACCCCATGCACTTCGAGCTCGCGAGCATCGTCCGGCCGGGCTGAGCGGCGTAGCCTGGGAGTACGTCGCACGCAGGAGCACGAGGAGCACCAGGGAGGTTGCGATGGCCCAGGTCCACGAGGTGCCCGACGAGCGGCCCGGCCGTAGCAAGTACTCCCGGCTGCCCGACCCCATCCCCCTCGAGCGCACCGTGACGACGTCCGAGGCCACGGCACTGCCCGAGGAGAAGGACGACTACTGGCGCGAGGTCGAGTGGATGCTCCGCGTCGCCGGCGGCGCCTGACCTGCCGCCGATCTGCGCCGCCCTGCACGCTTCGCTAGCCTCGCCGGATGCGTGCGATCCAGGTCACCCGCCTCGACGGACCCGACGGTGTCGAGGTCGTCGACGTGCCCGAGCCCACTCCGCAACCCGGCCAGGTCGTCGTGGAGGTCGAGGCGCTGGGCGTGAGCTTCCCCGACCTGCTGCTCACGCGCGGGGAGTACCAGCTGCGTCCCGAGCTCCCGTTCATCCTCGGCGTGGACGTGGCCGGCGTCGTCCGCGACGCCCCCGCCGACTCCGGCTTCAAGACCGGTGACCGCGTCGCGTGCGTGCTGCCGTACGGCGCCGGTGCGGAGGTCCTCGCGCTCCACCCCGACAGCGTCTTCCCGCTGCCCGACGCGGTGTCGTTCGAGGCCGGCGCCGCGCTGCCGATGAACTACCTGACCGCCCAGTTCGCGCTCGCCACCCGCGCCGGCCTGCGCGCGGGTGAGACCGTGCTCGTGCACGGCGCCGCCGGCGGGGTCGGCACGGCGACGATCCAGGTCGCCCGCGGGTACGGCGCCCGCACGATCGCCGTGGTCTCGACCGAGGCCAAGGCGGAGGTCGCGCGAGCCGCCGGGGCCGACGAGGTGGTGATGGTCGACGGCTTCCTCGCCGCTGCCAAGGAGCTCACCGACGGAGACGGCGTCGACGTGGTCGTGGACGTGGTCGGCGGCGACCTGATGACCGACTCGCTGCGCGCGCTCGCGCCGGGCGGCAGGCTGCTGGTCGTCGGCTTCACGGCGGGCGCCATCCCGACGGTCAAGGTCAACCGGCTGCTGCTCAACAACACCGATGTCCGCGGCGTCGGCTGGGGCGCGTGGGCGATGGCGCGTCCGGGGTTCATGCGCGTGCAGTGGGACGAGCTGCTTCCGATGCTCGAGAGCAAGGTGGTCGACCCGCCCGTCGGACGCGTCTACCCTCTCGACGAGACGGGGGCCGCCCTGGCCGACCTCGCCGCCCGCCGTACCGTCGGCAAGTCGGTCGTCAGATTCTGAGAAGGAGCCGACGGCTCAGCCCGGAGGCCGGTCCGACCGATAACCAGAGCGTGACCACGCAGAACGCCGTTCACGACCAGGTGCGCGGGCCCGTGCCTCCGCTCCGGTCGCGCTGGTCCAGACGAGGCAGGTCGGAGAAAAGCCACCAAACTCGACAACGGACCCACCCCGACCCGTAACCTTCGGGGCGGACGAAGTCAAGCCGCGCCACGCGGGCATGCAAGATTTTCCTTCACGCCCGAGAGCCCCCGAGTACCCGGCGCGCATCCCGACTAAACCAGGAGCACCATGAGCGCGGAGCGAGAGCAGTCCACGGCCCGCCCTGATCGTGGGCGCCTCTTCGCGCTGTCCTCGTGGCCGCTGCGCCGCAAGGTCGCGCTGGCCCTGGCGATCCCGCTCGTCCTGGCCGCCACGCTGGGCGGTCTGCGGGTCGCCTCCGATCTCGCAGAGGCCGAGAACTCCACCGCGAGCGCCCGCCAGGTCACCGTGCTGGAGCCGGCGATCGACTACCTCACCGCGTCGTCCCGGGCGATGGTCGCGGCGCAGAGCGACGGCAAGGGCAGCGAGCAGGAGGTGGCCGACGCGGTCGAGGACCTCGAAGCCGCGGCGACGGACCTGGAGCGCACCCGCGACAGCGCGGACCTCACGCCCGAGCAGTCGCGGCAGGTCGACGTGGTGCTCGACCTCAGCCGGGTGCTGCGCGAGGAGAGCGACACGCTCAGCCCGGGCACCTGGGTCGCTCAGCTGCGCCAGATGCAGTCCGGCGTCAACCGGCTCGTCACCACGATCGCCGACGCCCAGCTCGAGCCGCAGCCGCGCCTGCAGCTGCTCAACGAGACGCTGGCGGGCCGGTTCTCGCTGGCGATGCAGCAGGCGCTCGTCGCGACCGAGCGCAGCGGCGACACCGGCGACCTCGAGCTGTTCGCCGAGCTCGGCGCCGAGGGCGCCGCCATCGACCGGCTCGCCTCCAACCTCGGCGAGGCCGAGCCGGTGGTGCAGACCCTGCTCACCGACAACGCCCGCCGCACCCGCGCTGTGCGCACGGGCAACGACGACCTCGGCGGGGCGGAGGCCTACCAGGGGTACGACGCACTCGTCACCAACCTCCTCGACTCGGTCGACGCCGAGCTGGCCGCCTCGGCCGACGCCGCCCGCACCCGGGCCGTGATCAACGCCGGCCTCACCGCCTTCGCGCTGCTCGCCGCGGTGCTGCTCGCGCTGCTGGCCACGCGCCTGCTGCTCACCCCGATCCGTAAGGTGCGCCAGGGCGCGCTCGCGGTCGCCCACCAGGCCCTGCCCGACGCCGTCGCGAAGATCCGCGCCGGCGAGGAGCCCGACCCGGTCACCCCGATCGACGTGACCACCAACGAGGAGATCGGCCAGCTCGCCCGGGCGGTCGACGACCTGCACGAGCAGGCCGTCGTGCTGGCCGCCGGCGAGGCTGAGCTCCGCTCCCAGGTCTCCGACATGTTCGTGACGCTCTCGCGCCGCAACACCTCGCTGGTCAACCAGCAGCTCGGCCTGATCGACTCGCTCGAGAAGGACGAGGAGGACCCGGCCCGCCTCGAGAGCCTGTTCCGGCTCGACCACCTCGCGTCCCGCATGCGCCGCACCGCTGACTCGCTGCTCGTCCTCGCCGACGCGCCGATCCCGCCGTCCGGCCAGCAGGGCCTCACCGTCGGCGAGGCGATGCAGGCCGCGACCGCCGGCGTGCAGGACTACCAGCGCGTCCGGTTCGGCTCGAGCACGCTGTCGACGCGGATCAGCGACGAGGCGGCCTCCGACGTCGTGCACCTGCTGACCGAGATCGTCGACAACGCGCTGGCCTACTCCCCGCCGTCCTCGACCGTGCTGCTCAGCTCCACGCTGCGCCCGGACAGCGTCGTGCTCGACATCATCGACAGCGGCCTCGGCATCCCCGACGACGCGCTCGCCGCCCTCAACCAGCGGCTGCGCGCCGGCGCCGAGATCAGCGCCGACTCCACCCGCCGAATGGGTCTGTTCGTGGTCTCGCGGCTCGCCGAGCGGCACGGCATCCACGTCGAGCTCAACCGCAACGCACACGGCGGTACGACGGCCACGGTGCTCCTGCCCGCGGCGATCCTGCCCGACCTGCGTGACGCCGCGACGGCGCCGGCCGCACCCGCCGCCGAGCCGGTCGCCGCTACGCACGCACCGACCACTCCCTCGCCGCTCGGGCTGGCCCGCGGCAACGGCGACGACATCGAAGCGGCGGCCGACACCGCGGCGCGCTCGCGGCTCGACGCCATCCTGGGCGGCGCCCTCGGCAGCGGTCTCACCGACGGCGGCCTGTCCAACGGCGGTTCCGGGCTGCCCACGCGACGCCCCGGCGCCAGCCTCGGCGGCGACTCCCCGGCGAACCCGCTGCGCTCCCTCGGCACGCCGACCGCCCGTCCCGATGCCCCGTCCGCCGATGCCCAGCCCGCCGATGCCCCGTCCGCCGATGCTCCGACCGGCGATGCCCTGAAGCAGGTCGACCGGCTGGTGGGCGCCTTGCAGTCCGCCTTCCTTCGCGGACCCTCCGACGGGCGGCGAGCCGGCGATTCCGTTCCCGCCGAGGGCGGGGCGGAGGAGCGGCAGGTCGTGTGCGTGGTGGAGCGGCCGGGGCGGCC
>NZ_CAMPGZ010000037.1 GCF_946885725.1 uncultured Nocardioides sp.
CGGCGGACTTGCTGCCGGGGTGGGCGAGCAGGGCGCGTACGGCGTGCTCCAGGCGACGGTCGGGGGAGTCGGCGGCACGGAGGCGGGCGAGCTCGCGATCGGCGAACGCCAGCAGCCGGTCGTCGTCGCGGAGCAGCGCGAGCAGCCCGCGCACGTGCACGTCCTCGAGGCGGTGCAACCGCGGCGAGTCAGGTGTACGCCGAACCGCCCGGAGCACCTGCTGCGCCTCGCGCAGCGTCCGGTCGGCGCGGGCGAGGTCGTCCACGGGGGTGCCGCTGGCCGCGACGGCGTCGTGCCGGCGCAGCAGGGGGAGGACCACGTCGTCGGTGACGCGCTCGGCGTCGCCGCGAGCCGACACCGCGAGCAGCACGTGCACGTCCTCGTCGATCACGCCGACCAGCGCGGGTGTCCTCGCGACCTCGGCGGCGTGCAGCACGGCGGCGACGAGCTCGTCGGAGCCGGCCGGCGTCGGCGGCCGCAGCCCGACACCGACGTACCGCCGCCGCTCGACCGGGAACCCGGCCAGCTCGCAGCGCCGGCGCAGGTCGTCGCGGTCGCCGCCGGTGAGCAGGCCGACCAGCAGCTCGTGGTGCAGGCGGCGCTGCTCGCTGTCGCGCTGCCGGTCGTTGAGTCGGTGCAGGGCGAGTGCCGCCGCGCCGCGTTCGGCCACCGCCACCAGCCGCTCGTTCGCGCCGTCCGGGCAGTCGATCACCAGCCGGCCCCAGTCGCGCTCGGGCCGGCCGACCTGGGTGACCAGCCAGCCGGTGCTCTCGTCCCAGGCGGTACGGCGGTCGAGGTGCACGCCCCGAGAGCGCCGCTCCCAGTCGTCCAGGAAGGCGTCGACGTCGCCGGGTCCCGGCCGGTAGTCGAGCACCCGGTGCCGGCCGTTCTCCAGGACCACCGCCGAGCCGGCCAGTGCGGCGACGGCGTCGAGGATCTCGCGCGGCCCCGCCTCGGCCACGGACAGGTCGGTGAACACCTCGTGCACGTGCTGCGCCTCGCGCAGCCGTGCGAGCTGGTCGTCGACGATCCGCTCGCCGACCGACTGCGCGACCGTGGCGAACCGCACCTCGCGGCGCAGCGCCACCAGCGGCAGCCCGACCCGGTCGCAGGCCTCCACCAGCGCGGCCGGGACCTCGGTCCAGCGCCGACCGAGCTCGATCGCCAGGCCCGCCGCCCGCGACTCCCACAGCGAGTCGGCGAACGCGGCCAGCGCCGCCGGCGCCTCCGGCAGTGCGATGCCGGTGGTCAGCACCAGGTCGCCGCCGCGCAGCAGCGGCCCGATGTCGGGGAGCTCGGTGGTGTGCACCCAGCGCACGGCGCGGCCCAGCCCGTCGGCACCGGCGAGCACTGTGGGCGACGCGCTGCGCACCGCCGGCATGGTGAGCACGTCGGCCACCGTCACGGCCATCGAGGCTCCCGTCAGAGTGTCGGAGAAGTCGCTCAGATCCTACGCTCTGTCGGGTGTGCCGCGGGGCGGGCGCTGCGAGGATCGCGCCATGACGACCACGATCACGCACTGGGCCGGCGGTGCGCCGTACCCCGGCACCAGCGACCGGACCGCCCCGGTCACGAACCCCGCCACGGGCGCGGTGACCGGTGAGCTCGCGCTCGCCTCCCGCGCCGACGCCGACCACGTCATCGCCGCCGCGAGCGCCGCCGCGAAGGAGTGGGGCCGCACCTCGCTGGCGCGGCGGACGCAGGTCATGTTCGCGTTCCGCGAGCTGCTCAACGCCCGCAAGGGCGAGCTCGCGCGGATCATCACCTCCGAGCACGGCAAGGTGCTCTCCGACGCCATGGGGGAGATCGCCCGCGGCCAGGAGGTCGTGGAGTTCGCCTGCGGCATCTCGCACCTGCTCAAGGGCGGCCACTCCGAGTCCGCGTCAACCGGCGTCGACGTGCACTCCAAGCGCGACCCGCTCGGCGTCGTCGGCATCATCTCGCCGTTCAACTTCCCGGCGATGGTTCCGATGTGGTTCTTCCCGATCGCGATCGCGGCCGGCAACACGGTCGTGCTCAAGCCCAGCGAGAAGGACCCGTCCGCGTCGCTGTGGCTGGCGCAGCTCTGGAAGGAGGCCGGCCTCCCCGACGGCGTCTTCAACGTGCTGCAGGGCGACAAGGAGGCCGTCGACGCGCTTCTCGAGCACCCCGACGTCCAGGCGATCAGCTTCGTCGGCTCGACCCCGATCGCGGAGTACGTCTACGAGAACGCCGCCAAGCACGGCAAGCGGGTGCAGGCGCTCGGCGGCGCCAAGAACCACATGGTCGTCCTCCCCGACGCGGACCTCGACCTCGCCGCGGACGCGGCGGTCAACGCCGGCTACGGCAGCGCGGGCGAGCGGTGCATGGCGATCAGCGTCCTCGTCGCGGTCGGCTCGATCGCCGACGAGCTGGTCGCGCGCATCGCGGACCGCACCCGCACCCTGGTCACCGGCGACGGCAACCCGTCGGACGGCAGTGCCGAGGCCGACATGGGCCCGCTCGTCACCAAGGCGCATCGCGACCGCGTCGCGTCGTTCATCGAGTCCGGCGAGAAGCAGGGCGCCAAGCTCGTCGTCGACGGCCGCGAGGTCCAGGCCAAGGGTGCCGCCGAGGGCCTCTCTCTCGGCCCCACGCAGTCCGACCACGACACGCCCGACATGGACATCTACCGCGAGGAGATCTTCGGGCCGGTGCTCTCGGTGGTCCGCGCCGAGACCTACGAGGAGGCCGTGGCGCTGATCAACGCGAACAAGTACGGCAACGGTACGGCGATCTTCACCAACGACGGCGGTGCTGCCCGTCGCTTCGAGCAGGACGTACAGGTCGGCATGATCGGCGTCAACGTGCCGATCCCGGTGCCCGTCGCCTACTACTCGTTCGGCGGCTGGAAGAGCTCGCTGATGGGCGACACCCACGCGCACGGCACCGAGGGCGTGCACTTCTTCACCCGCGGCAAGGTCGTCACCACCCGGTGGATCGACCCGGCCAACCGCCCCGAGGGCGGCCTCGAGCTGGGGTTCCCGCGCAATGACTGAGACCAGCGACCTGACCCAGATCACGCCCGAGCGCGCCTACGAGCTCGACCGCCGGCACGTCTTCCACTCCTGGTCCGCCCAGGCCCAGATCACCCCGATGGTGGTCACCAAGGCCGAGGGCAGCTACCTCTGGGACCAGGACGACAACCGGCTGCTCGACTTCACCTCGCAGCTCGTCTACACCAACCTCGGCCACCAGCACCCGCGGATCGTCGCCGCGATCCAGGAGCAGGCAGCCACGCTGTGCACAGTCGCGCCGCAGCACGCCAACGCCACCCGCTCCGAGGCGGCCCGGCTCATCGCCAGCCACACCCCGGACGGCCTCGACAAGGTGTTCTTCACCAACGGCGGCGCGGACGCCAACGAGCACGCCGTGCGCATGGCGCGGCTGCACACCGGCCGGCCCAAGGTGCTCACGACGTACCGCAGCTACCACGGCGGCACCCAGCTCGCCATCAACATGACCGGCGACCAGCGGCGGTGGGCCAACGACAGCGCGTCGGCCGGGACCGTGCACTTCTTCGGGCCCTACCCCTACCGCAGCCCGTTCCACTCCACCTCCGTCGAGGAGGAGTGCGAGCGCGCGCTGGCGCACCTGGAGCAGACCATCCTGTTCGAGGGGCCGGAGACGTTCGCGGCGGTCGTGCTCGAGTCGATCCCCGGTACGGCGGGGGTGCTGGTGCCGCCACCCGGGTACCTGCGCGGCGTCCGGGAGCTGTGCGACCGCTTCGGCATCCTGCTCATCGCCGACGAGGTCATGGCCGGGTTCGGCCGGGCCGGCCGCTGGTTCGCCGTCGAGCACGACGGGGTCGCGCCGGACCTGATGACCTTCGCCAAGGGCGTGAACTCCGGCTACGTCCCGCTCGGCGGCGTCGCGATCAGCGGCCCGGTCGCGGCGACGTTCGACAACCGGGCCTACCCGGGCGGGCTGACCTACTCCGGCCACCCGCTGGCGTGCGCCGCGGCAGTCGCCACCATCCGCGCGATGGAGGACGACCGGGTCGTCGAGCACGCCGCGGCGCTGGGCGAGGAGGTCTTCGGCCCCCGGCTGCGGGACCTGGCCGACAGCGACCCGTGGGTCGGCGAGGTGCGTGGCACCGGCGCGTTCTGGGCGGTCGAGCTCGTCGCCGACAAGGACACGCGCGAGCCGCTGGCGCCGTACCCGGGCAGCAGCCCGCAGATGGCCGCCGTCCTCGCCGCCTGCAAGCGCCGCGGCCTGCTGCCGCTGACCGTCGTCAACCGGGTGCACCTGGTGCCGCCGCTGACCGCGACCGCCAGCCAGGTGCACGAGGCCGTCGACATCCTCACCGAGGCGCTGGCCGAGGCCCGCGACGCGTAGGACAACGATTCGTCTGCGGTCGGCCCGTGTGAATCACCCCGTAAACCGCAGACGAATCGTTGTCAGGCCTGCTCGTCCGGAAGGGTGATCTCGGCCCAGACGAGCTTGCCGCTGCCGGGGCCTTCCTCGATGCCCCAGGCGGTGGTGAGCGCGTCGATGAGGAGCAGGCCGCGGCCGTGCTCCTGGGTGGTGCTGGGCGGCTGCGGCTCGGGCGTGCCCTGGCCGAAGTCGATGACGTCGATGCGCAGGGTGCGCTGGGTCAGTGACAGCTGGATGCGGAAGGCCGAGTCGGCGTGGGTCACCGCGTTGGCGGCGAGCTCGCTGGCGACCAGCAGGGCCGGGTCGATCAGCGGCTGCAGCGACCAGTCGGTCAGGGTCGCGGTCACGAACCGGCGGGCCAGCGCGGCGCTGGTCAGCGCCTTGGGCAGCTCCAGCACGGACTGCCGTGTCGCGCGGGCGCCGACGGAGGCGAGCAGGTCGACGAGGTAGTCGATCTCCTCGTCCTTGAGCACGTAGCCCTCGACGTGCTCGCGCACCCAGGTGTCGTCGGCCTCGTGGCCGGAGTAGACCACGACCTTCGAGGTGGGGGAGAGCTCGCGGATCCGGCTCAGCACCTCCCGGCCGGCGAGGTCGGGGAGGCCGAGGTCGAGCACGACCACGTCGGGGTGCTGCTCCTCGGCGAGCCGGACCGCCTCGGCGCCGTCGCGGGCCTCGGCCACGACCTCGAACCCGCCGTGGACGCGCAGCGCGGTGCGGACGAGACGTCGTACGTCGTCGACGTCGTCCACGAGGAGGGCACGGATCGGCACGAGGCAAACCTAAGGGGAGAACACGGTCGTGTCGTGCGCGGGGAGCTCCAGCACGAACGAGCCGCTGGGGCGGTCGGGGGTCGGCGCCTCGTA
Organism: uncultured Nocardioides sp.; assembly: GCF_946885725.1. The sequence goes on from NZ_CAMPGZ010000037.1 coordinate 5,259, forward strand.
GCGGGTGTCCCCGCCGTGGGCGCGGGCGAGCTGTCGGGCGATGTAGAGGCCGAGGCCGGTGCCGCCGGCGCGGCCGGAGGCGAACCGGTCGAACAGCCTGTCGCGGAGCTCCTCGGGAACGCCGCCGCCGTTGTCGGCGATGCGTACGACGACCGACTCGTCGGTGCTCTCGGCCGACACCTGCACCGGCGGCGCGCCGTGGCGCACGGCGTTGCCGACGAGGTTCTCGAGCACCTGAGCCAGCCGGTCGCGGTCGCCCTCGACGGTCAGGTCGGGCACGTCGTCGAGCACGATGTCCGCCTGTGGCAGTGTCGACTTCACGGTCATCACGACGGCGTCCACGAGCTCGGGCACGCGCACCGGCGCGCGGTTCAGCTCGAGCGCCCGGGACTGCAGCCGGGAGGTGGTCAGCAGGTCGGACAGCAGTCGCCGCAGGCGCCCGCTGCCGGAGGAGATCGCCCCGACGATGTCGTTGCGCTCCTCGTCGGTGAGCTCGGCGGCGTGCGCTGCGAGCAGGTCGGCCGACCCGGCCAGCAGCCCCACCGGCGTGCGCAGCTCGTGGGCGGTGACCGCGAGGAACTGCGACTGCTCGTCCGCGGCCGCCCGCAGCTTGGCGTTGAGCCCCTCCAGCTCCCGGTTCGCGTCCGCGAGCGCGGTCACGGCCTGCTCCCGCTCCTGCTCCAGGCGGCGCCGCTCGGTCGTGTCCCGGGTGACTTTGGTGAAGCCGACGTGCTCGCCCTCGGCGTTGAACACGGCGGTGATCAGCACGCTGGCCCAGTAGCGGGACCCGTCCTTGCGGACCCGCCAGCCCTCCTCCTCGTACTGCCCCTCGCGCAGCGCCTCCTCGAGCTCGCGCTCGGGGTGCCCCTCCTCCGCGATCTCCGGCGGGTAGAACACCCGGAAGTGCTGCCCGATGATCTCGTCGGCGGGGTAGCCCTGGCTGCGCTGGGCGCCGCTGTTCCAGCTCATCACGTGACCGGACGGGTCCAGCATGAAGATGGCGTAGTCCTCGACGGCCTCGACCAGCAGCCGGAAGCGCTCCTCGCTGCGGCGGAGCCGCTCCTGCGCCTGGTGCTCCGCGGTGACGTCCTGGAGCTGCATGAAGAGGTACAGCGCCCGTCCGGCCGAGTCGCGGACCGGCGCGAGGGTGGTCCGGACCAGCGGTGCGGCAGTGGCTCCGGTCAGCGTGTGCTCGAGGTGGACCACCTGGACCGGGCTGGACCGGATCCGCTCGAGCGCCGATTCGATGACGTCGTCGCCTTCCGGCACGTGGTCGGCGTACCGGGTCCCGATCAGCTCGGACTCGTCCCGGCCGACCAGGATGGCCAGAGCCCGGTTGACCCGGATCAGCCGGCCGGTGAGCGTCAGCGTCGCCATGCCGATCGCGGCGCCGTCGAAGACCTCGCGGAACCGCTCCCGGTGCTCGTCGAGCAGCAGCTGGTCGTCGTCGGCGGGCACCCGCGCCGCCGCGGGGGTCGGGGGAGTGCGGCCGGCGATCTCCACGAGCCGCTCGATCAGCGTCTCCAGGGCGATCCCCTTCTCGAGGAACGCCGCCGCGCCGAGCTTCAGCGCCTGCTCGGCCAGCCCGTGCTCCTCGAAGCCGGTGAACATCACGACCCGGGTCCCAGGGGACTCCGCTACGACCTGGGGCAGCGCCTCCAGCCCGTCGGTGCCCGGCATCGACACGTCGAGCAGCATCAGCGCCGGCTGGTGCTGCATGGCCAGGGCGACCGCCTCCGCCCCGTCCGCTCCCTCGGCCACCACGTCGAAGAGGCCCGACACCCGGAGACGGGTACGTAACAGACGGCGCACGTCAGGGGCGTCGTCGACTACGACGACGGACAGGCGGTCGGTCACAGCCGGACCGTAACCGGAAACGGGGTCCGTCATGCCTCGACTTCGCGATGGGGTGCCCGACGCGAACTGAGCAACTCCGCCGGGGGCCAACCACCGGGGCAACCCGCGGGCGGCAGGCGGTCGGCATCCGGTCCGGCCGGGGCGTATGCTGGTCGTGGACGCGGGACCTGCCGCGTCCCCGAGCCCGGTCCACGACCGGCGGCAGTCACCGCGGGGGTCCTCGGCGCACGTCGGATTCAGCACGTCCGGCAGCGGCGCCGGTCCCGGAGCCCCGGTCATCTGTTGCGCTGCCGCTGCCCGCCGCACTCGCGGGGAAAGACCAGGGCCTGACCGAGGCGGTACGTCGCATCGCCGCCTCGTGACGACAACGTTGAGGAGACGTGCTTGTCGGAGCGTCGACGTCCGCGTCGCGGCGGCGGCCGGTCCACCTCCAATGGTGGCCAGCAGCGCAACCGCGACGACGGGATCCTGTCCGTGCTCGCCAAGGCGGTGCGCGAGGTGGAGAACCGCGTGCAGCGCGGCCAGCTCGAGCCCACCCGCTTCCAGGTGATCGCGCTGCTCGTCCGCGAGGAGCGCGCCCGGGTCAAGGCCGACGAGACCCTCACCGACGCCCAGCGCGACAAGGAGCTCAAGCGGCTGGACGGGATCGCCACGATCCTGGCCCAGATCGCCACCCGCGCCCCCGCGCTGTTCACCCTGCTGGGTGAGGACGCCGAGGTCACCGACGCGGCGCGGCGGCTCAAGCGCGAGATGCAGATCGCCGGCGGCCTCGAGCCCGACCCCGAGGTCGAGCCCGCACGCGCCAACAACGGGGTGCTGGCCGAGCGGCAGGTCGTGCCGCCGTCGGTCCGGGCCGCGCAGCTGGCCAACCCGTTCCTGCCGCCGGACTACTCCGCGCCGCCGCCCCCGCGGCTGACCGAGCGCCGGCTGCTCGGCTGGGAGCTGATCGAGCCGCTGCTCACCGCCTTCGAGGAGGCCCCCAGCGGCGCGGTCTCCTGCATGGACCTGCCCGAGGACGCCCCGCACCTCAAGGTGCCGCCGGGCCTGGAGCTGATGCCGCACCAGCGCCGCGTGGTCGCGGCCGCCGCCAACGGGCACCGCACCTTCCTGCTCGCCGACGAGCCCGGCCTGGGCAAGACCGCCCAGGCCCTGCTCGCCGCGCAGGCCGCCGAGGCCTACCCGCTGCTGTGCGTCGTACCCAGCGTCGTCAAGACCAACTGGGCGCGCGAGGCCGCGCTCTGGACGCCGCGCCGTACGAGCACCGTCATCCACGGCAGCGGAGAGACGATCGACGGGTTCGCCGACATCGTCATCGTCAACTACGAGGTCCTCGACCGGCACGTCGGCTGGATCGCCAACCACGGCTTCCGCGGGATGGTCGTCGACGAGGCGCACTTCATCAAGAACAAGAAGTCCCAGCGCTCGCAGCACGTCCTGCAGATCGCGGACCGGATCCGCGAGCGGATCGCCCGGCCGCTGATGATGGCGCTCACCGGTACGCCGCTGATCAACGACATCGAGGACTTCCGCGCGATCTGGCAGTTCCTCGGCTGGATCGACGAGCGCAAGCCGACCCGCATGCTGATGGCGAAGCTCGAGGAGACCGGGCTGACCCCGCTCGACCGCGGCTTCCACGCCGCCGCGCGCAAGGCGGTCATCGACATGGGCATCGTCCGGCGCCGCAAGCACGACGTCGCCGCCGAGATCCCGGCCCGCCGGATCGCCGACCTGCCCGTCGAGCTCGACGCGGTCTCCGCCCGCTCGATCCGCGAGGCCGAGCGCGAGCTCGCGCAGCGGCTGCTGCAGCGCTACGACTCCGCCGTGGCCGCCCGTGAGGAGCACTCCGGCGTCCGCACCGAGGGCATCGACGAGGAGCTCGTCCGCCGTGTCGCCGGCTGGGAGCTCGCCGCCTCCGAGGACTCCTCGACCGGCGAGAACGTCTTCTCGATGGTGCGCCGGATCGGCCAGGCCAAGGCGATGCTGGCCGCGGACTACACGCTGCAGCTCGCGCACAGCGCCGGCAAGGTCGTGTTCTTCGCCAAGCACATCGACGTGATGGACGCCGCCGAGCAGTTCTTCGAGCAGCGCGGCGTCCGCTACGCGTCGGTGCGAGGCGACCAGACGCCGACCGTGCGGCAGCGCAACATCGACGCGTTCGTCAACGACCCGGAGGTCGCGGTCGTGGTCTGCTCGCTCACCGCGGCGGGTGTCGGCCTGAACCTCCAGGTCGCCAGCAACGTCGTGCTCGCCGAGCTGTCGTGGACCAACGCGGAGCAGACCCAGGCCATCGACCGCGTGCACCGGATCGGCCAGACCGACCCGGTCACCGCTTGGCGGATCATCGCCGCGCAGACGATCGACGCGCGCATCGCCGAGCTGATCGACTCCAAGGCGTCGCTCGCCGCCCGTGCGCTCGACGGCTCCGACGAGGAGGTCGCGGCGTCGGCCGACATCCAGCTCGAGGCGATGGTGTCGATGCTCAAGGAGGCGCTGACCCGGCGGGAGTCCCAGCTGGTCTGAGCCCCGCCCCGCAGCAGGAGTGGGGTCAGGCGGTGTCGGGCGCGGTCTTCTCGGTGACCACGATCTCGCCGGCCTCCTCCTTGCGGTGCAGCCACACGGCGGCCACGGTCGTCACGATGACGATGGTGCCGGTGGCGACCACACAGCCGCCGGTGACGTTGGTCCAGAACGTGTCGATGAACGAGTCCAGGACGGGCCATCGCACGTCCTCGATCATGATGATGGTCAGGCCGACGCCGATCGTGGCGCAGGCCGACGCGAACGTCGTCAGCAGCCGCGGCCAGGTCTCGACCGCCGCCTTCTGCGCCTCCCAGGCCTTGTCGCGGGTCCGGTGCAGCAGCGAGTGGGCCCAGTCGAACTGCGTGGCCAGCACCGCGATGCCCAGCACCACGATCACGAAGCCGGGCCCGGGCAGCGGCATCAGCACCACGCCGAGCGCCATCAGTCCGCCGCCGACGATCGCGGCGAGCAGCTTCTTCATCAGCCCTCCCAGGACAACGGCGGCCGTGTCCCTGCGTCGACCGCGCTCTCAGGCGTACCCCGTCGGCGCGCCGGCCACGCCTGCGCCCCGTCCTGACCCCCGGTTCGTCCGCAAAGCTGCGTCCGGCTCAGGCAGAGGCGTTGCGGACGAGTCGGGGTGCCATCGGGGTTCAGCGGAGCACGACCAGCCGCTCGGTGGCCCGGGTCATCGCGACGTACCGGTCGACCGCACCCTCGATCCCGTCGCCGAACGCGTCCGGCTCGACCAGGACGACGAGGTCGAACTCGAGACCCTTGGCCAGCTCCGGGGTCAGCGAGCGCACGCGTGGCCGGGAGGGGTACGACGGGGTGCCGATGACGCAGGCGACCCCGTCGGGGTGCTCCTCCAGCCAGGTGTCGACGACGGCGTCCAGGTCGGCCACTGAGCCGTAGGTCACGGGCACGCCGCCGGACCGGATGGAAATGGGCACGTTGGCGTCGGGCAGCGCGGCGCGGATGACCGGCTCGGCCACGGCCATCACCTCCTCGGGCGTGCGGTAGTTGACGGTGAGCGAGGCCAGCTCGACCCGCTCCAGCCCGACGCGGGCGAGCCGCTCCTGCCAGGACTCCCTGAACCCGTGCCGCGCCTGGGCGCGGTCGCCGACGACGGTCAGGCTGCGCGACGGGCAGCGCTGCAGCAGCATCTGCCACTCCGCGTCGGTGAGCTCCTGGGCCTCGTCGACGACCACGTGTGCGAACGGCCCCGCGAGAGGGTCGCCCTCGGCCGCGAGGAGGCCGGCCTCGTCCATGAGCGCCTCCTCGAGGTCGTGCACGCGCAGCATCGACATCACCTGCATCTCGGTGTCGTCTGTGGCGACCAGGTGCTCGACGACCTGGGAGCGCACCTCCCGCTCGGCGGCGAGCGCGGCCTCCCGCCGGCGGCGCAGCCGCGCACCCTCGGGGTCGCCGAGGCGGCGTCGGGCGGCGTCGAGCAGCGGCAGGTCCTCGACGGTCCAGGCATGCGGGTGCCCGCGCTGCAGCAGGCGCACCTCGTCCGGGGAGAGCCACGGGGCGCACAGCCGGAGGTACGCCGGAACCGTCCAGAGGTCGCCGACCAGGTCGGTAGCGTCGACCATCGGCCAGGCTCGGTCGAACGCCTCGGCGAGGTCGGGGGTGCGGGCGAGGGCCTGCCGGAACTGCTCGGGCGGCACGTCCGGGTCGTCGAGCTTGTCGACGAGCAGGTCGAGCAGCGCGTTCCAGACGTCGTCGCGCGCGTCGTTGTGCGGCGTACCGGGGTCGGCCGACGTGAACGCCTCGGCCCAGTCGTCGGCGCCGAGCCAGACGCCGCCCCACGGCGTCTCGACGTCCATGCCCTCGGTCGGTGGCTCCTCGTAGAACCGGACCGCCGGCTCGATCGCCCGCGCCATCGCGGCGGTGGACTTCAGCGCGGCCACCGCCGGGTCCCGCTCCGGCCGGGCGGCCGCGCCCTGGGGGACGAGGTCGCGCAGGGTGCAGGTGCGCACGCCCTCCTCGCCGAGGCTGGGCAGCACGTCGGCGACGTAGGCGAGGTACGGCTCGTGCGGCCCGACGAACAGGACGCCGCCGCGGCGGTGGCCGAGCCGCGGGTCGGCGTACAGCAAGTACGCCGCGCGGTGCAGCGCGACGACCGTCTTGCCCGTGCCGGGACCACCGTCGACGACGAGCGCACCGCGCGAGCTCGCACGGATGATCGCGTCCTGGTCGGCCTGGATGGTGGCGAGCACGTCGCGCATCCGCCCGGAGCGGTGCCCGCCCAGCGAGGCGATGAACGCCGACTGGTCGTCGAGCGTGGCGGCGTGCGCGGACAGCTCGCCCGGTACGAACACCTCGTCCCAGTAGTCGGTGATCCGGCCGTTCGTCCAGCGGTACCGCCGCCGGCTCGCGAGGCCCATCGGGTTGCCGTGCGTCGCGCCGAAGAACGGCTCGGCCACCGGGGACCGCCAGTCCACCAGGAGCTGGCGGCCGTCGGCGTCCTTGAGCCCGAGCCGGCCGACGTACACCGGGTGCTCGGGGTCGTCGGCGGGCACCATGCGGCCCAGGCACAGGTCGAGGCCGAACCGGCGCAGTGTGCGCAGCCTCGCGGTCAGCCGGTGCACCTCCTGGTCGCGGTCGAGCGCCTGCTGGCCGTGCCGGGCGGGTGCGCGGCGCGCTTCCTCGAGCCGGTCGGTGAGGTCGGTGATCGAGCGCTCGAGGCCGGCCTCGATGGCGGCGAAGTGCTGCTCGTCGGCGGAGATCAGGGCGGGGTCGGCCTTGGCGGCCAGGTGTGCGGGCAGGTCGAAAACACTGGTGCGGACAGGGTTCACGCGGTCCCCTCAGGTGGTCGTGCGGTGGTCGTGAGCCGGCTGGGCCGGGAATTCTCCGCCTGGACCGGGGCCTTGCCGCAAGACCCCCACTCCGCTATACGTTGTACATGGAGAGGGCACGTCCCTCTCCTTCTTCATGTCGACAACCCCGATCCGTCCGCAAACTTGCGTACGGTCCACGCGGGGTCGTTGCGGACGAATCGGGGTCGGCGCGTCAGCGCGCTACGGCGAGCAGGTCCTCGTGGTGCACGGTCACCGCCAGTGCGCCTTGATCCAGCTGGGCCTGGCGGGTCTTGGTCCAGGCTCGGGCGGGCTCGGCCAGGTCCGGGCGCTGCTCGACGGCGGCGCCGGCCCAGCCCGCCATCCACGCCCGCAGCAGCTCGCTCATCGAGGCGTCGAGGCGCCACGGGCTCGGGGCGGTGTGCACGTCGTACCCGCGGGAGCGGAACGCCTCCGCCGTCGTCGCCGGGGCGTCCGGCCCGAGCAGCCGGCCGCCGCGGGCTTCGCGTCGCTGGTGGTCGTTGAACGCGTTCCGCAGGTCGGCGTCGAGCGGGTCGGCAGGCTCCAGCTCCACCACCCCGGTGACCTCGAGCGTGACGAGCACCGGCACGCGTGCCGTCGCGCACCCGTCGGCGAAGCCGGCCAGCTCGCCCTCGGTCAGCACGTCGACGATCGCGGACGAGGTGACCAGGCCGGCGCCGTCCAACGCGCCCGGCGACAGCGCGGTGACGTCGTCGATGCGGGTCTCGACCGGCACGCCGGCGGGCGGCTGGGACGCGGCGACGGCCAACAGCCCCGGGTCGCGGTCGTGCAGCACCCAGCGCTGCTCGACCGGCAGCAGCGGCGCGAGCCAGCGGCCCATCGAGCCGGTGCCGCAGCCGAGGTCGTGCACGGCGACGGGACCGGGCAGCAACGGTCGCAGCACGTCGACCAGGTCGCGCGACCGGGCGGCCGCGTCGGCCGGCTCCCGCAGGGCGAGCCAGTCGGAGAACGTCGTCACGGTCGGGCCTCTCGCTCGCGGGGTGAACCTGCTGGTGGTCGGGTCCGTACTACCAGACGTGCTCCCGACCGTCGTGACGTTCGCCTGCCTGGCGGGTCTCGGCGTGGCGGTGCGCCGCGGGCTGCGGGCGTACGGCGACTACCTCGGCCCGGCCGACCTCGTCACGCTCGTGCGTGCGGGCCTGGCCTGCGTGTGCGCGGGCCTGGTCGCCGCACGGCTCGGGGGACCACCGGCGCTCGACGCGCTGGCCTGGCTGGCGGCCGCCTCGCTGACGCTCGACCTGGTCGACGGCCAGGTCGCGCGCCGCACCGGAGGCGGGTCGCGCTTCGGCGCCCGGTTCGACGGCGAGGCCGACGCGTTCCTGATGCTCGTGCTGTCCGTGTACGTCGCGTCCTGGGCCGGCGCCTGGGTGCTCCTGCTGGGCGGGGTGCGCTACCTGTTCGGCGCGGCCGGCTGGCTGCTGCCCTGGATGCGCGACGAGCTGCCGCCGCGCCCGTGGCGCAAGGTGGCGGCCGCGACCGGCGGCATCGCCCTGGTCGTGGCGACGGCCGGCCTCACCACGCTGCTGCTCCCGGTCGCCGCGGCCCTGCTCGCCGAGTCCTTCGGCCGCGACGTGCTCTGGCTGTGGCGGCACCGCCGCGGCCGGCACGATGCCGCGACCCGGGCGGCGCGCGAGGCGGCGTACGGCCCGGGGGAGTTCGTCGGCCAGGAGAGCTTCGTGCGCGCGAGCGACGTGGTGGCGCTCGCGACGAAGGCCGGAGTCGGGCCGGGCGTCTCCGTGCTCGACGTCTGCTGCGGCGTCGGCGGTCCCGGGATCCACGTCGTGCGGTCGCTCGGCGGCCACTACCTGGGCGTCGACCGCAGCGCCTCCGCGATCGCGGTGGCCCGCCGCCGCGCGCGGGGGCTGGACTGCCGGTTCGAGGCCGCGTCGGTGCCGCCGCTGCCGCCGGGACGGTACGACGTGGTGCTGCTGATCGAGACGCTGCTCGCGTTCGAGGACAAGGACGCGATGGTCGGTTGCGTGGCGGAGGCCCTGCCGCCCGGTGGCCGGTTCGCGTTCACCGTGGAGGAGGGCCCGCCGCTCGCCGCGGGGGAGCGGGCGGCGATGCCCGCCTCCGACACCGTCCACCCGGTGCCGTTCGGGGAGCTGGAGCCGCTGCTGGAGCGGCACGGCTTCCGCGTCGCCTGGTCCGAGGACCACACCGACGTGCACCGTGACGTCGCCGGCGCCCTGGCGACGACGTACACCGATCCCGATCTCGTCGCCTCCCACCAGCTGTGGCACACGTGGCTGGCGAGCGGACGCATTCGGAAGCGTTCCGTGGTCGCGGAGCGCGTCGGTGCATCAGGATGAACCGGCACGGGTCCGTCTCCGTGCTTACGGGTGGAGGTGTCATGCCTGAGACGCCGGCAGCAGCCATGAAGGAGCTGTACGACGAGCACGCGTCGGCGCTCTGGGCGTTCTGCATGCGATTGACGGGGCAGGACCGGCAACGCGCCGAGGACGTGGTGCAGGAGACCCTGCTGCGCGCGTGGCGCAACGAGACCGTGCTCGAGGGCGGGCACGGGTCGGTGCGCGCCTGGCTCTACACCGTCGCACGCAACATCGTCATCGACGAGTGGCGCACCCATCGCTCGCAGAAAGAGATGTCCGTGGCAGCGGTCCCCGACCCCACCCCGGTCGGGGATCGCACGGACGACCTGCTCACCTCGTGGATCGTCGCTGAGGCGATTGGGAAGCTGTCGCCGGAGCACCGCGGGGTGCTGCTCGAGTGCTACTACCGCGGCGCGTCCGTCGCCGAGGCCGCCCGCCGGCTCGGCATCCCGCCGGGCACGGTGAAGTCCCGCTCCCACTACGCGCTGCGGGCCCTCGCGCTCGCCCTCGAGGAGATGGGGGTGCGGCCATGACGTGCGAGCACGCGCACGAGGACGCCGCCTACGTCCTCGGGGCGCTGTCGTCGGCCGAGCGGGCCGCGTTCCAGGAGCACCTCGCCGGTTGCCCCGAGTGCAGCCAGGCCGTACGCCGGCTCTCCGGACTGCCCGGCCTGCTGTCGCGGGTCAGCCTCGACGTGCTCGAGGAGCCGGCACCGGAGGAGCCGGTGCCCGACACGCTGCTGCCCGCCCTGGTCGCCGAGGCGCGCCGCCACCAGCGCCGCCGCTCGTGGACGATCGCCGCGGCCGCCGCGGCTGCCGCGATCGTGATGACCGGCGGGGCGCTCGTGGTCGGCGGCGTGCTCTCCGACGACGAGGCGCCGACGCCCGCGGCCACGCAGGAGCCGATGGAGAAGCTGGCCGACATCCCGGTGTCCGCCGAGGTCGGGATCACCGAGGTCGACTGGGGCACCCGCATCGACGTCACCTGCATCTATCCGAAGCCGGAGTCCGGGTCCGCGCGGGACTGGCCCTATGCGCTGGTGGTGCGGACGCGGGAAGGTGAGACCGAGCACGTGGCGAGCTGGATCGCCAAGCCGGGTCGCATCTTCAACGTGAGTGGCGCCACCGCCAGCCCGGCCGACGACATCGAGACCGTCGAGATCCAGACGCTCGATGGCCAGCCGCTGCTCCGGCTGGACGTCCCGTCCTGAGGTCGACGACCGTGTCAGCCCGCACCGAAGGCCTCCACGAAGCGGTCCCGGAACGTGTCCATCCGCGAGACCGGGCTGCCGGGTTCGGGTCGCAGACCCGGGTCCCATCCCCAGTCGTCGATGCGGTCGAGGACGGCGGGGTCGCGGGCGACCAGGCTGACCGGCACGCTGTGGTCGGGGTCGCCGCCGGTGACGTAGGTGTGCGGCTGGTGGTCCCCGAGCAGCACGACGACGAGATCGTCGTCGGGCCAGCTCTCCAGCCACGAGACGACCGACTCGAGCGAGTAGGCGATGCTTCGGCCGTACCCGATGCGTGTGGCGACCGTGTCGGCCAGCATGGTGTCCGAGTCGATCTGCCCGCGGCGCTGCCCGCGGAACGCCTCGGGACCGTCCAGCTCGTCCCAGGGCACCATCCGGGGCACCGGAGTCCACGGGTGGTGGCTGGAGGACAGCTCGATCTCGGCGAAGACCGGCGCCCGGTCCTGCGGTTCGAGCTCGGCTCGCCGGAACGCGTCGAGGGCGACCTGGTCCGGCACGCGCGACCAGCCGAACTTCGGCCCGTCGTACCCGGTGTCCGTCTTGTCGAACAGCTCGTCGTACCCGTAGAGCCGCTGCCCCTCCGGCCACTCACGGCTGACGGACGGCAGCGCGAAGACCGTGCGCCAGCCCGCCCGGCCGAAGGCCTCGGCCAACGTGAGCCGGCGGGGTGCCTCGACGAGCTGGTCGTACCGCTGCTGCGTGTCGACCCACAACCCCGACTGCAGGGTGGCGTGCGCGAGCCAGCTGCCCGCGCCGTACGTCGGCGAGTCCAGCCACCCGCTGCGGGCGGTGAAGCCGCGCCGCTCGAGCGTCCGGGTGCCCTCGTCCAGCACGCCCCGAACGCCGGCCATGAGCGGGTCGGTCAGCGCGACCTTGCCGTAGCTCTCGACGAACACCACGAGCACGTCCTTGCCGCGCAGGGCCGCGAGCGCGTCGCCGTCGAGCTCGCCCGCGAGCGGGTCGTCCGCGATGGCCGCCGCGAACGACGCCCGGTCGGCGACGTCCTCGCGGAACTGCCGCGCGTCGGACCACAGCCGGGTGACTGCCCGGGCCGACGCCACCTCGCCGTCGTCCGCGACCTGCCAGTCCGCGGCTCGTCCGACCGCCCACACGGTGGCGAGCACGGCCACCACGACGGTCGCGTGCCGGCGGTGCTCGGCAGTCACGCGCGCCAGGCGCCGCGCCGCCAGGGGCAGCAGCACCAGCAGTGCGAGCGCGGCCACGGCCGCGCCGACCGCGGCGGCCACCGCCACCGGCAGGCCCTCGGTGTCGCGCAGCACGCCGACACCCGGGCCGACGTACGCCCAGTCGACGACCGGGTCGACCTCGCGGGCGAACACCAGCATGAAGCCGATGTTCGCCACGGTCACGATCAGCGCCACGGCCAGCAGCAGGCCGCACAGCACCGCGACCGGACCTCGCACCCGCCTCGGCAGCAGGACTCCGAGCGCGAGGATCGCGACCAGCTCGACCGGCACCCGCACGAACGCGGCGGGGGTCAGGTAGCGGGCCTCGTCCGGCAGCACCGCGGCGGCCCACACGGCGACCACGGCGAGCGTGGTCAGGACGGCGGCGGCCGTCACGGAGGCGGCCGGGCTCGTCCGGCGGGGACGTCGCACGTCTGTCATACGCAACGAGAGTCCCATGGGTTCAGGCTGCTTCTCTCGGGTTCGGGGGTGACCGATGGCTGACGCCACGGCGTTCTGGGTCACCGGCCCCGGGACCGGCGAGCTGCGGCCGGTCGAGCTGCCGAGCCTCGGGCCCGGCGACGTGCAGGTGCGCACGCTGCACACCGGCGTCAGCCGCGGCACCGAGACGCTCGTGCTCGGCGGGCACGTGCCACCGGACCAGTACGACCGGATGCGGGCGCCGTGGCAGGAGGGCGACTTCCCGGCGCCGGTGAAGTACGGCTACCTCAACGTCGGCGTCGTCGAGCACGGCCCGCCGGAGCTCGAGGGCCGGACGGTCTTCGCGCTGTACCCGCACCAGGACCGGTACGTCGTGCCGGCCGACGCGGTGACGGTCGTGCCCGACGACGTGCCGCCACGCCGGGCCGTGCTCGCGGGCACCGTCGAGACCGCGGTCAACGCGCTGTGGGACGCCCGCCCGCTCGTCGGCGACCGGGTGAGCGTCGTCGGCGCCGGCATGGTGGGCTGCTGCGTCGCACGGCTGCTGGCCGGGATCCCCGGCACGACGGTCACGCTCGTGGACGTCGACTCGTCTCGTGCCGCGGTCGCGGAGGCGTTGAGGGTCGGTTTCGAGTCGCCGGAGTCGGCGCCCCGCGGGCAGGACCTCGTCCTGCACGCCAGCGCGACCTCGGCCGGGCTCGCGCTCGCGCTGGACCTGCTTGGCCAGGAGGGCGAGGTGCTCGAGCTCAGCTGGTACGGCGACCGACCCGTGACGGTCCCGCTCGGCGGCGCCTTCCACGCACGGCGGCTGGCGGTCCGGGCCAGCCAGGTCGGCTCCGTGTCGCCCGCCCGCCGCTCCCGCCGTTCCACCAAGGAACGGCTCGCCCTCGCCCTCGACCTGCTCCGCGACCCGGCGTACGAGGCGCTGCTCACCGGCAGCTCGCCGTTCGCCGAGCTCCCCGATGTGCTGCCCCGGCTGGCGTCGGGGGAGCTGCCCGCCCTGTGCCACACGATCGACTACCCGGAGGCCTGAGCGATGTTCAGCGTGACCGTCCGCGACCACATGCTCGTGGCGCACAGCCTGCGCGGGGAGGTGTTCGGGCCGGCGCAGCGGCTGCACGGCGCGACGTACGTCGTCGACGTCACGTTCCGCGGCCCGACCCTCGACGACGACGGGATCCTCGTCGACATCGGCTGGGCGACGGAGGCGCTGCGGGAGGTCGTCGGCGGGCTGAGCTACCGCAACCTCGACGACGAGCCGGACCTCAAGGGCATCAACACGACCACCGAGGAGCTCGCGCGCGTGGTCGCGGACCGGGTCGTCGAGCGGCTGCCTGCCTCTGCCAGGGGCGTCGTGCGGAGCGTCGCGGTCACGCTGAACGAGTCGCACGTCGCGTCCGCCGGCTACGAGCGGGAGGTGTGAGCCGTGCGCCGGCTCCGTGCCGTCGTGCCCGCCGGGCTGGACGACCCCACGCGGCCCAGCGGCGGCAACGACTACGACCGCCGGGTGCTCGACGGGCTGCTTCGGCGCGGCTGGGTGGTGCGCGAGACCGACACGTTCGACGGGGTGCGCGACGGCGCGCTGGTGCTCGCCGACGGGATGCTCGTGGCGCGGGACCCGGACGGCGCGCGCGACGTCGCCGAACGGTGCCGGCTGGTCGTGCTGGCGCACATGGACTGGGGGACGGACCGGCACGTGCTGGCGGAGGCGCACGCGGTGGTCACGACCAGCCGGCACACCCGCGACCTGCTGGCGTTGCCCGACGAGCGGGTGCACGTGGTGCGGCCGGGCGTCGACCCCGCGCCGCTCGCCGACGGCACGGGGCTGCTCGCGGTCGGCGCGGTCGTGCACGGCAAGGGTCACGACGTGCTGCTGCGAGCCCTCGGCCGGGTCGACGACCTGCCGTGGTCGTGCACGATCGTGGGCGCGCTGGACCTCGAGCCGGAGTTCGTCGCCCGGCTGCCGAGGCACGACCGGGTGACGTTCACCGGGCCGTTGCGCGGCCGCAGCCTCGAGCGGGCGTACGCCGCCGCCGGGCTGCTGGTGCTGCCGTCGCGGCACGAGGCCTACGGGATGGTCGTCACCGAGGCGCTCGCGCGCGGCATCCCGGTGGTCGCCAGCGACGTGGGCGGCGTGCGCGAGGCGCTGGGCACGACCCGGGGCGGCTACCCCGGGTTGCTGGTGCCGCCCGACGACGACGTCGCGCTCGCCGAGGCGCTGCGGCTGTGGCTGACCGACCCGGTGCTGCGGGCGCGGCTGCGGCGGTGGGCCGTCGACCGGCGCACCCGGCTGGCGAGCTGGTCGACGACGGTGGCCACGATCGCCGACGTGCTGACCGCGGCGGCGGCTGAACCGGCCGGGCGTCCGGCTCGTACAGGCAGGTAGGAGGTCCCGCGACATGACCAGCCCGGCACGGTGGGCCGGCCGCGCAGCGGGGGCGGCGGTACTCGTCGTACTCGTGATGCGGTTCGGTAGGGAGCCGTTCAGGCACGGGCTCGTCTCGGTCGGGCCGGCCGCCCTCGCCGTCGCGCTCGCCGTCGGCGCCCTCACCACCCTGGCGTGTGCCTGGCGGTGGCGGCTGGTCGCGCGGCACCTCGGTCTCGAGCTTCCGTGGGGCGTGTCGTTCGCGGCCTGCTACCGCGCTGCGCTGCTCAACGCGTCTCTCCCGGGGGGAGTCCTCGGCGATGTGCACCGTGCCGTCGACCGGGGGCGTCACACCCGGGCCACCGGACTCGCGGTCCGGACGGTCGCCTGGGAGCGCGGTCTCGGCCAGCTCGTGCAGGTCGTGGTCGCGCTGCTGCTGCTCCGGCTCTGGATCGCCGCCCTCGCGGCCGCGGTGCTGCTCGTCGCCGTGCTCGCGCGGTTCCGACCGGTGGCCGCGGGCATCGTCGTGGCGTCGCTCGTGGCGGTGGCCGGCTATGCGTTCATGTTCATGGTCGCGGCCGCCGCGACCGGCACCCGCCCGCCGCTGTCGGTGGTGCTGCTGGTGCTCCTGGCGGCCGCCGTACCCCTGAACCTGGGTGGGTGGGGACCGCGCGAAGGCGCTGCGGCAGGCGCCTTCGCGGCGGTCGGCCTGGGGGCGGAGCACGGCCTGGCAGCGTCGGTGGCGTACGGCGTGATGGCGCTCGTCTCGACGTTGCCGGGCCTGCTCGTGCTGCTGCTCCCACGCCTCAGCCGAGGTACAGACCGACCCGTCCCGGAGACGCCGGAGGTGAGCCGTGCCTGAGCTGCCCTACACCGTGCTGTCGTGCGCGATGTCGCTGGACGGCTACCTCGACGACGCCGCCGACCAGCGGCTGGTGCTGTCCAACGACGCCGACCTGGACCGCGTCGACGCCGTGCGGGCCTGGAGCGACGCGATCCTCGTCGGTGCCGGCACCGTCCGCCTCGACGCGCCGCGGCTCCTCGTGCGCGACCCCGGGCGTCGCGCGCAGCGGGTCGCGCTGGGTCGGACGCCGACCCCGGTGAAGGTCACCGTCACCGGCAGCGGCGACCTCGACCCGGCCGCGCCGTTCTTCACCACCGGTGACGTCGACAAGATCGTCTACTGCTCGTCCGACGCCGCCGACAAGGCCAACCGGCGGCTCGGCCACGTCGCGACCGTCGTCGACGTCGGCCGGCCGGTGGGCATGGGCGACGTGCTGGTGAACCTGCACGACTGCGGCATCCGGCGGCTGATGGTCGAGGGCGGCGGCACCGTGCTCACCCAGCTGCTGACGGCCGGGCTGGCCGACGAGCTGCACCTCGTGGTGGCGCCGTTCTTCGTCGGCGACTCCGAGGCGCGCCGGTTCGTCGACGCGGGCCGGTTCCCGTGGTGCGCCGACCGCCCGGCCTATCTGCTCGAGACCCGTCCGCTCGGGGACGTGGTGCTTCTGCGCTACGCGCTGTCCGACCGGGTCCAGGAAGGGGGAGTGGCATGACAACACTGCCGGCCGCTGTCGTACGCACCGAGGTTCCGCTGCCGCTGCATCGTGGCGACGACTTCCGCGTGGACGCCAGGGCGTACACGTTCGACGGGCTCGTCGACGGCGGCGAGCACATCGCGCTGGGACTCGGCTGTCCGCCCGTCGACGCGCCGCCGCTGGTGCGGCTGCACAGCGAGTGCCTCACCGGCGACGCGCTGGGCAGCGAGCGCTGCGACTGCGGGCCGCAGCTCGACGAGGCGGTGCGCAGGATCGCGCACTCCGGCGGCTACCTGCTCTACCTCCGGCAGGAGGGCCGCGGGATCGGGCTGTACGCCAAGCTCGACGCCTACGTCCTGCAGGACACCGGTCTCGACACCTACGACGCCAACGTGGCGCTCGGCTTCGACCCGGACGGCCGCACCTACGCCGCCGCTGCGCAGATGCTCCACGCACTCGGTGTCTGCGAGGTCGACCTGCTCACCAACAACCCCGACAAGGTGGCGCAGCTCGAGGCCAGCGGCGTCCGGGTCCGGCAGCGGGTGCCGACCGCGCTGCACCTGAGCCACGCCAACGGGCGCTACCTCGCCACGAAGGCCGAGCGCGGCGGCCACGAGCTGCTCTACCCGCCCGTCTCGTAGCCTTGCCGCCGTGCGGTGCGGCTACTACGACGCGGGACTCTGCCGGTCCTGCACGTGGCTGGAGACGCCGTACGCCGAGCAGGTGGACGCCAAGCTGCGGCACGCGGCGTCGCTGCTCGAGCCGTGGCCGGAGATCGACTGGCTGCCGCCGGTCACCGGGCCGGAGCAGGGCTTCCGCAACAAGGCCAAGATGGTCGTCGCCGGCACCGTCGACGCGCCGACGCTCGGCATCCTCGACCCGTTCGGCCACGGCACCGACCTGCGCGAGTGCCCACTCCACGAGCCGGTGCTGCACGACGCGCTGCCTGCGCTCGCCTCGTTCGTGACGCGTGCGCGGCTCACGCCGTACGACGTACCGACGCGGGCCGGCGAGCTCAAGCACGTGCTCGCGACGGCCTCGCCCGACGGCGAGCTGATGGTGCGGTTCGTGCTGCGCTCCACGGAGTCGCTGGCCAGGATCCGCAAGCACCTGCCGTCGCTCGTGGCGGATCTGCCGCACCTGCGCGTGGTGTCGGTGAACCTCCAGCCGCGGCACGCCGCCGTGCTCGAGGGGGAGCGCGAGGAGCCGTTGCTCGGCGACTCGCTGGCGTTCCGCGTCGACGGGATCACCCTGCACCTGCGGCCGCAGAGCTTCTTCCAGACCAACACGTTCGTGGCCTCTTCTCTCTATCGGGAGGCGTCGGCGTGGGTCGACGAGATCGAGCCGTCGTCGTTGTGGGACCTGTACTGCGGTGTAGGCGGCTTCGCGCTGCACCTGGCTCGTGCTGACCGCGACGTCGTGGGTGTGGAGCTGAGCGGCGCGGCCGTCGAGGCGGCGCGGCTGAGCGCATCGGAGGCCGGCGTCTCTGCACGCTTCATCGCCGCCGACGCGACCACGTGGATGGCGTCGCAGCCCTCCGCTCCCGACCTCGTCGTCGTGAACCCGCCCCGCCGCGGCATCGGCCCCGACCTCGCCGGCTGGCTCGAGCAGTCCGGGGTCCGGCACGTGCTCTACTCCAGCTGCAATCCCACGACTCTCTCGCGCGACCTGGCCGCGATGCCGTCGTTGCGACCGGTCCGCGCCCGGGTGTTCGACATGTTCCCGCAGACCGGCCACCAGGAGGTGCTCGTCCTCGCCACGCGAACGTCGTGACGTTGCGGTTTGGTCCCCAACCGCAAGAATCGGACGCGAAATCTTGCTCTTTGTGACCAATCGACGACCCCACTCGAGCTAGCCGGGCGGGCCGAGAACCTCGACGTCCGCCACCGGTACGACGCCCTCGGCACGAGCCGCGAGATCCGGATCGACCGTGACGAGCGCGTCGGCCTGCAGCCTGGTGATCGCCAGGTTCTCCGCGCCGCGCACGTCGGCCCAACCGTGCTCTTGCGCCAGCTGCCACGCCACCGCGCGGGACACCCGGTCGCCGAGCAGCCGCATCTTCTGCTCCGTGACCCGCTGGTGGACGGCCAGCGCGTCCTTCTCGTCGCGACGACCCGCGCGG
>NZ_CAMPGZ010000038.1 GCF_946885725.1 uncultured Nocardioides sp.
CGATAAGCTGTGGCCCGCCTCCGCGTACAGCGCCCGGCGGAGCAGCGGGTGCACGCGGCAGGTGGGGGGCGCCCCGTCGACCCGCTCCACGAACGCGTGCCGTCGCGCCAGCTGGAGGAGGAAGCCCTCCGCGTCGGCCTCACCGGTCACGTCGTGGACGAGCTGGGGATCGAGCTCGGGCGACAGGCAGGTGCGGACGAGGACGTCCCGCTCGTGCTCCGTCATGGGCTGCAGCACCTCGGCCACCAGGTAGTCGGCCATCAGGTTGTGGCTCGGCGTCAGGCACGCGTCGATCTCCCCGGGGGTCATCGAGCCCTTCGCCCGCTGCATGGCCAGCGCGACCATCCGGACCCCGGCAGCCCATCCCCCGGTGCGCCGCAGGACCGTCCGCACGGTGAGGCCGGACACCGGCACGTCGTGCAGCCGGAGCAGGTCGCGCACCTCACGGCCGGTGAGGGCGAGGTCGTCGTTGCGGAGCTCGGCGAGCGACCCCTCGACCCGGTGCCGGTGCAGGGGCAGCCGCGGTTCGACCCTGGTCAGCAGCACCAGGTGGGGTGCGGCGTGGTCGCTCAGCACGCCCTCGCACAGGTCGGCGAGCACCGGGTCCGCCAGGGTCTCGCCGTTGTCGATGACGACGACGTCGAGGTCCTCCACTCCGCCTGACTGCCGGTCGGGCGGGTCGGTGACGAGACGCGGCCGGGGCCGGGGCCGCACGGCCTGGGCCACCTGGGACCACAGACCGGTCCATCGCGTCGTGCGGTGGTCGACGCTGACCCAGGTCACGCGGGCGGACCCGGGCAGCTGCCTCACCCAGGACAGGGCGAGGCTCGTCTTCCCGGCCCCGGCAGGCGCCCAGACCAGGGTCAACGGGGTTCTCGGGACGGTCCGCGAGAGACGGTCGAGCAGCCGGTCCAGGGCGAGGACCGGGAACAGCGGCCGGGGCAGGTCGCGGCCGGGCGACTGCTCGGCCGGGAGCCGCTCCCTTCTCGCGGTCGGCTCCGGCCGGAGAGGGGTCGTTCGTGCCTCGGGTACGGCGTCCGACATCCACCAGTCCTTCCTCGGTCCCCGTCCACGTCACGAGAGGACGCGGGGTCGGGCATCGCCCCGATCAGGTGAATGACGAGGTGGCTCCGCGGGCTCGGCCGGTGCGGATCGGGATGGTCCGGCCCGTCGCAGGCATGTCGGAAAGATCGGTGCCGGACGGTTCCTGCCGAAATCGGCGTGTCGGGCTCAGACGTCGTACGTCGCGCCGGTCTCGGCCAGCTCGACGGAGCCGTCGAACCCGGCGCGTGCCTCCTCGAGCGCGACACGCTTGTCGTGCCACGGCGGGATGTGGGTCAGCACGAGCCGGCCGGCGCCGGCGGCGGTCGCGGCAGCGGCCGCCTGGGCACCGGTCAGGTGCAGGTCGGGCGGGTTGTCGCCGCCGGTCTGGAACGCCGCCTCGGCGAGCAGCAGGTCGGCGCCCTTGGCGGCCTCGACCAGCGCGTCGCAGGGACCCGTGTCGCCGGAGTAGGTCAGCACCGAGCCGGTCGCCTCCACGCGCAGGGCGTAGGCGAGCACGGGGTGGACGACCCGGATCGGCTTGATCGTGAAGGGGCCGATGGTGACGGGCGCGTCGGCGTACTCGTGGAACTCGAACTCGTTGGTCATCCCGGGCGGGTTGGCCAGGCCGTAGGAGCGCGCGGTCTGCTTGGCGAGGCCACGGGGGCCGTAGAGCGGGATGCGCGGGCGCGGGCCGCCGGGGTGGTACTTCCACATGACGTAGAGGCCGCTGACGTCGAAGTAGTGGTCGGGGTGCAGGTGGGTGAAGAGCACCGCGTCGAGGTCCAGCGGCGACATGAAGCGCTGCAGCGTGCCGAGCGCGCCGCTGCCGAGGTCGAGCAGGACCCGCCAGGTGCGGCCCGGCTCCTGCGGGTCGTCCGCCTCGAGGAGGTAGCAGGAGGCCGCGGAGTCGGGACCGGCGAACGAGCCCGAGCATCCGATGACGGTGAGCCGCATCAGACCACCACCCACGAGGTGGCCTGGGCGAGCTGGTGCACGTCGTCGAGCTCGGGGCCGAGGAAGCGCCGGCCGATGCGGGCGAACTCCTCGGGCTGGCCGGTGGTGAGGAAGCGGTGGGTCGGCGGCGGCAGCGACGGGTCGCGCTCGAGGCCGCGCTGCACGAGCAGCTTGTAGACGTCCTTGGCGGTCTCCTCCGCGCTCGAGACCAGCGTGACCTGGTCGCCCATGACGTAGGAGACGACGCCGGTGAGCAGGGGGTAGTGCGTGCAGCCGAGGATCAGGGTGTCGATGCCTTCGGTGGTGAGGGGATCGAGGTACTCGTGGGCGACCTCGAGCAGCTCCGGGCCGCTGGTCACGCCGTCCTCGACGAACTCGACGAACCGGGGGCAGGCCCGGGTGAACAGCGTGACGTGCGGGGCCGCGGTGAAGGCGTCCTCGTAGGCCATCGACTCGGCGGTCGCGCGGGTGCAGATCACCCCGATGCGGCCGGTGCGGCTCGCTGCGACGGCGCGCCGGGTCGCGGGGTGGATCACCTCGACGACCGGGACCGGGTAGCGCTCGCGGGCGTCGCGCAGCACGGCCGCGCTGGCGGAGTTGCAGGCGATGACCAGCGCCTTGACGCCCTGGTCGACCAGGTGGTCGAGGCACTCGAGGGCGTACTCGCGCACCTCGCCGATCGACTTCGGGCCGTAGGGCTGCCGGGCGGTGTCGCCGAGGTAGAGCACCGGCTCGTGCGGCAGCTGGTCGAGCACGGCCCGGGCCACGGTGAGTCCACCGAAGCCCGAGTCGAAGATCCCGACGGGTGCGTCTGCCACGCGAACAGGCTAGTGGCAGGCACGGACCAGGTTCAGGCGTGAGCGACCGACGTCACCCTGCGATCCCGGTCACGACGCGGCTTGGCCGGGACGCTCAGACGGAAGGCGTGTGGTCGTTGTAGACGCCGGCGAACTGCTGGCCGGAGAGCTTCTGGATCGCGTTCATCACCTGGTCGGTGACCTCCCGACGGGCGCGGCCGACCGGGACTCCGTCGTACTTCTGCTGGAAGTGCAGCGGCTCGCCGAACCGGACGGTGACCTTCGCGAGCCGGGGGAGGTTGGAGCCGACCGGCTGGATGTCCTGGGTGCCGGTGAGGCCGACGGGGACGACCGGGGCGCCCGAGGTGAGCGCAAGGTGGGCGACGCCGGTGCGGCCGCGGTAGAGCCGACCGTCGCGGGAGCGCGTGCCCTCGGGGTAGATGCCGAAGGCGCCGCCCTTGCTCAGGATGTCGAGCGCGATGTCGAGCGAGGCGAGCGCGGCCCGGGTGTCGTCGCGGTCGACGGGGATCATGCCGAGGCCGCCGAAGAAGCCACGGGAGATGGCGCCCTTGACGCCGGTGCCGTTGAAGTACTGCGCCTTGGCCAGGAACGTCACCTTCCGTGGCGCGACGATCGGGATGACCAGGGAGTCGGCGAAGGACAGGTGGTTGCTCGCCACGATGACCGGGCCGGTCTCGGGCAGGTTGTGCAGGCCCTCGACGGTGGGCCGCCAGATGGCTTTGGCCAGCGGCGGGACCACCGTGTGCATGACCTGGTAGAGCATGCGTTCAGCCTGCCAGGTCCGGAGCCGGTACGCCGACCTGACCGACGTACGGACGCCTCATCGAGGTGGGGTCACGCGGGGAACGGCAGCCGCGGCTGAGGCGGGCCGAGCGTCGGGTCGACGCCATCGAACATGCTGCTGATCGACTCGCCGGCGTGCACCCGGCTGATCGCCTCGGCGAAGAGCCCGGCCGTCGACAGCACCTGGAGCTCCGGCCAGTCGGCGGGCGGCACCGTGTCGGTGGTGACGACCTCCTCGATGAACGGGTGGTCGCGGAGCCGGTCGACGGCCTTGCCGACGAACAACCCGTGCGTGCAGGCGACCGAGGCGCCGGTGCAGCCGAGCTCCTGGAGCTTGTCGAGCAGCTCGACGATCGACCCGCCGGTGGCGATCTCGTCGTCGAGGACGATGGCCCGCTTGCCGCGGACGTCGCCGACGATGTCGTCGATCACCACCCGGTCGTCGGAGAGGCGTCGCTTGCTGCCGGCGGCGACCGGGACCCCGAGCAGGCGAGAGAACTGGGTCGCGGTCTTCGCGTTGCCGAGGTCGGGCGACACGACCACCGTGTCCTCGAGGTCCTGGCCCTGGAAGTGGTCGGCGAGGACGCCGAGCGCGGTGAGGTGGTCGACCGGGACGCTGAAGAAGCCGTGCACCTGCGGCGCGTGCAGGGTCATGGTGAGCACCCGCGACACGCCGGCGGTGACCAGCATGTCGGCGACGAGCCGGCCGCCGAGGCTGATCCGGGAGGCGTCCTTCTTGTCGGACCGGGCGTAGGCGTAGTGCGGCATCACCGCGGTGATCTGCGCGGCGCTCGCGCCCTTGGCTGCGTCGACCATGAGCAGCAGCTCCATGAGGTGCTCCTGCGTCGGCGGCACCAGCGGCTGGACGATGTAGACGTCGCGCTGGCGGCAGTTGGCCTGGAGCTGGGCCTGGAGGCAGTCGTTGCTGAACCGGCTGATCTCCACGGCGGACAGCTGCACCCCGAGTGCGTCGCAGATCGCCGAGGCGAGGGGTCGATGGGCCGAACCGCTGAAGACGACGATCTCTCGCACGGGGTGCTCTCCCAGGTGGGGTCAGGCGGGCGACGGGGCCTCTCGGCCGCGCCACGATAACCCGGGGTACGGCGCCGTGCCTACGACTTGTCCGAACGGGTCCCGGGGGCGTTGCGGTTTGGTCCCCAACCGCAAGAACCCGGCGCTGGATCTTGCGGTTTGTGACCAATCGGTGAGGCGATCGGGACGTCGGGGCGCCGGCCGGATCAGGCCCAGAGCTGGCCTTCCAAGCGCTCTTCGGCGTCGTCGATGGTGCCCTCGTAGGCACCGGTGGAGAGGTACTTCCAGCCGCCGTCGGCGACCACGAACGCGATGTCGGCGCGCTCCCCCGCCTTGACCGACTTCGCGGCCTGGGCGAGCGCGGCGTGCAGGATCGCCCCGGTGGAGATCCCGGCGAAGATCCCCTCGAGCTCGAGGAGCTCGCGCACCCGGCGTACGGCGTCCCGCGGGCCGACCGAGAAGCGGGCGTCGATCAGCGTCTCGTCGTACAGCTCCGGGACGAACCCCTCGTCGAGGTTGCGCAGACCGTAGACGAGCTCGCCGTAGCGCGGCTCGGCCGCGACGATACGCACCTCCGGCTTGTGCTCGCGGAAGTACCGGCCGGCGCCCATGAGCGTGCCGGTCGTGCCGAGCCCGGCGACGAAGTGGGTCACGGTCGGCAGGTCGGCGAGGATCTCCGGCGCGGTGCCCTCGTAGTGGGCGAGCGCGTTCGCGGGGTTGCCGTACTGGTAGAGCATCACCCAGTCGGGGTGCTCCTCGGCGATCCCCTTAGCGACACGCACCGCCTCGTTGCTGCCGCCGGCGGCCGGCGAGGACACGATCTCCGCGCCCCACATCCGCAGCAGCTGGCGCCGCTCCTCGGAGGTGTTCTCGGGCATCACGCAGACGAGCCGGTAGCCCTTGAGCTTCGCCGCCATCGCCAGCGAGATGCCGGTGTTGCCGGAGGTCGGCTCGAGGATCGTGCAGCCGGGCCGGAGCAGGCCGTCCTTCTCAGCCTCCTCGACCATCTTCAGCGCGGCGCGGTCCTTGATCGAGCCGGTGGGGTTCTGGTCCTCGAGCTTCGCCCACAGCCGTACGTCGGGCGTCGGGCTGAGCCGCGGCAGGCCGACGAGCGGCGTACCGCCGACCGACGCCAGCAGCGAGTCGAAGCGAGCCACCGGGTCAGTCGACCGTCGCGAACGCGTCGACGGCGGGGCAGCCGCCGGCGACGGCGGGCAGCACGACCACCTGGTCGCCGTCGCCCACCTCGGTGGCCAGGCCACCGGTGAACCGCACGTCCTCGTCGTTGACGTAGACGTTCACGAACCGGCGCAGGTCGAGCGACCCGTCCTTGGCCTCGACCAGGCGGTCCTTGATGCCGGGGTGGTTGCTCTCCAGGTCGTCGATGAGCTCCGAGAGCGTCGCGCCGGAGCCGATGACGGCCTTCTCGCCACCGGTGTACGTGCGCAGGATCGTGGGGATGCGGACCTCGACGGCCATGAGTCGGACTCCTCAGCTCTTCTCGGGGGCGGCGACGACGACCTCTTCCTCGGTCACCTCGCCGTCGACGATTCTGTAGGACCTGAACTCCACCGGGCCCTCGTTATTCCCGTGCTCGCGTGTGCTCACCAGCACGTAGTGCGCGTTGGGCTCCATCGCCAGGCCGATGTCGGTGCGCGACGGGTACGCCTCGGTGGCGGTGTGCGAGTGGTAGATCACCACCGGCTCCTCGTCCCGCGCGTCCATCTCCTTGTAGAGCCCGAGCAGGTCGACCGAGTCGAACTCGTAGAACGTGGGGGACGACGCGGCGTTCACCATCGCCACGAACCGCGTCGGCCGGTCGGACCCCGCCGGACCCGCGACGACGCCGCACGCCTCGATCGGGTGGTCCCTCTTGGCGTGCGCGACGATCGCGTCGTGGATCTCCTGGTCGATGCGCAGCACGTACCGAGGGTATTCAACGCCCGGTGACCACCACGACCGCGCCGACGCCAGTCCGGATGCCGAGACGTGGTCTCGACAGGCTCGACCACCCGGTGGGTCAGCGCATGAGGGCCTGGACGAGGGTCTCCTGGAGGTAGCCGACCCACTCGTAGATGTCGTGGACGTGGGTGCGGGGGTCGTCGTCGGGCAGCGACATCCAGTAGTCGTCGTCACCCTCCTCGACACCGAGGCGGGTGGCCAGCGCGAGGCGTACGTCGGTGAACGAGCGCATCCAGGCGGCGGCCTGCTCGGGGTCGAGCTCGACGTCGATGACCAGGCCGTCCTCGGTGAGCTCCTTGGGGAGGCCGGCCTCCTCGAGCATGTCGATGATCAGCACGGCCGAGCGGGCCTTGCTGTCGCGGAGCGCGCCCTCGGTGAACCGGCGGAACTCGCCGGCGGCCTCCTCGTCGTCCGGGTACGCCGTCGGGAACAGCCGCGCCAGCACCGGGTCGTCCGGCTCGGTGGTCGGGCCGCTGAAGTCGAGCAGCTTCTCCAGCGGGTCGTCGGACTCGGCGGGCGCGGCGACCTCGTTGCGCAGCAGCTCGACGAGCTGCGAGGCCAGCGAGCGCAGCAGGTCGGCCTCGAAGCCGGTCAACGTCGCGACCGCTCCCCCGCCGCGACGCGGCTCGAAGCCGGACGTCACTGTGCCGGCTCCGTGGTCTCGACAAGCTCGACCACCCGGGACACGGGCTCCGTGGTCTCGACAAGCTCGACGACCCGGGTCACTCGGCCTTCTCCATGGTGGCCCACAGGCCGTACTCGTGCATGGCCTGCACGTCGCGCTCCATCTCCTCGCGGGACCCGTGGGACACTGTCGACTTCCCCTCTTCGTGCACCTGCAGCATCAGCTTCTCGGCCTTCTTCCGCGGGTAGCCGAAGTAGGTCTGGAACACGTAGGTCACGTAGCTCATCAGGTTGACCGGGTCGTTCCACACCACCGTCGTCCAAGGCTTGTCGACGACGACGGCCTGGTCCGGCTCCTCGGTCTCGACAGGCACGGGCATGGACACACCACCATCGTAGGAGCCGGACCACCCCAGCCAGACCACCGGAGCCCCGGCTCGCCTCGGCCGGCCCCCCTAGGCTGCATGCCGTGACCACCGCCCTGCTCACCGACCACTACGAGCTCACGATGCTCCAGGCCGCCCTCGAGCACGGCACCGCGGACCGCCGCGCGGTGTTCGAGCTGTTCCCACGCTCGCTCCCCACCGGCCGCCGGTACGGCGTGGTGGCCGGCGTCGGCCGCGCGCTCGACGCGATCGAGCAGTTCCGGTTCGACGACGAGGCGCTGACCACGCTGCGCGACGGGCACGTGGTCGACGAGCAGACGCTCGACTGGCTCGCGGACTACCGGTTCGACGGCGACGTCTGGGGCTACGCCGAGGGCGAGGTCTACTTCCCCTACTCGCCGATCATGATCGTCGAGTCCACGTTCGCCGGCGCGGTCGTACTCGAGACCGTGCTGCTCTCGATCCTCAACCACGACTCGGCGATCGCCTCGGCGGCGTCGCGGATGGTGATGGCCGCGAACGGCCGGCCGTGCGTCGAGATGGGCTCCCGCCGTACCCACGAGCAGGCGGCCGTCGCGTCGGCGCGCGCGGCCTACGTCGCCGGGTTCGCGTCCACGTCCAACCTCGCCGCGCGGCACCGCTACGGCATCCCGTCGGTCGGCACCAGCGCGCACTCGTTCACGCTGCTGCACGACACCGAGCGCGACGCGTTCACCGCCCAGGTCAAGGCGCTCGGCAGCGGCACCACGCTGCTCGTCGACACCTACGACATCCGCGAGGCCGTGCAGACCGGCATCGAGGTGGCCGGCACGGAGCTCGGCGCCGTCCGCCTCGACAGCGGCGACCTCGGCGTCCTCGCGCACGAGGTGCGCAAGCAGCTCGACTCGCTCGGCGCGACCGGCACCAAGATCATCGTGACGTCCGACCTCGACGAGTACGCCATCGCCGGTCTCGCCGCCGCGCCCGTCGACAGCTACGGCGTCGGCACCTCGCTGGTCACCGGCAGCGGCCACCCGACCTGCGGCTTCGTCTACAAGCTCGTCGCGCGCGAGGGCCAGGACGGCGAGATGGTCGACGTCGCGAAGAAGAGCAAGGACAAGATCAGCGTCGGCGGCCGCAAGTACGCCCTGCGCCGCCGCAGCAAGGACGGCGTCGCCGAGGCCGAGATCGTCGGCATCGGCAGCCCGCCCCTCGACGACGGTGACGACCGTCCGCTGCTCGTGCCACTCGTCCGCGAGGGCGAGGTCGTGGGCCGCGACAGCCTCGAGACCGCACGCGAGCGGCACGCGGCGGCCCTCGCCGAGCTCCCGCTCCGGGCGCGCCAGCTCTCCCGCGGCGAGCCGGTCATCCCGACCGTCCACCAGACCGACCACCAGCCCGGCACGGGCCGCTGACCATGGCGCTGATCACCTGCGACTTCTTCTCCGAGGTGCTCGAGTTCGGCACGTCGATGACCGTGGTGCTGCCCCAGCCCACCGAGGGGCAGGTCGGCGTCACGCCCGGTGCCGACGACGCTCCGCCGCCGCTGCTGTACCTGCTGCACGGCCGCAGCGACGACCACACCGCCTGGCTGCGCTACTCGTCGATCGAGCGCTACGCCTCCGCCGCCGGCGTCGCCGTGGTGATGCCGGCGGTCGCCCGCAGCTTCTACGCCGACGAGGCGCACGGCTACCGCTACTGGACCTACCTGTCCGAGGAGCTGCCCGGGATCGTGCACCGGTTCTTCCGGGTCAGCGACCGCCGCGAGGACACGTTCGTGGCCGGACTCTCCATGGGCGGGTACGGCGCGCTCAAGTGGGCGTTCCAGCAGTCCGAGCGGTTCGCGGCGGCCGCGAGCCTGTCCGGTGCCGTCGACGTCGTAGCGTTCGCCCAGGACCCGACCCGGCGCGAGGAACTGGTCGACCGGGTGTTCGGCGGCGAGCCTGGGCCCCGCGACGACCTCTACGCGATGCTCGAGGCGTCCGACCCGGCCGCGCTGCCCGACCTGTACGTCTCGTGCGGCACCGAGGACCACCTCTACGACTACAACGTCCGCTTCGTCGACGCCCTGCGGGCGCGTGGCCTCGACCCCGTCGTCGACTTCCGCCCTGGCGAGCACGAGTGGGGGTTCTGGGACACCGACATCCAGAAGGTGCTGGCCTGGATGCGCTCACCACGCCGCACCGGCTGACCGCCTACGATCCCCCGGTGAGGACCGCTGCCGGGCTGGCATCGATGCTGCTGGGGCTCGGCTTCGGCGTCCCCTGCCTGCTCGGGCTGACCCACTTCTCGCGCACCGGCGAGGTCTGGACGCTGATGGGCTTCCCGACGTACGGCGGTGGCCCGTTCGAGCGCCTCGGCCTGCCGACCAGCGTGCCGCTCCTCGCCGCGTTCCTCTTCGTCTGCCTCGCCGAGGTCGTGCTGGCCGTGCTCATCTGGTCGGGCGCGCCGGGAGCGGCGACGCTCAGCTGGCTGCTGGTGCCGTTCGAGCTGGTGTTCTGGGTCGGGTTCGCGCTGCCCTTCGGCCCGGTGCTCGGCCTGGTCCGGGTCGGGCTGCTCGTGCTGTCAGGCTGACGCCTCAGGCCTCGGTCAGCCGCAGCACCTGCAGCCGCCGGCCGGCGTACGCCGTCGCCAGCACCGTGACCAGCGCCAGGAACACCGCGCCCGTGCCGAAGCCGACCGCGGAGTCGACGGCCAGCGGACCGGCCGAGTCCCCGAGCACCTCCTTGACGACGGCGAGCGACCACTGCTGCACGCTGAGCGTCTGCGCGCCGGGCACCAGTCCGCCGACGAGCGACTCCCACACCAGCGCGTAGACCAGGCCGAACACGACGGCGTTGCGGCTGACCACCGCGAGAAGCAGGTACAGCGCGGCGTAGGCGATCCCGGCGCAGAACGCACCGGCCGTGAACGCCATGGCCACCCGGCCGACCTCGCCGGTCAGGATGACGCCGCCGATGCCGATCGGCAGCACGCCGAACACGACGATCACGCCGACCGCGACGACGAGCTTGGTGACCACGATCGAGTAGCGGTTGATGGGCTTGGCGAGCAGGTAGACGATCGAGCCCTCGTCGATCTCCGGGCCGATCGAGCCGGTGCCGGCGATGAGGCTGAGCAGGGGCATCAGGATCGCGATGCCGAACGCCGTCAGCAGGTTCGGCGACAGCGGTCCTTCGAGCGCCGCGGCGATCTCGTCGTCGAGGCTCGCGAGCACGCGGGCCAGCGTGCACAGGGCGAGCAGCGCGAGCGGGAGCAGCAGGAGCACCAGGGTGCGCTTGCGGCCGAGCAGGCTGCGTCCGGTCAGGGAGGCGACGGTGGCGTTCATCGGGTCACCAGGTAGGAGAAGACGCTCTCGAGCGACTCGTCGTCGGGTCGGACCTCGAACAGCCGGATGCCGTGCCGGGAGGCGAGCCGGGGCAGCGCGTGGATGAACGCGGAGTAGTCGCTGGCCTGCACGTGGACGACCTCCTGGCCGGCGGCGTCGGTGACGAGCTCGACCCCGGACGTGCCCCCCTCGGCGATCAGCGCCGAGGCCATCGCCCGGGCGTCGCTGGAGCGGACGGTGTACTGGTGCGGCCGCTGCGTCATCAGCCGGCGGATCTCGCGGAAGTCGCCGCTGGCGGCGTGCCGCCCGGCGACCATCACCTCGATGCGGCCGGCGATCTGCTCGACCTCCTCGAGGATGTGCGAGCTGAACAGGATCGTCCGGCCCTCGTCCCCGAGCCGGTGCAGCAGGTCCATCAGGTGCAGCCGCTGCCGCGGGTCCATCCCGTTGAACGGCTCGTCGAGCAGCAGGACCGACGGGTCGTGCACGATCGCCGTGGCCATCTTGATCCGTTGCTTCATCCCCTTGGAGTAGCCGCGGATGTCGCGGTCCTCGGCGTAGCCCATCTCGACGGTGTCGATCGCGCGCCGCGCGGCCGCCTCCGGGTCGGGCAGCTTGTGCAGCCGGGCGTTCGCGAGCACGAAGCGCCAACCGGTGACCGCGTCGTACATCTCCTCGCGCTCGGGCACGAGGCCTATCTCGCGGTAGATCTCGACGTCGCGGTAGATCACGCGATCATCGAGGGTCACGCTGCCGGCCGAGGGCGCGAGAAACCCGGCCATCATGTTGATCAGCGTCGACTTGCCCGCGCCGTTGGGTCCGAGCAGCCCGGTCACGCCGGGGCCGAGTCGCATGCTGACGTCGTTGACCGCCACCACGTTGCCGTACCACCGCGACACCGCGTCGAGGACGATCGTGCTCACGACAACGCCTTCCGGTAGCGGGCGACCAGTCCGGCGTAGCAGCCCGCGACGAGCATGACCGCGACAGCCACGAAGATCACGTTCCCGAGCGTGCCCGGTGGCCCGCCGGCGATCGTCGTCGAGTCGGCGCCGAGGAGGCCAGAGACGATGCCGTCGACGAGCGGGTACGGCGAGAGCAGAGCGGTGTAGCCCTGGAAGGTCGCGTTGCCGAACTCGAGGGACATCGCCATCACCGCGACCTGCATGCCCGACAGAACGAGCAGCACGCCGACGACCGCCGCGACGCCGAGACCGCGCCGGGGCGTCATCGCCGCGACCAGCAGGCCGATGCCGGCGAGCACCAGCGCGTACATCGCCGCGCCGGCCAGCGCGCGGAGGAAGTCGGGCACCTGGTCCTCGACGGGCAGCTCCGACAGCAGCGCGCCGACGAGCAGCAGCACCAGCGGCGTGGCCATCAGGATGAACAAGGACACGGCCATGCCGGCGTACTTCGCCTGGACGTACTGCTGCGGGCTCAGCGGCCGGGAGAAGTACAACGGCGCCACCTTGAAGCGCAGGTCGCGCGACATCACCGCCGGCGACTGCGCGCCGACGAAGATCGTCACCGCCACCTGAAGCGTGAACACGTAGGCGGTGTAGTTCAGCGGCAGCTCGGCCATCCCGAAGTAGCCGGTGACGATCGCGATGACCGCGGCCGGCAGCGAGATCACCGCCAGCAGCGCGAACGGCACGATCTTGGACCGGGCGGCCCGGCCGAGGCCGTAGGTGCCGCGCAGGGTCTCGAGGAACAGCGACCGCTGGATGTAGCCGGCGCCGAGCCGCGGCCCGTCGTAGTGGCGGTAGCCGATGTCGTGGATCTCGCCGGCGTTGGTCGCCGGCACAGCGGGCTCAGACACCGACGCCTCCCTGCTCGGTCTCGCGGTCGGCGAAGATCTCGGTCATCCGGTGCCGCTGTCGCTCCATGCGCACCAGGCCGAGCCCCAGCTCGGCGACCGCGTCGCGGACGAGGTCGTACGTCGAGGGGTCCGCGACGTCGACCTGGATCAGCCGGTCCACTGCCTGCGCGGTGACACCGGCGACGCGGAGCCGGTCGAGCAGATCCGCCGGGTCGTCGTCGACCTCGACGGCCACGACCGGCGTCTCCGCGGTGACCGCCGCGGTCGTCGAGTGGCGCAGCAGCCGGCCGGCGTCGATGACGACGATCTCGCGGCAGACGCGCTCGAGCTCGCCGAGCAGGTGGGAGGTGACGATCACCGAGATGCCGAACTCCGCGTCGATGCGCTGGATCAGCTCGAGCATGTCGTCGCGGCCGGCGGGGTCGAGCCCGTTGGTCGGCTCGTCGAGCATCACCAGGCTGGGGTCGTGCACCAGCGCCTGCGCGAGCTTCACCCGCTGGCGCATGCCGGTGGAGTAGCCACCCATCGGCCGGTAGCGCTCCTCGTAGAGCCCCACATGCCGCAGCGTGTCGGCGGCACGCTCGCGCGCGGCCGTCTGCGGCAGTCCGGACATCCGCGCCATGTGCACGACGAACTCGGTGGCGCTCACGTCGGGCGGCAGGCAGTCGTGCTCGGGCATGTAGCCCACGCGCTCTCGGATGGCCGCGCCGTCGCTGGTCACGTCGAGGTCGAGCACCCGCGCGTGTCCGTCGGTGGCCGGGATCAGGCCGAGGAGGATCTTCAGCAGCGTCGACTTGCCGGCCCCGTTGGCTCCGACGAGCCCGGTGACCCCCGGCGACACCGCCACGGTCAGGTCGTCGAGCGCGGTGACCGCGCCGAAGCGCTTGGTCAGTCGCTCGGTCTCGATCAAGGCCACGACCCCGGCCTCCCCTCGTGTGCCGCGACCCGCGGCGCGGGTCGTCCGGCCATTCTGCGGGCATGCGCCCCCTCGTGGCAGCCGGACACACACGATCTGCACCAGATCCGCACAGCTCGCCCGGGGCCGGAGCAAGGGTCAGCCGAAGCGCCCGTGGGCGCCCCAGAGCGCCGCGGCGCGGTCGGCCGCCGCCTCGACCACGGAGGCGAGCTCGGGCCGGTCCGGCACCGGGAACGACACGTAGGCGCCCCGGCCACCGGCGGTCGGGCGCCCGTACGCCTTCGCCGCCAGCCGGCCGTCCGGCAGCAGCCGCACGTTCAGCGTCGTGAGCGTGAACTCCTCGCCGCGGCGTACGTCGGTCCACCGCAGCTCCTCGGGGACCGTCACGTTGATCGCCAGGGCGCTGACCTCGGGCTCGGAGACGCTCATGCCGGGAGTCTCCCAGCGGCGGCGCTGACGTCCTCAGCCGAGAAGGCGTACGACGCCGGGTTGTCCGGCCGCGGCGATCGCGCTTTCCGCGTGTGTCCTGCGTCGCTAGGGTCGGGCCATGAAGCGTGCACTGGTCGTCGTGGACGTGCAGAACGACTTCTGCGAGGGCGGCAGCCTGGCCGTTTCCGGTGGCGCGGCGGTCGCGCACCGGATCAGCGAGCTGTTGCACCACTGGACGGAGAGGGACCCCCAGGCCCCGGAGTACGACGTCGCGGTGGCGACACGCGACCACCACATCGACCCGGGCGACCACTTCAGCGACAACCCCGACTTCGTGCACAGCTGGCCGAAGCACTGCGTGGTCGGCACCGACGGCGAGGCGTTCCACCCCAACCTCGACCCGCAGCCGTTCGACGCGGTGTTCCTCAAGGGCGAGCACGCGGCGGCGTACTCCGGCTTCGAGGGCGTCTGCTCCGACGGCTCCGGTCTCGCCGAGTGGCTGCGCAAGCACGGCATCACGCACGTCGACGTGTGCGGGATCGCCACCGACTACTGCGTGCGCGCCACCGCGCTCGACGCCGTGCGCGAGGGGTTCGAGACCACCGTGCTCGAGTCGCTGTGCGCGGGCGTGGCGCCGGAGACGACGAAGAAGGCGCTGGAGGAGATGGCAGACGCGGGGGTCAAGATCGCCTGACGGGATCCGGGTGGTCGAGCCTGTCGAGACCACTCACTGACGGTCACCCGCTGATCGAGGCCAGCACCGCCCGGGTGTCCCAGCCCCCCGGGTCGGTGGTGGAGCGCCAGGTGTCGACCTGCTCGTGCGCCCACCGAGCCCACTCGAGCACCGCGCGCTCCTGGTCGTGCTGGAGCCGCAGGCACAGCGCACCGAGGTGGCGCCGGGCCGGAAACGGTCCTTCGGTCTCCTTCGCGAGCTCGACCAGCTCCTCGAGCCGCTCGGCGGCCTCGGCCTCGACCCGGCCGAGGGTGGCGCGCAGCTGGTCGAGGTCGCCGGCGTCGGCGAAGAACACCTTGACCATCGCCTCGGACTCGAAGATGCGCGGCGCCGGCGGTTCGTCGAGCCATTCGGCGAGGGCGCCGCGCCCGGCCTCGGTGATCGCGTAGGTGGTGCGCCGGCGCTTGCCGGTGTAGCCCTCCTCGGCGGTCGCCAGCCCGTCCGCGACGAGCCGCTTGGGCTCGTCGTACAGCTTCCGCTCTGCCCGGGGCCAGAACCATCGAAGACTGCGGCGCACCTGCTTGGCGAGCTCGTAGGTGGTCCAGGGGCGCAGGGCGAGCAGGCCGAGAAGGGCGTACGACGTGGTGGTCCGGTCCGCGGGCATGCCGCATCTTGACACACTGCCCTAGGCAGTATCTACTGGCGTGACTTACTGCACAGGGCAGCATCAGGACGGAGACGCCGATCATGAGCAGGAGCCGGTTCCTCGACCTCTCCCCCGGCGACACGCTGCTGGTCGTCGTCGCGCACCCCGACGACGAGGCGTTCGGCTGCGGCAGCGCGCTGCTGCTCGCCGCCGACGCCGGCATCCGCACCGTGGTCGCCTGCGCCACCCGCGGCGAGGCCGGCGAGCCCGCGGTCCCGCTCGACGGCGCCGACCTCGGCGAGGTCCGCGAGCGCGAGCTGCGCACGTCGTGTGCCCACCTCGGCGTCGAGCGTGTCGGCGTCTGGGCGTTCGCGGACTCCGGTCTGACCGGGGCACCGCCGGCCGGGTCGCTCGCGGCGACGGCGCCGGACCAGCTGGCCCAGGCGGTACGCCGCACCGTGGCCGGTGTCGCGCCTGACGCGCTGCTCACCCTCGACGCGAGCGACGGGCACCGCGACCATGCGGCCGTGCGACGCGCGAGTGAGCACGTCGGCCGCGAGGAGGGGCTCCAGACGTACCTGTCCTGCCTGCCGCGCAGCCTGATGCGCCGCTGGGCCGACCGGATGGCGCTGTCCGGCGGGGCGGAGGCGTACCGCGCACTGGGCGAGCTGGGCACACCCGACGACGAGATCACCCACGTGCTCGACGCCGGCGCAGTGCTCGAGCGGCGGGAGCAGGCGATGGCGGCGCACGTCTCGCAGGCCAGCCCGTACGACGGCCTCCCCGCGGACCTCCGCCAGGACTTCCTGGGGTCCGTGCGGCTGCGGCTGGTCCAGGCCGATCCGTAACCCCCAAAGAAGTGCTTGACAGTTGGTCGGCGAGCGGCGTACAACTGTCCAACAAGTCTTTGGCAGTCGCCTCGGGGCACCGAATCGCAGAGGAGCAGCGTCATGCGAGGTATCACCCGCCGCACCGCCCGTCTCGTCCCCACCGGGGAGCAGGTCCGCCGCGCTCGCCGTCGCGACGCCGAGCGGGCGACCTTCCGCACCGGCACCTACGTCCCCCGCCAGCTGACCAACCTCGGCTGAGCCACGTCGATTGCGCACAGCCGTCTCGGGACCGTCCGTCACGTCTAGGAGAGTCATGACCGAGCTCGTCACACGCACCACCATCCCGACCACCATCCCCACTGCGACGGCTCCCACCCGCGTCGTCGCCGCGCTTCGCGAAGCCCTGCCCGGCAGGGTGGTCGGGCCGGACGACCCGGTCTGGGAGCTCGCCCGGCGCGGCTGGGTGCTCAACGTCGACCAGCGCCCGGCGGCGGTCGTCACCACCGACACCGCCGACGAGGTCGCCACCGCGGTCCGCACCGCCACCGCGCACGGCTACCCCGTCACGGCGCAGCCCGTCGGGCACGGCGCGACCGAGGCGCTGTCCGGCAGCGTGGTGCTACGCACCCGCGGCCTCGACGACATCACCATCGACACCGCCGCCCGCACCGTGCGCGTCGGCGCCGGTGTGAATTGGGGCGAGCTGCTCACCGCTCTCGAGCCGACCGGCTTCGCCGCTCCGGCGGGCAGCAACCCCGACCCGAGCGTGGTCGGCTACACGCTCGGCGGCGGGCTGTCCTGGTTCGGCCGCGCCTGGGGCCTCGCAGCGCACGCGGTCACCGCCTTCGACGTCGTCGACCACGACGGCACGTTCATGCGCGTCGACGCGACCACGGACCCCGAGCGCTTCTGGGCGATGAAGGGCGGCGGTGGCGACTTCGGCATCGTCACCGCGCTCGAGATGCGGCTGTTCCCCGCTCCGCAGGTGTACGGCGGCCGCCTGATGTGGCCGCTCGAGATGGCGCGCCCGGTGCTCCAGGCGTTCCGGGAGGTCACCGCGAAGGCGCCGGAGGAGCTGACCCTGTGGGCGCACCTGTTCCGCTTCCCGCCCGACCCGGCGATGCCCGAGGCGATCCGCGGCCGCTCGTTCGTGAGCGTCGACGTCGCCTTCCTCGGCACCGAGACCGAGGCCAACCGGCACCTCACCCGCTTGCGCCAGCTGCCCGCGATCGCGCTCGACACGCTCGGTCCGGTCCCGCTCGGCCGGCTCGGCGAGATCGCCAACGAGCCGACCGACCCGATGCCCGGCCAGGAGTGGTCGGGCATGATCGGCCGGCTCGACGCCGGCACGGTCGACCGGCTCGTGAACGCCGTGGGTGCCGGCGCCGACGTACCGCTCGCGGTCGTGCAGATCCGCCACCTCGGCGGCGCGCTGGCGCGCGGCACGGTCGAGGACGGGCCGAACGGCCCGATCCGCGAGCCCTACCAGGTGTTCGCGCTCGGCATCCCGGTCAGCCCGGAAGCCTCCACAGCCATCGACGCGGCGATCGGCGACCTGCGCGCCGCGCTCGCGCCGGAGCTCACCGGCCGCACGTTCTTCAACTTCCTCGGCCAGGAGCACGACCCCGCCGCGGCGTACCCCGCCGAGGCGCTCGACCGGCTGCGCCGGGTGAAGGAGGACGTGGACCCGGCGGGCGCGTTCCGCAGCCACCGGCCCGTGCTCGCCTGACCCGCCCGATCGACCGAACGCCGCCCGGGCTCCGAAATCCGGTTGCCCGGGCGGCGTTCCTCGGCCACACTGTCCAAGACTCGTTGGAGAGTCGCCCCCACCGCCCCACGAGGAACAGCCATGTCCGAACCCCGCCTCGGCCAGATGCGCGCGACCGCGCACCCGCTGCGCCTGCGGATCCTGTCGCTGCTGACCAACCAGGCGCTCAGCGCCGCCGAGGTCGCCCGGGAGCTCGACATCACCCACGCCAACGCGTCGTACCACCTGCGCACGCTCGCCGACGCCGGCCTCCTCGTCGTGGCCGGCGAGGAGAAGATCCGCGGCGGCGTGGCCAAGCGCTACCAGCACCCGTGGAACGAGACCAAGATGATCGCCGAGGACTCGCCGCCCGAGGACTACGGCGCGTACGTCGCCGCGATGGCCGCTGAGATGACCCGCCGCTACGGCTCCCAGCGCCGCAAGGGCACGCTGGTCGACGCCGAGCTGTGGGTGACCCCCGAGGTCTGGGAGAAGGTCCGCGACATGGTCATCGAGGCCAGCAAGCTCATCCACGCCTCCGCACAGCCTCCTCGCAGCGAAGGCACCGTGCACGTAGGCATGACCGCCGCTGCGTTCCTGATGGAGGACAACGAGTGAGCACCCCAAGACGCCGCTCGCTGCGCTCGCGCCGCCGCGGGGACCCCGCATGACCTGGCGCGAGTCCCTCACGCCCCTGCGCAACGGCAACTTCGCCTGGTACTACGGCTCCCGGTTCGTCAACACCCTCGGCAACATGATGGCCAACATCGCGCTGGCCTTCGCGGTGCTGGACATCACGGACTCCCCCACGGCCCTCGGTCAGGTGCTCGCCGCGCACACGATCCCGATGGTGCTGTTCCTGCTCTTCGGCGGCGTCGTCGCGGACCGCTTCCCGCGGGCGGTGGTGCTGCAGCTGTCGAACCTGACGTCCGCGTTGACGCAGGGAGCCATCGCGTTCCTGGTGATCACGGGTACGGCGGAGCTCTGGATGGTCATCGCGCTGTCCGCCGTGCACGGGCTGGTGTCGGCCATCTCGTTCCCGGCGATGGCGAGCATGGTCCCGCAGCTGGTGCCACGCGAACAGCTGCAGAGCGCCAACGCGCTGCTGTCGCTGTCGCGGGGCGGCCTGACGATCATCGGTCCGACGGTCGGCGCACTGCTCGTCGTCACGGTCGGGTCCGGCTGGGCGCTCGCCGTCGACGCGTTCACGTGGCTGGTGGCCGCGCTCCTGCTGACTCCGGTGACGATGCCGCCGAAGCCGGCCCCGGCGGAGCGCAGCAGCACGCTGCACGAGCTGCGCGAGGGCTGGACGCTGTTCCGCTCCATCACCTGGCTGTGGGTCATCGTGCTGGCGTTCGGCTTCCTCAACGCGATCCACACCGGCGCCTGGTTCACGCTCGGGCCCGCGGTCGCGAAGGACACGATCGGCGAGCAGGGCTGGGGCTTCGTGCTGTCGGCCGAGTCGATCGGCCTGCTGGCGATGACCGTGCTCCTGCTGCGGGTCCGGATGCGCCGGCCGCTGCTCTACGGCATGCTCGGCTGCTCGCTGATGGGCATCCCGATCTTCGTCCTGGGCGTCGAACCACACCTCGTCACGCTCATCGCGGTCACGTTCATCGCCGGCGCGGGCATCGAGATGTTCAGCATGGGCTGGAACCTCGCCATGCAGGAGAACATCGACGACTCGATGCTGTCGCGCGCCTACTCCTACGACGCGCTCGGCTCGTTCGTGGCGATGCCGGTGGGCCAGCTGCTCTACGGCCCGCTCGGCGAGTGGTTCGGCTTCCGGGACGTGCTGATGTGGAGCGGCATCGCGTACGCCGCGATCGCCCTGCTCGCGCTGACGTCCCGGTCGGTGCGCACGCTGGACCGGGCGCCGGTGCCGGAGAAGGTCACGGCCGAGGCGTGAGCGCGCCCAGTGCGACGCTGCCCGGGAACGCGTCCGCCGGCACCGGCGGCGACCACAGGTAGCCCTGCGCGCGGGTGTAGCCCAGGGCGCGCAGGGCGTCGGCGACCTCGGCCGTCTCGACGCCCTCGGCCACGACGCGCATGCCGAGCGCGTCGGCCATCGCGCGGATCGCCTCGAGCAGGGCGCGCTGCCGCGGCGACGTGCACGCGGACTCCACGAACGACCGGTCGAGCTTGATCGCCGACAGCGGGAACCGGTGCAGGTAGGACAGCGACGAGTAGCCGGTGCCGAAGTCGTCGAGCAGCAGCGCGGTGCCGGCCTCGGTCAGCTCGGCCAGGCACTGCGCCGCGGGGTCGGCGTCGCCGAGCAGCACCGACTCGGTGATCTCCAGGCACAGCGCCTCCGCGGGCAGGCCGTGCCGCTCGCGGGCGGCGCGCACCTCGCCGGCGAAGCACGGCCGCAGCTGGTGCGCCGAGACGTTCAGGGTGACGCGGAAGCTCGGGGAGACCCGGCCCTCCGACCGCCAGGCGGCGATCGTGCGGCAGCACTCCTCGAGCGCCCAGCCACCGAGCTCGGTGATCAGCCCGCGGTCCTCGGCGAGCGGGATGAACTCCACCGGCGACACCGCGCCGAGGGCCGGGGACGTCCAGCGCATCAGCGCCTCCGCCCCCACGACCTCCTCGGTCCGGAGGTCGACGATCGGCTGGAAGTGCAGCGCGAGCTCGCCGCGCTCGACGGCGCCGCGCAACGCACGGTCGAGGGTGGTCTCGCGCTCGACGGAGCTGCGGAGGGACGTGTCGAAGACGACCGCCGAGCCGCGCTGGACGTCCTTGGCTCGGTAGAGCGCGACGTCCGCGTCCCGCAGCACCGCGTCCGCCGTCGCCGTACCGTCGCAGACGACGACGCCGACGCTGCCGGAGAGCGGGAGGTCGCCCGGGTCGAGCGTGACCGGCTGCCAGGCCTCGCGGAGCCGGTTGAGGACGGGCTGGACGTCGGCCTCGTCGCGCACGCCCGGGCAGACGACCGCGAACTCGTCACCGCCCATCCGCCCGACCACGTCACCGCCGCGGACCGCGCGAAGCAGACGGGGAGCGACCTCCGCGAGCATCCGGTCGCCGACGTGGTGCCCGTGCGTGTCGTTGACGAGCTTGAAGTGGTCGAGGTCGACGAGCAGGACGGCGACCTTCGTGTGCGTGCGCCGGGCGTCGGCGAGCGCCCGCTCGAGGGCGACGGCGAGCCCGCGTCGGTTGACGAGCCCCGTGAGCGGGTCGTGCAGCGCCGCGTGCCGGAGCTGGTCCTGGCTGGCCCTCATCCGGTCCGCCACGAGGTTGACGAGCAGGCCGACCGCCACGACGGTCCCGGTCGTCATCAGGAACGAGCGCGCCGACTCGGCGAACGGGTCGCCGATCAGGACGAGGGCGACGACCTGGCAGACCGCGGTCCAGGCCACGTGCCCGGCCATCGCCCCGCGGCCGAAGAAGAACGCCGAGTACGGCGTGGCCCAGGCGTAGAAGAACCGTCCGTCCGTCACGGCGCTGTCGGTGGCGACGTACGCCGTCGACACCACGACCTGGATGCCCGCGATGCACGCGTGCAGAGCCCAGCGCGGCCACGGCCCGAACGGCACGACGAGCAGCGCGGCACCGAGCAGGACGGCGGACACCGCCGTCGCGAGCACGACCGTGTCGCCGGTCGGGTCGGCGTGCGGGATCGCGACCCACGCGACCGCCACCAGACCGCCGCAGACGTAGAGCGCGCCGAGGGCGCGGGCCATCCACCCCGTCGAGCTGTCCGGCGACCCGAAAGCCGTCAGTGGCATGCGGTGCTCGTCCCCTGTCGTCGTGACCGTCTCCGTGGTCGGCCCACGTCACGAGCCTCCGGTCAGCCTCACCATCGGCAGGGCGAGCCGGAACCTGAACCGCTCAGAGCCACTTCCGCACGACGGCCTCGAGGACCTTCACGTTGCGGTTGGTGCCGGGCCACAGCGGCTTCTTGAACACGTTGAGGACCTGGGCGCCCTGAGAGGTGCCGTCGATCCAGACGTGCACCGCGCGGCCGTTGACCATCGCCGCCTCGCCGGGCGCGTCCCAGGCGTTGATCGCGGTCGCGTCCTCGCCGGTCGGCGCCTCGCCGGGCTTGAAGAGCAACACGTAACGGTTGTCGCCGCGGACCCTGTCGGGCGCGAACGTGCTGGCGTCGTCGTACACCTCACGCAGCTGTGGCGGCGTGAACACGATCGCGGGGATCTCGAAGCCGTACCGCTCGCCGAGCACCGTCTCGAGCTGCTCGGCGACCTTGGCCAGGCTGCGCGTCGAAGTGCGCAAGCGGACGTTGCCGGTCTGGATGTGCGTGGCCACGTCCTCGTAGCCCGCCTCCTCCAGGCAGGTGCGCAGGTCGGCCATGGGCACCTTGCGCTGGGCGCCCAGGTTGATCGCGCGCAGGAAGGCGACGTACGACGGCATGGCCGACATCCTGCCCGCTAGGAGTTCGAGAACACCGCCGGGCCGCCGTCCTCGCCGGTCGAGTCGGGGCCTCGGCCGGCCCAGGTCCAGGCGTACGCCGGGTCCTCGGAGGCCAGCGCGGCCTCGCCCAGGTCGAGCGGCTTGAACGTGTCGACCATGACGGCGAGCTCGTCGAAGTACTCCGCGCCCAGCGACGCCTCGATCGCCGACGGCTGCGGGCCGTGCGCGTAGCCACCGGGGTGCAGCGAGATCGAGCCGATGTTGATGCCCGAGCCCTTGCGCGCCTCGTAGTCGCCGCCGACGTAGAACATGACCTCGTCGCTGTCGACGTTGGAGTGGTAGTAGGGCACCGGCACCGAGTCGGGGTGGTAGTCGACCTTGCGCGGCACGAAGTTGCAGACCACGAAGTTCCAGCCCTCGAAGACCTGGTGCACCGGCGGCGGTTGGTGGACCTTGCCGGTGATCGGCATGAAGTCCTCGACGTTGAACGTGAACGGGTAGAGGCAGCCGTCCCAGCCGACGACGTCGAACGGGTGCGTCGCGTAGGTCATCCGCGTGCCGACGATGCCGCCCGGGGCGCTGCCGCGGTGCTTGACCAGCACCTCGACGTCGCTGCCCTCGACCAGGAACGGCTCGTCGGGGCCGTAGAGGTCGCGCTCGCAGTACGGCGCGTGCTCGAGCAGCTGGCCGAAGCGGGACAGGTAGCGCTTCGGCGGGTGGATGTGGCTGTTGGCCTCGATGGCGTAGAGCCGGCAGGGCTCCGCCGGTACCCACCGGTGCGTCGTCGCGCGCGGGATGACGACGTAGTCGCCGGTGCGGTAGGTCAGCACGCCGAAGACGGTCTCGACCATGCCGGACCCCTCCTGCACGTAGACGCACTCGTCGCCGACGGCGTTGCGGTAGTACGGCGACGTCGCGCCGGCAACGACGTACGAGATCCGTACGTCGCCGTTGCCGAGCACCAGGCGGCGGTGCTCGACAGGGTTCCGGCTGTCCGCGGCAGCGTCGAAGAGGGAGTGCAGCTTGAGGTGGCGCGGCTTCAACGGGTGGTTGGCGGTCGTCGCCTGGTCGGGCAGCTCCCAGATCTGGCTGTCGACGATCGCCGACGGGACGCCGGCGTGGTAGAGCAGCGAGGAGTCGGACGAGAAGCCCTCCTCGCCCATCAGCTCCTCGTAGCGCAGCCGACCCTCGGGGTCGCGGAAGACCGTGTGCCGCTTGCCCGGTACCTCGCCGACCTGGCGGTAGTAGGCCATGAGTCACTCCTCGGGTGGTCGAGCCTGGTCTCGGGTGATCGAGCTTGTCGAGACCACG
>NZ_CAMPGZ010000039.1 GCF_946885725.1 uncultured Nocardioides sp.
GACGGCGGCCGGGTGGATGTTCTCGAGGACGAGCGCCTTCATGCCGACCACCGTAGGTGCTTCGGGAAAGCCGCCGAGTCAGCAGTCCCCACGGCGAGACGTTGTTCCGACCTCACTGCGTCCACGTCTCGGGTCAGACGTCTGTCGCGACAAGCAACGCGGACTCGAGAATGTCGAGTGCGAGGCCTGCCTCGTGCGACGTGAGGGTCGTGGGCGGCATGAGCCGGAGAACGTTCTTGTGCGTGCCGCACGCCAGAACGAGCAAGCCCTCGTCGAGGCACCGTCGACGGACCGCAGTGACGACGTCGGACGCAGGAGACCAGTCCGGGTGGCGCAGTTCCACGCCGAGCATCACGCCACTGCCACGGACCTCGCCGGCGATCGGCAGCTTCTCGACCGTGGTCACCATCCGCTCCCGGAGTAGCTCCCCGACCTCTCGAGCGTTGGCGAGAGCGCCCTCCTTCAGCACGTCGATGACGGCGAGCGCTGCCGCGCAGGCGACCG
This sequence comes from uncultured Nocardioides sp., assembly GCF_946885725.1. The sequence continues at coordinate 505 of NZ_CAMPGZ010000039.1, forward strand.
GGTTCCCGCCGAACGTCCCGCCGTGCGCTCCCGGCGGCCACTGCTCCATGAGCTCTCGCTTGGCCACCATCGCCGACAGCGGGAACCCGTTCGCGATGCCCTTGGCCAGCACGAGCACGTCCGGCACGACACCACTGCGCTCGAAGTCGAACATCCGCCCGGTCCGACCGAAGCCGGACTGGATCTCGTCGAAGACCAGCGCGATCCCGTGCGCGTCGGCGCGGTTGCGCAGTCCATGGAGGAACGCCTCCGGAGCAGGCTGATACCCCCCTTCGCCCTGGAAGGGCTCCACGACGATCGCGGCGGTCTCGTCCGCGGCGAGCACGAGCTCGAAGAGCTCGTCCAGCTCCGCCAGGCACCTGTCCACCTCGTCCTCGGCCGTCGCGCGACGCGAGAATGGCGCGGGATAGTCGACGTGGTGGACGTGCGGCAGCGCGGCGGTGTAGCGCCTCCGGTACGCCGAGGACGAAGCCGTGAGCGCGGTCGTCGTCAGTGTCCGGCCGTGGAAGCTGCGCTTGAACGCGACTAGTCCGCTGCGGCCGGATGCGTGCATCGCGAGCTTCACAGCGGCCTCGATGGACTCGGCCCCACTGTTGGCGTAGAAGACCATGTAGTCGGAGAGCCCACTCGCCGAACCCGGCATCATCGCCACAAGCTGTTCGGCGAGCTCGACGTAGCCCGGGTACACCGCGATGTTGTGTCCCGCGTGGACCAAGGTGTCCAGCTGGCTGCGCACCGCGCGGAGGACGTCTGGGTGCCCGTGACCGACGTTGGTCACCGCCACGCCGCTGCCGAAGTCCAGGAGCTCGCGACCGTCGTCGGTCCACACTCGCGCACCAGAAGCGTGTGTGATCGCCAGATCGGTGTGCCGGGCTGCGGCCGGCGGGAACAGCTGCCGGGCTCGAGCGGTCAACGACGGGGTGTCGGATGTGGCCGGCAGACCTGCCGCCGGGGTACCCGCGGATACGGTCACGAGGTTGCTCCTTCGGTGCGAACAGTCTTGTTGTGCGTTTGTGTGGTCGCGAGGCATGAGCCCAGCGGGCGGGAAGGTCTGTAGGCCGGAAGCCGGGCGCTGTCACCACCCGAATGGGACACAGGTCATTCCCGCGGACGTGAGGGCGGCTCGCCAACCGACAGAACGCGCGCGACCAGCGCTCCGCCAGCGTGACAGCAGGGCGGTGGTCGCCTCGCCGGGCTCGAGATCGAACCCCACGGCGTCCGGGCCAGCCCAGGCGATCCCCACGGTCCAGCCGCGAGCAGCTAGCGCAGGAAGCAGATCTGCCAGCCATTCCTGGGCGCTCACCCTCACCGCCCGAGCAGTGGGGCGAACACCCAGCGGTTCGCGCATCCGCGCCGCCTCCGACTCGGACGCCCAGAACGGCACGGTCAGCCGGCCGGCGTCGCCTTGCACCGTGACGAGACCCTGCTCGGCGGCCACGGTCCACACTTGGTGGGTGACGGCCACGACGGCGAAGAAGTCACGAGCTCGACGCGCGTTGGCGCGGGTCCTCCTCGGCCGTCCCACGCCCCGAGCGCTCTTCGTCATGGCTGCAGTCCTGCGAGCCTCGGGAGCCAGAGAATCAAGTCGGGGAAGGCGAAGAAGGCCGCTGTTACGGCGAGGTCGAGGATCACGAACGGGACCAAGCGCTTGAACACCTGCACGACAGGAACGTTCACGATGCCGGAGATGATGAAGGCATTGATGCCGACCGGCGGCGTGATGAGGCCGATCTCGATGGTCTTGAGCACCAGGATCCCGAACCACACCCCGTCGAAGCCAAGCCCTTCGACAACGGGTGCGATCAAGGGGACGGTGAGGACCAGCATCGACAGGCCGTCCAGGAACATGCCCAGGACGAGAAGAACCACCAGGAACAGCGCGACCACCATCATCGGCGGGACATCGAGGGTGGCTGTCCAGGTCATCAGCGCCCTAGGCATACCCGACGAGGCGACGAAGTAGGAGAAGATGGCGCCGCCGATGAGCAGGAGGAAGATCATGCTCGTCACGCTCGCCGTCTCGTGCAGGCTGCTCCGCAAGAGCTCCCGGAGACTGATGGTGGTGCGGCTGCGGTGGGCCACCAGCCCGATGACTGCTGCGGCGAAGGCACCCATTGCCCCGGACTCGGTGGCAGTGAAGACACCGCCGTACAGGCCGCCGACGACGATCAGGAAGATCACGCCCGCGTAGACCACGGACATGGCGTCCGCGCGGTTGGCCCGGCGCCGCAGCATCTTCTCGTTCGGGTCGTCCAACGAAGGACTCGACCGCCCCGAGGAACCACGCGCACCCGTGCGCTGGCTCGCGCCGACGCGAGCCTCTTCGAGCGCCGTCGCCATGGACGCCGCCACCGGGCCGGCGCCGCGGCGACCACCCATCTCGCTCGGGCCCGTCCACGCCCTGACCACAAGGAACGAGGCCAGGCAGACCGCCGAGGCAACACCGGGCACGATCCCAGCCACGATCATGGCCGCGATGCTCTGCTCCGCGATGATCGCGTAGATCACGAGCGTCACGCTCGGCGGGATGAGGGCTGCGAACGTGCCGGCGGCAGCCACGACCGCCGCGGCGTAGCTCTTGCTGTAGCCGTGGCGCGTCATCTCGTTGACCGAGATCCGGCCGAAGGTGGCCACGTCGGCCGCGCTGGAACCGCTGATGCCGCTGAACAGTGCGGTCGCGGTCACCGCCGCGACGGCAAGGCCGCCGGGGAGTCTGACGACCACGCGGTTGACAGCCCGATAGATACCGGCGCCGAGTCCCGAGTTGGCGATCAGTGTGCCTAGGAGGATGTACATGGGTATGACGACGAGGCTGTATTTGGCACTTCCGCTGTACGGCGTGGTGGCGAGGACCCGGTCCGCCACCGGCATGCCCGTCTGCAGGGCGACGCCCAGGATTCCGGACAGCGCGATGGCGAGCCCGACCGGCACTTCCAGGAGGATCAGGGTCAGGAAGGCCGCGAAAGCAACCAGCATGATGATTTCGAGGGTCATGGCGCCTCTCCTACGGCGATGCCGCGGTGATCACAGGGGGTTGTCATAGCCAGAGGTCTCAGGAGGCAGACCGAGGCGCGCCCGCCGCACGGCGGTTACGACTTTCGCGATGAGCGCGACGGCCAGTCCGGCGAGCCCGATCGGGATCACGAGCTTGGCCGGCCAGACCGGGACCGCGACGATGCCGAACCGGAACTCGCCTCGCTCCATGGAAGCGAGACCTTCCATCGCCGTCAGCCACGCCGCCCACGAGACGAACAGCGTCGCGGGAACCAGACCCAGCAGGTTGGCGAGATTGGCCACCCGGCCCGACATGCGCTCGACCAGGATGGGCGTCCGCACGTGGACGTTGTTCACCTCGGCCGCCATGAGGGCTGCGAAGACGACCGCGACGAGCGCCACCTCACTGATCTCAAGCGTTCCCGGGATGCCCCGGCCGGCGAACTTCCGCAGCGCCACGTCCGCGACCGTGAGCAACATCAGGCCCACGATCCCGAGTCCGGCGACGAATGCCAGAGCCGAGCTCATACCGCGAACGGCTCGCGTGACCACGTTCGCTGGGCTCCGCGGGGGTGCAGTCGGCGCCGTCGCCTCTGAGACGTCGGAGTCGGCGGCGGCACGTTCCTTGTCACGAATGTCGAAACTCATGGCTCCGCGTCCCCGTCACTGCTGCGCGTCGCAGCGCTTCATCGCCGACTCGTAGTCCGACTCCGCCTCGTACGACTCCAGCGTGCTCGTGTACTCCTCGTAGAAGGCATCCGCGTCCGCGCCACCTGCCGAGCTCTCGACCGCCTTCGCCCACTCGCCGCGGATCTGCGGGCCGGCCTCCTCGGCCCAGTCCTGGGTCTCGGACTCGGGGAGGAGGGTCACGTCGCCTCCGGCCTCGAGCAGCTCGTCACAGGCAGCGACCTCGAGGTCAGCGAGCCGGGAGAGGTAGTCGTCGAGGTAGTCCTCGCTCACCTTCGTGATCGCGGCCTGGATGTCCGAGGGCATGCTGTCCCAGAGCTGACGGTTGATCACGTTCGCCGTCATGGCGTAGTTGCCGGAGTTGACGTCGACGAAGTGCGGCGCCACCTCCTGGTAGTCGCGGTCCACGGCGATGTCGAGCGATGCCCCCGACGTCCCGTCGAGCACGCCGCGCTGGAGAGCCTCGTAGACCTCGCTCTGCGAGATCCCCACGGCGCTGGCACCGGCCGCCTCGAGGGCTTGGGAGACGTAGCCGTAGCCGCGGATCTTGCGCCCCGCGAGGTCGTCGAGGCTGTCGACCGGCTCCTCCACCGCCACGATGTTGGGCGGCACGGGTGCCCAGGTCAGCACGTGGACGCCCTGGTTCTCCCACTCCGCCTTGAGCGCCTCGTTGTTCTCGTACAGGTCGATGAAGGCGCGACCCTGCGCCTCGGGGTTGGAGGTCACGAAGGGGATGCCGACCACTGTGGTGAGCGGCAGCTCACCGGGGTAGTAGGCGTCCGCGATAAAGCCCATGTCCGCACGGCCGTCGGCGACGCCGGGCAGAGTCTCCACGCCCGTGAGCAGCGACTCCTGGTAGAAGAATTCGACCTCCACCCGACCGTCGGTGGCCTTGGCGACGTCCTTCGCCCACTGGGCGGTCGTCTTGGCTTCAGCCGCATCCGGGACGTTGTACGACGCGAAGCGGAGGTGGAACGTCTCGTCGCCGCTGGCAGCGTTCGAGCCACTGCACGCGGTCGTGAGCAGGAGCGTCGCGCTGGCGGCGGCTACCCCCCAGGCCTTGTGGTTCATGTTCGGTCACCTTCCGGGCTGACGCGCGAAGCCGTGCTCCGCGACAGTCGCTGGCGTGGACCACGTCCCCATGTGATCCACCTCTCAATTTCGGCGACCTTACTATGGCCTGACCATATTGGCCATGGGCAACACCTGATTTTTCTGGCCTGTTGTCACAATGGCCTGACCAAACTACGCTGCGGCCAACACCGAGAGATGGAGGCCACATGAGTCCCGCACGTTCCAAGGAGTCGCTGATCGCGTTGACCGCCACCGAGGCACAGGCACTGATGGAGCGGGGGGAGATCACCTCCGAGCAGCTCGTGCGCTCCTGCCTCGAGCGGATCCACGACCGGGAAGAGACGGTCCAGGCCTGGTCGTACGTCGATGAGGCCGGCGCGATCGCACGCGCGCGCCAGTGCGACGACAGCCCGCGGCGCGGGCCTCTGCACGGGATCCCCGTGGGGATCAAGGACATCGTCGACACCTCGGACATGCCGACAGAGCGCGGGGAGCCGGAGATCTACCGGGGACGCCAGCCCGACACGGACGCGACCCTCGTCGCTCATCTCCGCGAGGCGGGGGCCGTCATCCTCGGCAAGACGGCGCCCTCGAAGCACACGATCATGCTCCCCGGGAAGACTCGTAACCCGCACGACCCGACGCGTACGCCCGGGGCATCGTCCAGCGGGTCGGCGGCTGCGGTCGCAGACTTCATGGTGCCGGTGACGGTGTGCTCACAGACCGCCGGCTCCATCCTCCGTCCGGCCACCTATTGCGGCGTCGTCGGTTTCAAGCCGACCAAGGACACGGTCGTGTACGACGGCACCCGCACCTACTCCCCGCACCTGGACACGCTGGGAAGCATGGGTCGCTCGGTTGCTGACGCCACGATGCTGATGCAGGGAATGACAGGCGACACCACGTTCGACCCCGCCGCACGGCACGACGGGCCCCTTCGCGTGGGCCTTTACCGCACGCCCTACTACGACGACGCCGAGCCCTACGTGCGTGACCTGTTCGAGCAGTCCGCGAAGGTGCTCGAGGCAGCCGGGATCGAGGTGCGTGACGCTGACATGCCGGTCGAGTTCGACGCCCTCAGCGAGCTGCAAGACGTGATCATGTCCTACGACCTCGACAAGGTGTTCGCCGACCACCGTCGGGACTACCCGGAGCTCATGGACCCGGAGCTGATCGCCTACTGCGCCAAGGGTGCACAGGTGACACCCGAGCGCTACCAGGAGGCGTTGGACCACGCCGCCCGTTGCCGGAACCTGCTCGACGAGGCGATGGGCGACCTGGACGTCCTCCTCACCCCGGCCACCCTCACCGACGCTCCGCCGATCACCACGACCGGCACGTCGGAGTTCATCCGCATCTGGACGTTCCTGCACACCCCGGCGATCTCGCTGCCCACCGGCCGGTCGCCCCAGGGCCTTCCCATCGCCAACCAGCTGGTGGGGCGCCTCGGCGACGACCGCCGGTTCCTGGCCGTCGCCGCGCGGGTGGACGAGGTGCTCGGGCGCCAGGCCTGAGTCCCAATTTCACCCGCACACGCCCGCGCCCTCGGCTCCCGACGAGCCGAGGGCGCGGACTTTGTCTGCCAGGATGACGCTGAGCTCAGACCGACGGCTCGGCACTCTCACGCGCCGTTCTCCTGCGCCGTCTCGTCGGCAGGCAGCCGGTCGGCCAGCACCTCGGCAAGGTGCTGCGGTCGATGACCGGCGAGTTGCTCGACCTGGAGCCGGCAGGAGAAACCATCGGCCACCACCGGCCCACTTCCGTCATGGGCACGGATGGCTGGAAGCAGCGCCTCTTCCGCGCAGGAGACGGAGACGTCATAGTGCCCGTCCTCGAAGCCGAAGTTGCCTGCGAGTCCGCAACAACCCTCCGGCGCCGCAGTGACCTCGACGCCCGCAGCGGCCAGGACAGCCTTGTCCGCCTCCGTTCCCGTCGTCGCCCGCTGGTGGCAGTGGAACTGCGCCACGGCCGTGACCGGGTCACGCTTCGACAATGGCAGCGGTCGCTCGACGAGCAGCTCAGCCAGGGACCGAACGCGACCGGCCACACGCGTGACCTCTTCGCCGCCGAGGAGGTTGCGGGCGTCGTGCCGCAGTGCTGCGGCACAGCTGGGCTCCAGGGCGACGATCGGCATGCGCTGCGACGCGCGGTCCAGCAGCCGGATCGTGCGCTTCAGCACCCGGCGGGCGACACCCAACTGGCCAGTCGACGTCCACGTGAGCCCGCAGCACACGCCGCGGGGCGCGAGCTCGACCCGATAGCCGGCGTGCTCCAGAACCTGTACGGCAGACCGGGCGACCTCCGGAGCGAATGACGCAGTGAAGGTATCCACCCAGAGGAGCACCGGGTCGCCGACCGAGCCGCGGCGACCGCTCCAGAACCGCGCCTCCCTTGCCAATGACGAGCGCACGCTCCGTTCCGTCGCGATGCGTGGCAGTGCCCGGTTGCTGTCGATCCCTCCGAGCCGCCGGGCGAGTGCCTGGGCGCCCGGCACAGCCAGCAGCAGGTTGGCCACGCGCGGCGCCACCCGGGCGAGCCTCAACGTCACGGGCAACCAGCCCATCGCGTAGTGCGCACGGGGGCGCAACCGCCGTCGGTACCGCTGGTGCAGGAACTCCGACTTGTACGTCGCCATGTCGACGCCGACCGGGCACTCGGCCGAACAGGCCTTGCACGACAGGCAGAGATCGAGGGCCTGCTCCACCGCGTCCGACTCCCACGAGTTCGGTACCAGCCGGCCGTCGATCATCTCGGCCAGCAGCCGACTCCGGCCGCGGGTGCTGTCGCGCTCCTCGCCCGTGGCGCGGAACGATGGGCACATGGAGCCACCACTCGTCTTGCGACAGGCGCCGACCCCCGTGCACCGACGCAGCGCCTTGGCGAAGTCCCCTGCGTCATCGGGGTAGAGGAACCCGAGGTCACGCTTGTACGGCTCGACCACGGCCAGACGAAGGTTTGCGTCGAGCGGGTCCGGATCCACCAGGACGCCCGGGTTCATGAGGCCCGACGGGTCGAAAGCGTGCTTGAAGGCGGCGAAGGCCGACAGGACACGCGCGCCGTACATCCGGTCCAACAGCTCCGAGCGCGCCCGACCGTCTCCGTGCTCTCCTGACAGCGAGCCGCCGTGCGTGACCACCAGCTCCGCCGCGGCCTCCTGGAAGACCCGATACTCGGCTCGCCCAGACTCGCTGAGCAGGTCGTGATCGATGCGCACATGCACGCATCCTTCGCCGAAGTGCCCATAGATCATCCCGCTCCGGCCGTGGTCCGAGAGCAGTCGCCGGAAGTCCGCGAGGTAGTCGCCGAGACGATGAGGAGGCACCGCGGAGTCCTCCCACCCAGGCCAGAACTCACGCCCCTCCAAGGAGCGACTGGCGAGACCTGCGCCCCGCTCCCGGACCGCCCACACAGCGCGCTGCTGTCCCGCGTCCGCGATCACGCTGACGCCGAGGGCGCCGAGGTCGGATGCGGCACGGCCCAGCGCGGCGGCGATCTCCTCACCGGCTCCGGACTCCGTGCCACCGACCTCGGCGAGCAGCCAGGCCCGGCCCCGGGGAAGCTGCGGTCGGCGAAGGTCACGGGCGCGCAGGTCCGCGGTCGCGACGACCTCGTCGTCCATGCCCTCTACCGTGAGCGCGCCGAGCGCCGCCACGTGCGGCGCCGCCTGTGCCGCAGCGACTTCGTCGGCGAACCCGAGCACCACGAGCCGGCGCTCCACCGGTCGCTGATGCAGCCGCACCGTCGCCGACGTGATCACCGCGCACGTACCCTCACTGCCCGCGAAGGCCTGGGCGGCGTTTCCGCCGCGCTCGGGGAGCAGGTACTGGAGCCCGTAGCCGGAGATCTGACGCGGGAACCGGCCGAGCTCCGTACGGATGTCGCCCAGGTAGGTGTCTCGCACCCGCCCCAGCTGCCGTCCGAGCGTGGTGCTCCAGCTGTCCGGCCCGAGCGTCGCCGAGCTCCCGTCTGGCAACACCACGTCGAGCGAGAGCACGTTGTCGGCGGTCGTTCCCCAGGCGATCGAGTGTGATCCGCAGGCGTTGGTCCCGATCATTCCGCCGAGGGTGCACCGGCTGTGCGTGGAGGGATCCACGCCGAACAGCAGACCGGAGGGCGCGGCTGCTTCCTGGAGCCGGTCGAGCACAGCGCCGGGCTCCACGACTGCCACCCGGGCATCAGGATCGACAGCGAGCACGCGGTTGAAGGCGTGGCTCAGGTCGAGGACGACTCCGGGACCGATGGCGTTGCCGGCGCAGTTCGTCCCGGCGCCACGACTGGTGACGGGGACTCCTTCGTCCGCACTCGCGCGCACCAGCACCGCGACATCCTCCGCGTCGACCGGGCGCGCGACGTACCGCGGAACCACGCGGTGGTTGGACGCGTCAGCCGCATACAGTGCCCGGACGCCGAGGTCGTCCGTGATGTCACCCCGCAGGCGCCTCTGGAGGTGCTCGAGCCACGTCGTCACGGAGGCCCTAGGGGTGCGGCGCGAACGTGACGGTGCGCGTCGACGTGTAGAAGTCGAGGGCGCCGGAGCCCTGCTCGCGCGGCCCGTAGCTCGAGTCGCGCTCGCCACCGAACGGCGCGTAGAAGTCGACACCGGTGGTAGCGGCGTTGACCTTCACCATGCCCGTCTCTACGCCCTCCACAACGTGGAGGAGGGTGCCGGCATCGCGTCCGTGAACGCTGGTGACGAGTCCGAAGCGGACACCTTCAGCGATCCGCAGCGCCTCAGCGACGTCGGGGGCCTCGAGCACGACGGCGAACGGTCCGAACAGCTCCTCCTGCGCGAGCTCGTGGTCGGCTGGTACACCGTCGACGAGTGCGGGCGCGACGTACCAGCCGTCCCGGTCGAGCGCATCGCCGCCGACTAGCACGCGGCCGCCGAGGGCCACCACCGCCCTGGCGGCGTCCACCACGCGCTCGCGCGCCGCCTCGGTAATGAGCGGGCCCACACTCACGTCGGACCGCTCCGGATCACCGACCTCGAGCTTGGCAACTGCCTGTACGAGCGCCTCGCGCACCTCGGCCTGCCGTTGCTCCGGGCCGACCACGACGATCCGCCGCGTGGCGGTGCACTTCTGACCCGCGAAGCCCATCGCGGCGCCCGCAATCGTCGCAGCGGCGACCGCGGCGTCCGCGTCGGGCAGCACGATCGCGGCGTTCTGCCCGCCCATCTCTGCCTGCACCGGGACCCCTCGGGCGGCAGCGTCGGCGGAGACCCGACGGCCCACCGTCTCCGAGCCGGTGAACGAGACGACGTCGCAGTGCGACACGACCGCGGCTCCGGTCGCGGCTCCCCCTGGGAGCACCGTGAAGAGCCCCTCCGGCAGCACCTCGGCGGCGAGCTCGGCCAGCCACGTGGCGGTCGCGAAGGCGTCGGGCGACGGCTTGAGCACGACGGCGTTCCCGGCTGCGAGCGCCGGCGCCGCCTTCCAGAGCGGAATCGCGATCGGGAAGTTCCACGGTGTGATCAGTCCGGCGACGCCGTGGGGACGCCGCTCGGTCCAAAGCCGGCCGCCGCCGCTGGCAGGGAAGCTCTCGCCGACTGGGCTGAGCGCCTGCTGCGCGTAGTAGGTCGTGATGCTGACGGCGCGGTCCACCTCGGCACGGGCCTCCGACAACGGCTTGCCCACCTCGCGCACGACGAGCTCCACCACCTCGTCCCGGCGGCGAGCGAGGTGGTCCGCCATGCGCCCCAGGACGGTGGCGCGAGCGGGGCCGCCGACCGCCCACCAGGCCCGCTGGGTCACGCTCGCCTGCTTCACGGCCGCGACCACCGCGTCGACGCTCGTCTCGGCGGTCGTGGCGACCACGGTCCCCGGGGATTGCGGACTGCGGCTGTCCAGCCGCGCAGCTGCCTGACCTTGCGGACCGACTCGCGCCGCCCCATGAACGACTGCCGCCATGATTCCTCCTCCGAATGGTCTGACCAATATATGGCCAGCCCGAAGTGGCGGTCAAGCGTCGACGGACGTTTCCAAGGAGTCGTAGAAGCCCGCGATATGCGCGCGCATCAGGGCCGCGGCACCATCGGCGTCACCAGCGCGCGCGGCCGCGAAGATTCGCTCGTGCTCACGAACCAGCTCCGGCACGCGGTCGTCCCAGTCGGGGACGCCGTCGAAGGCGCGGGCCATCGGCCGCCGTACTGCATCTCGCAGGGCGGACATCAGGTCGGCGAGCAGCGCGTCGTCGGAACAACGCGCCAGCGCCAGGTGGAACTCGGTGTCGAGGTCGTGGAACGTCGCGCGGTCCAGGCTGGGCCGGGACATCCGCTTCAGCGTCTCCTCCACCTCGGCGGTGTCGACCTCGCCGATGCGCTCGGCCAGGCGACGGACGGAGCGATCCTCGAGCGCCATGCGTACCCGCACGACGTCGGGCACGGAATAGCTGGAGACGGCTACGTGCAACCGGAGCAGGTCCGAAAGTGCCCGTCCCGGCGCGGTGGCGATGGTCATTCCAGACCCGGGACCGGCACCCGGGCGGCTGCGCACGACCTCCATTGCTTGGAGGATGCGTACTGCCTCCCGCACGGACGGCCGGCTGACCTGGAGCTGCTGGCTCAGTTCTCGCTCACCGGGAAGCCGGTCGCCCGGCTTGAGCCGTCCGGCGAAGATCTCCTCCTTGATCCGACGCACGACCAGTTCATAGGTCTTGGCGCGCACCAGCGGCTCGAGGTGCAGCTCCGGCATCAGGCGGGCCCGTCCGAGCCGAGCTGGGACGTGGCCGGGTGACTCTGTGCGCGATCGCCCCCCACGACCGCCCGCGCGTGGAGGCGCGCGTTGGCGGCGTACTCCTCGGCGTTGACCGCCAATTCCCGGATCTCGTCCCGCTCGAGCTGGCGGCGGACCCTCGCGGGGACGCCCACGACCAAGGATCCGTCCGGCGCGCTGAAGCCCTCCGGCACCAACGCGCCCGCGGCCACGAGGCACTGCTCACCGACGTCCGCGCCATTGAGCAGCCGTGCGCCCATCCCCACGAGGCTTCCCGACCCGACCCGCGCGCCATGCACGATGGCTCCGTGACCGATGGTCACGCCGTCTCCGACCCGGCACGCGAAACCGGGGTCGGCGTGCAGGATCGCCCCGTCCTGCACGTTGCTGTCCCTGCCGATGACGATCTCGTCGCCGTCCGCCCGGAGCACGGCGCCGTACCAGACGCTGGACCCCGGCCCGAGCGTGACCGCTCCGACGATCGACGCGGACGGGGCGACCCAGCCGGTGTCGTCGATGGTGGGACTGCGATCCCCGACCGCGGTGATCAAGGGTTCTCGGTGGCTGCTCAACGCTTGGCTCCCCACGTCGGGCGCGATCAACGACCGCTGAACTGCGGTTGCTCCCGCGCGAAGAAGGCTTCGATCGCGTGCTTATGGTCCTCGGTTGCCGACAGTGCCGCGAAGTGGTCGAGCTCGCGGCTCATCGCCTCCGCGTAGGGCAGCTGGGCTGCCTCGTGGATGGCGGTCTTGGTTCGCTGCACAGCAAGGGGCGCACGACTGGCGATCTGACGAGCCCACGTCATCGCGTGGTCGAGCACTTCGGCACGCGGAACCGCGGCAGAGGCGATGTTGAGCTGGTAGGCCTCCGCGCCGGTGAATGTGCGACCGGTGAGCAGCACGTCTTTCGCCACCCCGGGGCCGGCGAGCCGGGTCAGTCGCGTCGTGCTGACCACCAGGCCGACCTTCACCCCGGCCCCGCACAGCTTGGCGTCATCCGCCACGATCCGGATGTCGCAGGCGAGGGCGACCTCGAAGCCGCCTCCCATGCAGTGCCCGTTGACCGCGGCGATGACCGGCACCGGAAGGTCCTCTAGACCGTCGAAGATCTCGCAGTCGTCGTCGAGGAACTGGCGGACCGTGTCGGGCGTCAGGTCCGCCTCCTCACCGAGGTCGGCGCCGGCGCAGAAGGAGCGGTCGCCGGCCCCCGTGAGAACCACGCAACGCACGTCCGGGTCCTCGGCCGCGGATCGCAAACCCTTCATGATCAAGGGACGCATCGGCGAGGTGATGATGTTCAACGGCGGGTTGTCCAGCGTGAGGACGGCGACGTGGCCTTCCTTCGTCTGATGCACCTGCCCCGTCATGCCAGCACCCCGGCCTCGCGCAGCGCGGCGATCTCCGCCGGGTCCACACCCAGCTCCCCCAGCACCTCGTCCGTGTGCTGGCCGAGGTCCGGCGCCGTGCGCGTGATGGTGGCCGGCGTGTCGGACAGCTTCACGACCGGCCCCAGCGCGCGCAGCGTGCCCAGCCGCGGGTGCTCGACCTCCTGCACCATGCCGCGCGCGAGCGCTTGCGGGTCCGACAGGGCCTCCGGCACCGAGTTGATCGGGCCGGCGGGGATGCCTACATCCTCGAGGATCCGCAGCCAGTGGGCGCGGGTCTCGAGCTCCGTGCACCGCTCGATCGCGGCCACCAGCTGGTCCAGGTTGGCAAGCCGGTCGGGGTTCGTCGCGAACCGCGGATCGTCGATGAGCTCCGGAGCACCGATGGCCTTGCAGAACACGGGCCAGTGTCGGGTGCCGTCGGCACCGACGTTGATGTAGCCATCGGAGCAACGGAAGGCCTGGTACGGCGCACCGAGCCGATGTGCCGAACCGGTGGGTTGCGGGGTGTTCCCGGTGTGGAAGAACTCGACCGCTTCCCACACCTCGAGCCCCAGCCCGGTCTCGAACAGCGACGTGTCCACCTGCTGCCCGCGGCCAGTGCGGTCTCGGGCGGCAAGGGCGGCGAGGATGCCGTAGACCGCGAACATGCCGGCACCGAGGTCGGTGACCGGGATTCCGCACTTGACCGGGTCATCCCCGGGAGTCCCGGTGACCGACATCAGCCCCGACATCCCCTGGGCCACCAGGTCGAATCCGCCTCGCGAGGCATAGGGGCCGGTCTGGCCGAAGCCGGAGATCGAGCAGTGCACGAGCCGAGGGTTGACCTCGGCCAGCGCGGCGTAGTCGATGCCGAGCCGCGCAGCTACGCCCGGTCGGAAGTTCTCGATAAGAACGTCGGCGGTCGCGACCAGGGCGCGCATCACGGCCAGCCCCTCGGACTGCTTGAGGTCGATGGAGATCCCGCGCTTGTTCCGGTTGACCGCCAGGAACGCTCCGCTGAGCTCGTCGGAGATCCGAGGAGCCATCTGTCGGCTGTGGTCACCATGGCCGGGCGCCTCCACCTTGATGACGTCGGCACCGAGGTCGCCGAGCAGCATCGCTGCGTAGGGGCCGGCGAGAACCTGGCTCACGTCGAGCACACGAATACCGGTCAACGCTGTCACGCGAGAAACCTCCACTGCCAGGGAACTTTGGTCAGACCATACCAAGGTCTCACAGCAAGTGAAAGGCCGGAGTCGCGTTTCAGTGGTTGGCAGTCGCCGGACCGCGCCGGCTCAGGGCTCTCCGCGGTGCAGTGACTCGTAGAAGCCGTCGATGTGCTGGCACATCAGTTCCTCGGCCCGGTCGGCTTTCCCCGCCTGGATCGCCTCGAAGATCCCGCCGTGCTCCTCGACAAGCGCTTCCTGGCGAGCCGGCCAGGAAGACTCGTCGGCGAACGCCACGTCCATCGGGCGACGCACCGCCTCACGGAGAGCCATCATCAGGTCGGCGAGCAGGGCGTTGCCGGTGGCGCGTGCCAGTTCGACGTGGAACTCGGTGTCGAGGTCATGGAACGCGGACCGTTCGAGCGCTGGATCCGCCATCCGGTCGAGCACCTCCCGCGCCTTGGCCAGATCGTCTTCCCCGCCTTGCTCGGAGAGCCGTCGTACCGCCTGGATCTCGAGCGCCATCCGGACGCTCATCACCTCGGCCACGGAGTAGCTGGAGAGGGCGACGTGAATCCCTAGGAGGTCGGTCAAGGCCCGGCTGGGCTGCGCCGAGACGATCAGGCCCGAGGACGCGCCCGTGCCCGGACTGGTCCGGACGATCTCCATCGCCTGGAGGATGCGCACCGCTTCGCGGACCGACGGACGACTGACCTGCAGCTGCTCGCTGAGCTGGCGCTCACCGGGCAGCCGGTCACCCGGTCGCAGCCGGCCGGCGAAGATCTCTTCCTTGATCTGTCGAACGACAAGCTCGTAGGTCTTCGCACGCTCCAGCGGCACCAGTTGCAGGCTCATGGTCTTACCATATCCCGCTGGGCCGCTGTGCGGACGCCACGTGCGGCAAACGCTCCGAGAACGCCGAGCACCAGGCCGTCGACGACCAGCCCGAGCAACGCCGGCATGGCAGCCGGCCCCTCCAGGGCCTGCTCCGCCAAGACCGCGGCGAGGACGGCGTTCTTCCCGCCACCGGCCAGGGCGGCCTCCAGCGCCAACGCGCCTCGCGGCCGACAGCACCAGGCCAGCGCGCCGCCACCGAGGCAGCGTCCGAGCGCCACCGCAGCGGCTGCGGCGAGCAACCCGGGGGCCGCCAGGCCTAGCTCAACGCCGGTGCGCAGCTGCGCACCCATGCCGACCATGAGGACCATGGCGCTGCCCGAGACGGCCAACATGCTGAGCCCGCGTGGCACCTTCTTCAGGACCGGGGCGCTCATGGCTCCGACGAACCACGGCAGAACCAGACCCACCACGAGAACACGCAGCAGAGTCCCAGCCCGGCCGTCGGTCCCCAGGAAGCCCATCGCGAGCGCAGGGGTGATGACCAGTCCGACTGCGTAGCCAAGCAGGCAGAAGCGCACGAGCGGCCTGACCTGACCGCCCAGGACCGCCGCGTAGCTCGGAAGGGCTGCCGCCGGAGGGACGGCGCCGAGCAGGAAGGTGCCGGCGCCGAGCCAGGTGTCCAGGCCGATCACCCAGCCGATCAACATCAGCGGCAGGCTGGCGACGAGGTGATGGACCAGCACCATCCGCCAAGCCCAGCCACGCGCGGAGACCACGGCGCCCGACTCCGCCAGACCACCCACCGTGATGGTCGTCTGCACGAACAGCGCCGGGAGCGCCAGACTGCCCAGGACCTCCAGTCCCGGCACCGTGGCGCCGACGAGAAGCCCACCCAGGGACGCCGACGCGAGGCTGTAGGCGCCCCGGCTCATCGGGTCACTCGGTGGGCCGGCCTATGCCGGCTACACCGATTCGCGCGCATTGGCCAGAACCTCGTCCTCCGAGCGCTGGAGCCGGTGGATGGAAGAGAGCCTGGTCACCAGGAACACCACCGTCACCGCCAGAGCAATCGTGAGTCCGAGAGCAATGGGTCGCTGGAGGAAGATCCCCCACCCGCCCAGCGCCAGGGATTGGCCGAGGCTCGCCTCGATCTCCGGCGCGAGGAGGAACGTGATGAGCAGGGGCTCCCGCGGGATGTCAAACACCATGAAGAGATACCCCACGAGTCCGAACACCACCATCACCATGACGTCGAAGAGCGAGTAGTTGATGGCGTAGGCACCGGCGAAGGAGAACAGGATCGCCGCGGCAAGCAACCGCGAGGCCGGCAGCTTCGACAACAGGGCAACGTAGCGAAGAGTGGCGACCCCGAGCACCAACAGGACCAGGTTGCTGAGGATGAACACCAGGAACATCGCGTAGATGACCGGTCCGTGATCCTCGAAGATGCGTGGCCCCGGCGAAATGCCTTGCACTAGGAACGCCGCCAGCAAGACGGCCGTGATGGTGTCTCCGGGGATCCCGAAGTTGAGCAGGGGGATCATCGCCGGCCCGTTGACGGCGTTGTTGGCCGTCTCCACCGACGCCACACCCTTGAGCGAGCCCTTGCCGAACTCCTCGGGGTTCTTCGACCGCCTGCGCTCGTTGCTCCAGGCAAGGAACGAAGCGACGACCTGGTTGAGCGCCGGCAGCATGCCGACGGCGGAACCGATCACGGTCGCCCGTCCGATGGCGGGAACTACGGAGCGGAACTCCTCCCTCGTCAGACCCTCGCCGAGCAGGCCGTTCTGAGGGAGCGCGTCGACCTGGGTCGGGCGGCCGAGCCGCAGCAGCTCGGCGACGGCGTACAGACCGAGGACCATCGGGATGAAGTCGATGCCCGAACTCAGGTTGAGGTTCCCGAACGTGAGGCGCGTCGCGCCGTAGACCGGGTCGATGCCGACGGCGGCGATGAGGAGGCCCAACCCTGCGGCGACCATTCCCTTGGCGAACGAGCGGCCGCTCAGGAAGGCGATGAGCAGCAGGCCGAACACCATGATCACGACGAGCTCGGGCGGCCCAAGCTTGAGCGCCAGCATGGCGACCACCGACGCGAGCATGATTGCCACGATGTTCGACAGGATGTCGCCGATCACCGAGCCGTAGAGCGAGACCTCGAGGGCCTTGCGAGCCTTGCCCTGTCGAGCCAATGGGTATCCGTCTATGACCGTCGCCGCCGCGGCCCCGGTGCCAGGGGTGCAGATCAGGATGGCGGGAATCGAACCTGCGTAGAACGCACCCTTGGTGATCGCGATTAGAAAGGGAATGCCTACGTGCGGCTCGAGGTAGAACGCGATGGGCAGCAGGACCGTGACCGCCATCGTGGCGCTCAGGCCCGGGATCGCACCCACGAACACGCCGAGAATCAGGCCGACCGTCACGTAGATCCAGACCTGTGGGTCGAGGACCAGGGTCACGGCCCCGGCGAGTGATTCGAACATGAGGGCACCTCGGCGGTCAGAAGGGCAACGGGATCAGCGGAGAACGTGGCAGCGGTACGGCGAGGAGTACCTCGAGCCCGTAGTGGAGGACCAGCAGGTAGGAGATCGTGCTGATCGAGATGAACAGCCAGCCTCGGTCGCGGTAGAACACCAACAGGGCGACGTAGGTGAGAGCGCTCGCGATTAAGAGGCCGAGCCAGGTTGCCGACCAGGCTCCAACCGCCAGAACGACGAACGCGAGCGCCGCGTCCTTGGCCGGTCCGACGTCGGGGACCTCCAGCGGTTCCGTCCGGCGGAACGCCTGCACGACCCAGAAGGCGGACGCGACACCGAGGACGGCAGCACCGACCCAGATCAGCGCGTGCGGCGGCATCGTCCCCGGTCGGGCGATGCTCGACTGCGTGACGAACGACTCGGCACGCAGGCCGATGCCCGCCGCCACCAGCAGGCTCACCACAGCCGCGCATCGCTCCGCGACCAACGCGCGTGCCGGCCCGCTGTGGCCCCCGCGACTCGAGGTCGAGGCGGGATCCGCCGCGGGCCGCTCCACCACACTCATCCCAGCGTCGCCGGCTCGTAGTCCAGCAGGAACTCGCCGTCGCGCATCGCCACCGTCTCGTCGACGACGATGGTCGGCTTGTGGAAGACCATGTCGAGATGGATGCCTGCGCTGATCATCTCGATGTCCAGGTCCGCCGGGGTCGAGCCCAGTGCGATGTGGGCGGTCCCGTAGATCGACTCGGCGCTGGTCACGTTGTCGATCAGCAGGGCGGTGTCGTTGAAGCCGATGCCCACTTCGGACACGTTCCAGGCGTTGGGGTTGCCCGCACCGTCGAGCAGCTCACGCAAGCGTGCCGCTTCTTTGCCGCCCTCGATGGCGACAGCGCGGCCGTTCTCGACAGTGACGGTGATCGCCTGCTCGATGAGCCCGACTCCGACGCAGTAGGCGTCGACGACCACTTGACCGTGGCTTCCACCGGGCTTAGGGATTACGCCTCCCTCGAGGCAGGGCGGAGCTCCGAACTGCGACGGCTCCTGCGCCAGCCCGGTCAGTGCCCGGCCGTTGCGACCGACGAGGTCGAACGTCATGTCGGTGCCCGACGGCGACGTGATGCGCATCGACGAACCGCGCGTGATCTCGTCCGACATCCGCACGATGCGCGGCGCGATCTCGTGGAAGTCCGCGTAGACGGCCCCTGGCGACTCCAGCATCTCGCGATCGATGTCACCGATGAACAGGTAGCGCAGACCCGCACGCTGTGCGGACTGGCGCGCCACGCTGTGGTGGATGAACTCCGATGTGAGCTCGATGGCCAGCTTGGCGCCACGCATGGCCTGTGCGATCTGCGCGGGCGGCTCCTGGCCTGAGCCCGAGCGAGCGTCCATCGTGGCGATGACGAGCTCGCCGCCGTCCTCGCGCACGGTCCTGGCGAAGGCGTCGACGACCGTGGGGTCCATCCGCGTGTCGGTGATGATCAGCACCTCCTCGCCGGACCGGATCCCCCCGCACTGGACGAGCCGGCGTGCGCCCTCGTCAAGGCTGAACGTGGTCATTTCTCTCCTTGATGGTGGTTGTCACTTCTGGCTTGCTGTTCCGCCGGACCGGCACCAACCCCGGGGGTGCGAGCAGGGAAGCGGCGCGAATGACCGGTCCCGGCGTCTTGCCCCGATCCTCCACGTGCTCCTTTCGTGCCAGCACCGCGCGAAGCGTGATGCCCCCGACGTACTTGGCGGGCTCGGGTGGGTAGGTGCCTACCGGTCCCTGCGCGATCCTGCTCCGGGTCCACTCGTCGTCCCGGTCGAGCGCCATCGACGACAGGATGGCGCCGCCGAGGTGGCTCGGGCCGACGCCGTTGCCGGAGTAGCCGACGCCGTAGAGCACGCGGCCGGTCCTGCCCAGACTTCCGAAGAACGGGATCGAGCTGATCGATCGGTCGATCGGACCGGTCCAGCTGGCCGTCACCAGGTCGGGCGCGAAGTCCGGGTAGAGTCGGTGCATGGCGGAGGACACCGCACCTGTACGCCGCGACGGCCCGTCGAACCGCGCCCCGACCGTGCGACCGAACCCGAACGATCCGCCGCCGTGTCCAAAGGCCAGCCGACCGTCCCGTGTGGTGCGGTAGTAGTTCACGAGCATCCTCGAGTCCGAGACCGCCAGCCCGCGGCGGGGTCCGCCTCGCTCGAGGAGATCCGGGATCGGACGAGTGACCACCATGTCGCTGGTCACCACCACCAGGCTGCGGGCGATCTCGGGTTCGCGCACCATCCAGGCGTTGGTGGCCAGCACGACCTTGGAGCAGCTGACGGCGCCGCGTGGCGTGTGGACCACCGGCCGGCTACCGTCCTCCCAGCTCGACATCGACGTGTGCTCGTGGATTCGCACCCCGAGCTCCAGGGCCACGCGCCGGAGCCCACGGGCCAGCAGGGCGGGTTGCACCGTCGCCGCCGTGCGCTCGAACACGCCACCGAGGTGCGTGGGCGAACCGGTCATGGACTCGACCTCGCTGCTCGACAGGGGCTGGAACGGCTCCCGACCGTGGCGCGCGGCGACGGCGATGGCCTCGTCCCAGGAGCCGAGCTGCGCGGTATTCGTCGCCGACCACAACCAGCCGTTCTCCAGGAAATGGGCATCGATGTCGTGTGCTCGGCAGAACGCCCCGATCGCGGAGACCGAGTCGGCCGAGGCCTCGGCGAGCCGGACGGCCTCCTCGGGCCCGAACACCTTGACGAGGGTGGCCAGCTTGGCCCACCAGCTCAGGACGAAGCCACCGTTGCGCCCGCTGGCTCCGCTCCCGCACGTCATCCGGTCGATCAGGACCACGTCGGCGCCCGGCTCGCGCTGCTTGATCTGGATGGCGCTCCACAGCCCCGTGTAGCCGCCCCCGACGATGCAGATATCGGCCGATGTGGTGCCCTCCAGCGGGGGCGCGGGCGGCTCGGCCTCTTCATGCGCCTCGGCCAGCCACCAGCTCAGCTTCCGCTCGGGCGCGCTCACCAGGGTCACTGCAGGCTCGCGATCAGCGACTCGAGCGCCTGGGCGTCGGTCTCGACTCGCTGCTCGAGCTCGTCACCGCGCACGAACTCCACCTCTTCACCTAGCCCCTCGACGATCCCCTGGAACCCGTCGCTCTCCGCGAGCGCCTCGAAGTCGTCCGCGAGCGCGTCAACGACCGCGTCGGGCGTGTCCTTAGGTGCGAACACGGTGCGGAACATCTCCCACTCCACGTCGATGCCCGACTCCTTCAGAGTGGGCACGTCCGGCAGCCCCGGGATGCGCTCGGGAGAGGTGACCGCGAGCGCCTTCAGCCGGCCCGCCTCGATGTCCTTGGTGACGGCGGCCGGGAACAGTGGAGCCATGTCGACGTCGCCGGCGAGGACCGCCCGGTACGACGGCCCGCCCCCCTCGAACGGGACGTGGGTCACCTGGACGCCGGCGTCCTTCAGCATCAGCTCGACCGGGATCTGGTCGGGGCCTAGGCCGGTCACCGAGCCGTACTTGAGACTCCCGGGCTCGGCCTTGGCAGCGGCGACGAAGTCCTCGATGGTGTCGAACGGGCTGCCCCCGGGGACTGTGATCACGATGGGGCTGTCGTTGATCTGCGCCACCGGCTTCAGGTCCTGCCAGGAGTAGGACAGTTCCTCGGCCAGTGGTCGCGTGATCACGCTGGTCTGGTCGCCGAGCAAGAGCGTGTAGCCGTCCGGCTTCGACTGCTTGGCGACAGCGGTGGCGCCGAGTGCTCCGGCGCCCCCGTCCTTGATCGACACCGTCATCGGCTGCCCGAGGATGTCGCCGATCTCCGAAGCGATCGCCCGCGCGTGAGCGTCATGGGAGCCACCGGCGGCCCAGGGGTTCACCAGCTCGACCGGGCGCTCAGGGAAGCTCGACGCGTCGTCTGCGGACGACGTCGGTCCGCACCCGGCAAGCAGCGCAGCGGTCACAGCCACTCCGACTGCCACCGTCGCCCGGACTCTCGTGGGGGTCACGCCTCTTGTCATTTGCCGCTCCTATGGCCTGCTCTGTGAATGCTCAGATGACATCATGGTCAGACCAAACTAGTGTGCTGCACGTAACAGCGCAAGGCCTCCCCCGCGAACAGATCGTAAGTTCCGAGACGGAACTCGCGTCGAACGGTCCGCCACAGATCCGGGGCCTCGTCGCCACGCCGCCCACGACGTTCAGGAGCCCCCGTTGCCAGATCCCGCCACCGCCGCCACCCCCCGCGACACCGTCGCCGGCCCGAGCACGACCGAGCTCCTGCGAGATCTGGTGGTCGTCGACCTCACTCGCGCACTTGCCGGTCCACACGCCGGCATGATGTTCGGCGACCTCGGGGCCCGGGTGATCAAAGTCGAGAGTCCCGCCACTGGGGACGAGTCCCGATCGTGGGGACCGCCGTTCGCCGGCCCCGTCGACCAGCCCGAGTCGACGTACTTCCTGTCCTGCAACCGGAACAAGGAGTCCGTGACCGCGGACCTGAAGTCACCCGACGGTTGCGAACTTCTCACCCGGCTCGTGGAACGAGCCGACGTGCTGATGGAGAACTTCCGGCCGGGGGTGCTGGATCGTCTCGGCTTCTCGATCGAGCGCCTGCACGAGATCAATCCCCGGCTCATCGTCTTGTCGATCTCCGGCTTCGGCCACGACGGCCCCGAGGGCGGCCGGGCCGGCTTCGACCAGATCGTCCAGGGTGAGGCCGGATTGATGTCCCTCACTGGTCCCGGACCTCACGAGCCGACGAAGGTCGGAGTGCCCATCACCGACCTGCTGGCAGGCATGTACGGCGCGTTCGGCGTACTCGCCGCGCTGCATGAACGTCACCAGACCGGGCGTGGCCGCGTTGTGCGCACGAGTCTTCTGGCGGCGGCCGTCGGCGTGCACGCGTTCCAGGCGACCCGCTGGACCGTGGCCGGCCAGGTTCCTCGGGCGATGGGCAACCACCATCCGGCCATCGCGCCGTACGGCCTGTTTCGTACCGCGGACGCGCCGATCCAGATCGCGTGCGGCAACGAGCGGCAGTGGCGGGCCCTCGCGGGTGAGCTAGGCATCGACGATCCGCGGTTCGCGACCAACCAGCAGCGCGTCGCAGCCCACCAGGAGCTGGTTGGCGCGATCGAGGCCGTCCTCAGTGGCAGCGGAGCAGACACGTGGCTCGAGACCCTGGCCCGGCTCGGTATTCCCTCCGGAAAGGTCCGCACCCTCGACCAGGTCTACGAATGGGAGCAGACGCGGTCGCAGGGACTGATCATCGAGGTCGACCACCCGACGGTCGGTCCTGTTGAGCTGCCCGGTCCGCCGTTGCGCTTCGATGACAACGTCTTCTCGGGCGGCAGAGAACGGCATACCGCTCCTCCGAGGTTGGGCGAGCACGATGTCGAGGTTCGCGAGTGGCTCGGCCTCGCCTGAGTGCGCTAAACGCAGCGAGACGTGCGCTCCCCAGGACACAATCGAATGGCTCGTCCCGCTCGCGCTGGGGGTTCATTTCGCATCGCTCCGGCGACCCTCGCTGAGCCTTGACCGAAACACCTCCCCTGTCCCGACCGAGCGGCGGGTCGGTGCAGCCACACCGCGGGCCGGGCAGCCGACTGACCGCGTTCCCGACCGCTACGCACGGGCACGAACATGCGCTCGGCTGCCAATGCCACCCGCTGGAACGCCAGCATCCACGACCCAAACACCCACGATCCGGACGGCTCGGTCAGCTGATTCGTCCGTTCCGGCCGCTTCGCCCCATTGGCCTAGGCCACTATGCGTAGATCGCCGCTTATCGGTTTCCGA
>NZ_CAMPGZ010000040.1 GCF_946885725.1 uncultured Nocardioides sp.
GTCGTCGGCCTGCTGGTGCTGGGGGCGGGCTTCCTCGTCGTGCAGGTGCTGGTCGTCCGTCATTCGCCCTCCCCCGTCCCGGCTAGCCGAGGTCCTGCACGCTGGCGAGCCGGCCGAGCGACCGCTCGCGACCGAGCAGCTCGAGCGACTCGAACAGCGGCGGCGAGACGCGGCTGCCGCTGACCGCCACGCGCACCGGACCGAACGCGTGCCGCGGCTTCAGCCCGAGGTCCTCGACGAGCGCCTTGCGGAGCGCCTCGTCGATCGCCTCGGTCGTCCACGTGTCGAGCGCGGCGAGCGCGTCGTGCGCCGCCTTGACCACCGCGCGGCCGTCGGCGTCGAGCAGCTTCTCGACGTCGGCGGGGTCGCGGGTGAAGTCGGCCTCGTCGACGAGGAGGAAGCCCAGCATGGACACGCCCTCGGTGAGCTTTCCGATGCGCTCGTGGACGAGCGGCACGGCACCGGCGAGGATCCGGCGCTGCTCCTCGGTCGGCGGGTCGGCGACCAGGCCGGCGTCGCGCAGGTAGGGCAGCAGCCGCTCGGTGAGCTCCTCGACCGACAGCATCCGCATGTGGGAGGCGTTGATCGCCTCGCACTTCTTGAGATCGAAGCGCGCGGGGTTGGGGTTCACCCGGCGGATGTCGAACGCCTGCACCATCTCGTCGAGGGTGAACACGTCGCGGTCGTCGGCGATCGCCCAACCGAGCAGCGCCATGTAGTTGAGCAGCCCCTCGGGCAGGAAGCCCGCGTCGCGGTAGCCGAGCGCGTTGGCCTCGGGGTCGCGCTTGGAGAGCTTCTTGTTGCCCTGGCCCATGACGTAGGGCAGGTGGCCGAACTCCGGCAGCGTGCCGGAGCCGATGCCGAGCTCGCCGAGTGCGCGGTGCAGCGCGATCTGCCGCGGCGTCGAGGACAGCAGGTCCTCGCCACGCAGCACGTGGGTGATCTCCATCAGCGCGTCGTCGACCGGGGCCACGAGCGTGTAGAGCGGGTGCCCGTTGCCGCGCACCAGCACGTAGTCGGGCACGTGCTCGGGCTGGAAGGTGATCTCGCCGCGCACCAGGTCGGTGAACGTGATCGCCTCGCCGGGCATCCGGAACCGCAGCGTGGGCTTGCGCCCCTCGGCCTCGTAGGCCGCGACCTGCTCGGCGGTCAGCTCGCGGCAGTGCCCGTCGTACCCGGGTGTGCGCCCCTCGGCTCTGGCCTTCTCGTTGCGCTGCTCGAGCTCGTCGGCCGAGCAGTAGCAGTGGTAGGCGTAACCGGCCTTCAGCAGCTTGTCGGCGACGTCGGCGTAGATGTCGAAGCGCTGGCTCTGGAGGTACGGCGCGTAGGCGCCGCCGACCTCGGGGCCCTCGTCCCAGTCGAGACCGAGCCACTTGAACAGGTCGATCAGGGCGTCGTAGGACTCCTGGGTGTTGCGCGCGGTGTCGGTGTCCTCGATGCGGAACACGAACGTGCCGCCGTGGTGGCGGGCGAACGCCCAGTTGTAGAGCGCGGTGCGCACGAGGCCGACGTGCGGGCTGCCCGTCGGCGACGGGGCCATGCGCACGCGCACGCGGGAGTCAGTCACGGGAGACCACCTTGTTGGTCAGGGAGCCGATGCCGGCGATCGAGACCTCGACCTCGTCGCCGACCTCCATCGGGCCGACACCCTCGGGGGTGCCGGTCATGATCACGTCGCCGGGCAGCAGGGTCATCACCGACGACACGAACGACACCAGCGCCGGGACGTCGAAGATCAGGTCCTTGGTCGAGCCGTCCTGCTTGAGGTCGCCGTTGAGGTGAGTGGTGACGCGCAGGTCGCTGGTGTCGAGCTCGGTCTCGATCCAGGGGCCGAGCGGGCAGAACGAGTCGAAGCCCTTGCCGCGGGTGAACTGCTTGTCCTTGCGCTGCAGGTCGCGCGCGGTGACGTCGTTGCCCACGGTGTAGCCGTAGATCACGTCGCCGACGCGCTCGGGGGCGACGTCGCGGCAGATGCGGCCGATGACCACGCACAGCTCGCCCTCGAAGTGCACCTCCTGCGACTGCCGCGGGTAGAAGATCGGGTCGCCGGGGCCGATCACCGAGGTGTTCGGCTTGATGAACATCATCGGCTCGTCGGGCACGTCGTTGCCCATCTCGGCGGCGTGCGCGGCGTAGTTGCGGCCGATGCCGACCACCTTGCTGCGCGGCAGCACCGGCGCGAGCAGCCGCACCTCCTTGAGCGGGAACTGCTGCTCGGTCAGCTGGACCCCGACGTACAGGGGGTCGCCCGCCAGGGCGACCACGACGGTGTCGTCAGCCGGGATGCCGAGCTCGTCGACATCGCCGGTGACCACGCCGTACTGGGGGTCTTCTCCGGTCGTGAACCTCGCTATGCGCACTCCCCGAGCCTACCGGCGGGTCACGTCGCGGAACGCATCTACCCTCGTGCCTGTGGAAGTCCTGACGAGCGAGCAGGTGCGGGCCCGGCGGGCCGCGCACGAGTCGCGCGTCGACGCGTGGATCGAGCCGCACCTGGAGCGCCGTCGTGAGGGCGTCGCGCACCCGGTGCACGACTTCCTCTTCACCTACTACTCCCAGCGGCCGGCGGCGCTGCGCCGCTGGCACCCCGGGTACGGCGTCGTGGTCGGCGGGCCGGAGGCGCGGGACTACCTCGACCTCAAGGGGTACGTCGCGGTCTCGAGTGGCGCGACGGTCTGCGACGACTACGTCGCCTCGCAGCAGGTGCTGCTGACGACGCTGCTGCGGCTGCTCAAGGCGACGGCGTCGCGGCCCGCGCAGCTCGGCTGTTTCGGGATGCACGAGTGGGCGATGGTCTACCGGCTCGACCAGGACCAGGTGCGGCACGCGTCGTGGCCGCTGCGGCTCGGCCCCGAGGGCACCGACGAGGTCGTCGAGGGGCACAAGATCGTGTGCAGCCACTTCGACGCGTTCCGCTTCTTCACCGAGGAGGCCCGGCCGCGCAACACCCTGCAGCCGGGCCGCGACGACCGTGCTGAGCTCGAGCAGCCCGGCTGCCTGCACGCCGGGATGGACCTCTACAAGCACGCCTTCCGGCTCTCGCCGATGGTGCCGTCCGAGCTCGTCGCCGACTGCTTCGCGCTGGCCCGCGACATCCGGGTGCTCGACATGCGCGCGTCGCCGTACGACCTGAGTGCGCTGGGCTACTCCCCCGTGCGCATCGAGACCACCGAGGGCAAGCAGGAGTACGTCGCGGCGCAGCGCTCGTTCGCCGAGCGCGGCGCACCGTTGCGCGACGCGCTGATCAAGGAGTGCGAGCGGCTGCTGGCCGGTTGAGTGATCACCAGCAGGACGGGTGCCTGTCCACCCACGGCACGGCGGCCTCGACCTGCGCGGCGAGCGCGAACAGAACGTGGTCCTGACCGGGGCGGGCCGCGAGCATCACGCCGACCGGCAGACCGTCGGGCGTCATGTGCAGCGGCAGCGAGACCGCCGGCATCCCGGTGACGTTCCACGCCGACGTCCAGGGCGTGAACTCCTTCTGGTTCTGGAAGTCCCTGGCCGGGTCGGCGTCGTCGCGGATCGCGCCGATCGGCAACGGCGGCCGCGCGAGGGTCGGCGTCAGCACCACGTCGTACGGCGCCAGCCGGCGCAGGGCACCCGCGGCGATTCGGCGCAGCTCGCCCAGCGCGAGGCCGAACTCGGGGCCGGACACCTTCCGGCCGCGCTCGCTCAGCCAGCGCGTGAGCGGGCGCAGCTCGTGCTCCCGCTCCGGTGGTACGACGGTGAGCGCGGTGAGCACCGACCAGCAGGTCTCGAACACGCGCGTCGCGTCGGGCGGCAGGGGCACCTCGACGTCCTCGATGTCATGGCCCAGCGACTCGAGCAGCCGGCTCGCGCCCTCGTAGGCGCGCAGCACCTCGGGGTGCACCTGCGCGTCGGCGATCACCGGGTCGGCGAACCGCGCGACGCGCAGCCGGCCGGGCTCGCGGTCGCACCAGCCGAGGTAGGTCTCGCCGTCGGGCAACGGCGCCGCCCAGTACGGGTCGCCGACCGCCGGCCCGGCGATCGCGTCCAGGAACGCGGCGGCGTCGCGGACGGTGCGCGCGAGCGGCCCGGCGGTGCCGAGCCCGATCGGATCGCCGTACATCGGGGCGCCACTGACGCGTCCCCTGCTGGGCTTGAACCCGACGAGCCCGCAGCAGCTCGCCGGGATGCGGATCGAGCCGCCGCCGTCGGAGCCCTGCGCCACCGGCACGAGCCCGGCCGCGACCGCGGCGCCGGCGCCGCCGCTCGAGCCGCCGGCCATGCGGCTCAGGTCGTACGGCGTACGCGCGGGCGGCGCCACGTCGGGCTCGGTGTAGCAGGGCGAGCCGAACTCCGGCGTCGTCGTCTTGCCGAGGCTGATCGTGCCGGCGGCCTCCATGCGCAGCACGACCTCGTCGGAGACGTCCGGCACGAAGTCGCGCATCGTCGCCGAGCCGAACGTGGTCCGGACGCCCGCCGTGTTGGTGAGGTCCTTGACCGCCGTCGGGACGCCGAACAGCGGGCCGCCCTCCCCCGCGCGCGACTCGGCGAGCAGCGCCTGCTTGCGGGCGAGCTCAGCGGTGACCGTGACGAACGCACCCACCGAGTCGGACAGCCGCTCGATGCGCGCGAGGTAGTGGTCGACGAGCTCCCGGGGCGACACCTCGCGGCGGCGTACCGCCTCCCCCTGCTCGAGCGCGGTCAGGTCGTGCAGCTCGGCCATGCCGACGAACCTATCCGCACCCGAGCCGGGAGGCCGGTAACCAGGCTCAGTCGACGCGCGGCAAGTGCGACAGCGCCGCCGCCTCGGACTCCTGGATGTCCGGGCTCTCCCAGGCGTGGTCGGTGACCTGGCCCGAGAGGTACGCGTCGTACGCAGCGAGGTCGAGGTGGCCGTGCCCGCAGAGCGCGGTGAGGATGACCTTCTCCTCGCCGGACTCCTTGCACAGCAGGGCTTCCTCTACCGCGGCGGCCAGCGCGTGCGTCGGCTCGGGCGCGGGCACGATGCCCTCGGTGCGGGCGAACAGCACGCCGGCGGCGAAGCAGTCGGTCTGCGCCTTGGCCACCGCCTCGATCTCCTTGGTCTCGACGAGGTGGCTGATGAGCGGGCTCATCCCGTGGTAGCGCAGGCCGCCGGCGTGGATCGGGTCCGGCACGAAGTCGTGGCCGAGCGTGTGCATCTTCATCAGCGGCGTCATCCCGGCGGTGTCGCCGAAGTCGTAGGCGTAGACGCCGCGCGTCAGCGACGGGCACGCCTCCGGCTCCACCGCGCGGACGGTCGGGTCCATGGCGCCGGCCCACTTCTCGCGCAGGAAGGGGAACGCCAGGCCGCCGAAGTTCGAACCGCCGCCGGTGCAGCCGACGAGCAGGTCCGGAGTCTCGCCGACCTTCGCGAGCTGGAGCAGGGCTTCCTCGCCGATGATCGTCTGGTGCATCAGCACGTGGTTGAGCACGCTGCCGAGCGCGTAGTTGGTGGTGGGGTCGGCGGCCGCCATCTCGACCGCCTCGCTGATCGCGATGCCGAGCGAGCCGGTCGAGTCGGGGTCGGCCTCGAGGATCGCGCGTCCGGCGGCGGTGAGGTCCGACGGCGACGGGTGCACCTTCCCGCCGAAGGTCTCGATCATGATGCGGCGGTAGGGCTTCTGGTCGTAGGACGCACGCACCTGCCA
The DNA here is from genome assembly GCF_946885725.1 of uncultured Nocardioides sp. The sequence goes on from NZ_CAMPGZ010000040.1 coordinate 5,637, forward strand.
CACCTCGCACTCGAGGTCGAACTGCGCACACGCGAAGGCGAGCGCAGTCCCCCATTGCCCCGCGCCGGTCTCGGTGGTGAGCTTCTTGATGCCGGCCCGCGCGTTGTAGAAGGCCTGCGGTACGGCGGTGTTCGGCTTGTGCGAGCCGGCCGGCGAGACGCCTTCGTACTTGTAGTAGATCCGCGCCGGCGTATCGAGCGCCTTCTCGAGCCGGTGCGCGCGGTAGAGCGGGCTCGGCCGCCACAACCGGTAGACGTCGAGCACCTCGCCGGGGATGTCGACGTACTGCTCGCCCGACACCTCCTGCGCGATCAGCTCCATCGGGAACAGCGGCGCGAGGTCGTCCGGGCCGACCGGCTGCTTGGTGCCCGGGTGGAGCACCGGCGGTGGCGGCGTAGGCAGGTCGTGGAGGATGTTGTACCAGCGGGTGGGCATCTCGCTCTCGTCGAGATTCACCTTGTGCTGCAGGGCTTCTGCCATGACCGGCCTCCGGGGGATAGACGGATGAACGCGAGCGTCGACCCTAGCGATCCGGTGTCGCGGCGGTGGTCGCGCCTGTCGGGACCACGGCCGGTTCGGCGTGCCGGCGCAGGCCGAACGTCACGCCGTCGACGAGCGCACCCCACGATGCCTCGATGACGTTGGCGCCGACGCCGACGGTCACCCACGACGACTCGCCGTCGGTGGTCTCGATCAGCACGCGGGTCACCGCGTCGGTGCCGTGGCCCTGGTCGAGGATGCGCACCTTGTAGTCGATGAGCTCGAACTTCGCGACCTCCGGGTAGGCCTGGCCGATCGCCTCGCGCAGCGCGTGGTCGAGCGCGTTGACCGGGCCGTTGCCCTCGCCGGTGGCGATGATCCGCGCACCGCCGGCGTGCAGCTTGATCGTCGCCTCCGACACCGCCTCGCCGCCCGGGCGTGAGTCGGTGATGACGCGCCACGACTCGACGTCGAAGTACGACGGGCGCGCGCCTTCGACCTCCTCGACGAGCAGCAGCTCGAACGACGCATCGGCCGCCTCGAACGTGTAGCCGCGCGACTCGAGCTCCTTGACGCGGTCGGTGACGCGCGTGATCAGCTCTTTGCCGTTGGGGTCGGCGGCGAGGTCGTAGCCGAGCTCGCGGCCCTTCAGCTCGATCGAGGCGCGACCGGCCATGTCGCTGACCAGCAGCCGCATGTCGTTGCCGACGGCGACCGGGTCGAGGTGCTGGTAGAGGTTCGGATCGACCTTGATCGCGCTGGCGTGCAGCCCGGCCTTGTGCGCGAACGCGCTGACGCCGACGTACGGCTGCCGCGACGCGGGCGGGACGTTGGTGACCTCCGCGACCGCGTGCGCGATGCGCGTCGCCTCCTGGAGCAGACCGCTCGGCAGCACACGCTTGTCCAGCTTGAGCTCGAGGTTGGCGACGACCGAGACGAGGTCGGCGTTGCCGGTGCGCTCGCCGTACCCGTTGAGAGTCCCCTGCACGTGCGTGGCGCCGGCCTCGACCGCCGCGAGTGTGTTCGCCACCGCGCAGCCGGTGTCGTTGTGGCAGTGGATGCCCACGCGCACGCCGGTCGACTCGATGACGTCGTCGACCACGTCGCCGACCCACGGCGGGAGCATGCCGCCGTTGGTGTCGCAGAGCGCGATCACCTCGGCGCCGGCGTCGTACGCCGTACGCAGGACCTCGAGCGCGTAGTCGCGGTTGTCGCGGTAGCCGTCGAAGAAGTGCTCGGCGTCGAGGAACACCCGCTGCCCCTCGGCCTTGAGGTGGCTGACCGTGTCGCGCACCATCGCGAGGTTCTCCTCGAGCGTGGTGCGCAGCGCGAGCTCGACGTGCCGGTCGTGGGACTTGGCGACGAGGGTGACCACGCTCGCGCCGGAGTCGCGCAGCGCGGCGATCAGCGGGTCGTCGGCCGCCTTCACCCCGGCTCGCCGGGTGGCGCCGAACGCGGCGAGCTGCGCGTTCTCGAGCTTCAGCTCGTCCTTCGCGCGCCGGAAGAACTCGGTGTCCTTCGGGTTCGCGCCGGGCCAGCCGCCCTCGATGAAGCCGACCCCGAGGCCGTCGAGCTGCCGCGCGATCGTCAGCTTGTCGGCGACCGAGAGGTTGAGCCCCTCTTGCTGGGCGCCGTCGCGCAGCGTGGTGTCGTAGACGTGGAACTGGTCGGTGGTCACGCGGGGTCCTCTGGTCGGCGGTTCGTTGGCAGATCGACTGATGCAACAAAAAGACCTCCCGTCGGGGACGAGAGGTCAGCGCGATCGGCGGGTGCCGGTCGCGCTAGCTGATAATGATCTGCCGCTGCACGATCACGAGTCTGCCACTGCTGTCCACGTCATGGCACTGCCGTCCCAGGATCCGGGCGGGCGTTCACGGCGGCCAGCAGCCGCGCGAACAGCCACGGGGCCAGCCACGCGCGCACGCCGTCGGGCGAGAGGTGCAGGCCGTCCGTGCGCATCATGTAGCCGCCCGCGGTCCAGGTGAACCGGCTCTCGGGCGTGATCCTCCGGCCCAGGTCGATGACCGAGACCCCCGGGTGCCGTGCGGCGACGTCGCGCAGCAGCGCGTTCCAGGCGCGCACGCGCTCGGGTCGGTCCTCCGGGAACAGGCTTCCGTCGAGCTGCTCGCCGCGCCGGTTGTAGGGAAGCGTCGCCAGCAGCACCTTCGCACCGTGCGCGCCGGCGATCCTGATGGCCGCGTGAAGCCGACCGCGGAGGTGGGCGTCCAGCACCGGGTCGCCCAGGCTCCGCCACCGACCTTCGACGAACCGGTCCATCGTCTCCCAGCGACCGACCGCGATCAGCGCGATGTCCGGGTCGTCGCGCGCGATGGCCGCCTTCCAGAGCCGGACCCACGGCCGGCAGCTGCGCCACACCCTCGGGTAGACGTGGCCGAAGTAGCGGTACGGCGCCCGCAGCGTCACCCCGCAGCCGATCAGCGTGCGGTCGCGGATGTCGAGACGCCTGTGCTCCGGCAGGGCAGTGACCATGCTCCACGCGACCGAGTCGCCGAAGACGTCGACGACCACGGGCCGACCCGGTCGGACCCGATGCACGTGCCGCTGCACTTCGCGGCCGTCTCCCTTCTCCGCGCCGGCTCGTCCCTCCTGCGGTCGCGGTGCGTCGAGGGCTCCTCGGAACGCCTCCAGCCCACCTTCCGCAGTGCCGCCTGAGCCCGCGGCTGCGGCAGCGGGCACACCGGCCGGCACACGCACCACCACGCCGACGAGGGCCGCGCACAGCGCCACCGCGATCACGGCGCCGGGCACGGTGATGACGGCGCGACGGACGAAGGCGTCTTCGCGGATCGGTCGTTCGACCAGCACGAACGAGACGGTCGCGACCGCGATCGTCGCTGCGCATCTGACCGCGAAGAGCGACAGCCCGTTCAGCCCCGTCCGCTCCGCGTCCAGGCCGAGGAAGATCGGCCAGTGCCACAGGTAGACGCCGTACGAGATCTTGCCGAGGGCCGGCAGCGGGGGCAGCGAGAGCAGACGCGCGGTCAGGCCGCGAGGGACGACCGCGACGTGGGCCAGGACGACCGCCACGGCCAGAGCGCACACGACGAGACCGCCACGGTAGAGCCACGGATCGGTCCCGCCGACATGCGTCCACGCCCAGATCACGACGACGGCAGCCGTGCCCGCACCGACACCCAGGAGCCGGCGGACCACGACCGAGCCGGCGAGCCGTGCCCGCCGTTCAGGACGTGCCAGCGCTGCGGCGGCCGCGGCACCCACGAGCAGGCTCGCTCCACGCGTGTCCGTGCCGTAGTAGCTGCGGCCGGCGTCGAACGGGTCGTGGAGCACCATCAGTGCCGCGGCCGAGGCGACGGCCCCGGCGAGGCAGAGCCCCAGCAACGATCGCATCGGGCGCCGCGCCTGGAGGACCAGCACGAGCAGCAGCGGCCAGACCAGGTAGAACTGCTCCTCGATCGCGAGCGACCAGGTGTGCTCGAGCGGGTCCGGCGCAGCCGTCCGCGCGAAGTAGTCGTCGCCCTCCAGCACCATCTGCCAGTTGTTCGCGTAGAGCAGGGTCGCCCACGCGGCGCGCCGCAGCTGGAGCACCTCGCCGGAGGTCACCAGGACCGGCGCGGCCAGGGCGACCGCGCCCACGACGACCACGAGGGCGGGCAGCAACCGCCGGATGCGCCGGGTCCAGAAGGCGACCACGTCGATGCCACCGGAGCGCTGCCACTCCGCCAGCAGCAGACTGGTGATGAGGTAGCCGGAGAGCACGAAGAACGCGTCGACGCCGAGGAAGCCTCCCGGCAGGACGGCCAGGCCGCCGTGGAACGCGAGCACGGCCGCGACGGCGAGTGCGCGGACGCCGTCCAGGGCGGGCACGTAGGCGTGTCCTGGCTCCGACGCGGACAGTGGGCGCGGCGCACTCGCGTCCGGACCCCTCCCCCGTGGGAGCGCGACGTGCTTGCGTCGGCCGGGGGCAGGGTGCGGCTCCCGAAGGTCCGGGCGGCTGGCGATGCGCGTGACCGACATGGCCGTCCCCCGTCCCGTGCTCCGAGGCTAGGACGGGCGCTGACCTGGGCCTATGCCCTGACTACGTCATCGGGTCTGGACCACCTGGGTCACGATGCCTGTACCACCCGGGTCAGGCGGATGGCACGTCAGAGCCAGGAGCGCAGCGTGCCGAGCAGCGTGCCCTCGCGCCAGGGCGGGCCGGGCTGCGGCGCCCAGGACGTCTCGCCGCTCAGCAGCAGCCAGGCCAGCGAGACCAGCACGATCGCGACACCGGCGATGACGGTCCATCCGATCCACGGGTCGCGCGTCACCGACACGACCCCGCGACGCACCGGCAGTCGCAGACGCTTGGAGCCGGGGCCGCTCCAGAGCCCGAGCGTGAACACCGCACCGGTCGCCACGAGCAGCCCCTCCAGCGGGGCCCGGAACAACAGACCTGCGACGGCGAGGATCGACGCGAGCACGCCCGCCCAGAGCACGAGCAGCAGCGTGCCGCCGGTGGCGACGACGAGGTACCACGGCGCGGTCAGCACGGTGAGCGGCGCGTCGTACCAGGCCCGCCGCCCGCGCCGCACCTGTCGCTCGCGCGCGGACTCGGTCGTCCACGACAGCGAGCGCACCGCTAGGGCGAGGACCGCGAAGGTCCAGAATGCGAGGTACGGCGCGACGCCGAACGCGACCGCACCGGTGACGAAGCCACCGCCGAGGAGCAGGGAGCGCTGCGAGCGGGCGGCGCGCGTCGAGGGCTGCCGCATCGCGCCGGACGGCAGCAGCGACGGCCGCCGGTCTGCGGGGTCGGTGCGGACGGCCGGTGGCTGCTGGTACGGCTCGCGCGCGGGCACGACCGGCGGAGCGAGCACGGTGAGCGGCTTGGTCTGCGGACGCAGGTCCGTGGGCTCAGCGGTCCCGTGGTCGGCGACCATCCACGGCATCGTCGGCGGCTGGTCCGGCGCGGGCCAGTCCCGCTCGGGCGTGCGAGCCGGCGCGCGCAGCGCGGCGACCACAGCTCCGGTCGTGGGACGGTCCGCCGGGTCAGGGGCGAGGCCGGCGAGCACGAGCGGGTACAGCGATTCGGGCACCCCCGACAGGTCGTGCTCGCCGCGGCGGACGCGGTCCATGATCGCCATCGCCGGTCCGGTGCCGAACGGCGGCCGGCCGGTGGCCGCGAACGCGACGGTGGCCGCCCAGGCGTGCACGTCGGAGGCGGTGGTGGCGTCCTCGCCGTACAGGATCTCGGGCGCGAGGTAGCCCGGCGTGCCGAGCAGCCACCCGGTGTGGGTCAGCCGCGGGTCCTCGGCCAGCCGGGCCAGGCCGAAGTCGATCAACACCGGCGAACGGCCCTCGAGCAGCACGTTGGACGGCTTGATGTCGCGGTGCAGCACGCCGACCTGGTGCACCGCGACGACGGCCTCGGCGAGCCCGGCGGCGAAGTGCCTCAGGTCGTCGCCCTTCAGTCGTCCCTCGGCCCGCACGTGCTGGTGCAGCGACAGGCCGGGGACGTATCGCGTCGCGACGTACGGCGTGTCACCCCACGGGTCCGCGTCGAGCACCTCCGCGATCCGCGGGCTGGTGACGCGGCGCAGCGAGTCGACCTCGCGGGCGAGCCGTTCGCGCGCCTCGTCGTCGCCGATGATGTGCGGCCGCAGCACCTTGAGGGCGACGCGCGAGCCGTCCGGCGCCTCGGCGAGGTGGACCACGCCCATGCCGCCCTCGCCGATCTTGGCGACCACGCGGTAGGCACCGATGAACACATCGGTGGGCGTCTGCGGGCTCGTGGTCACGTCACAACGGTACGGGAGGACGGCTCCCGGACCCGCCTGCGACGCGTGTGGCGCCGCCGACGTGGCGGCGCTGTACCGGCCCGCGGCAGCGCGGCTCAGCGGCCGATCTTCGCGTACGCCGCCTCGGTCGCGGCCTTCTGCGGCAGCCACCAGTCCTCGTTGGCGCGGTACCACTCGACGGTCTGCCGGAGCCCGTCGTGCAGGTCGGCGTACTGCGGCCGCCAGTCGGTCTCGGCGCGCAGCTTGGAGGAGTCGATGGCGTAGCGCATGTCGTGGCCGGGCCGGTCGTTGACGTGCTCGAACCAGTCGGCCGGCTTGTCCATCACCTCGAGCAGGATCCGGATGATCTCGCGGTTGTTCTGCTCGCCGTCGGCGCCGATGAGGTAGGTCTGGCCGATGCGGCCCTGCTCGATGATCGCGACCACCGCGTCGTTGTGGTCGTCGACGTGGATCCAGTCGCGGACGTTCTCGCCGGTGCCGTAGAGCTTCGGCTTCACGCCCTGCAGGATGCCGGTGATCTGCCGCGGGATGAACTTCTCCACGTGCTGCAGCGGCCCGTAGTTGTTGGAGCAGTTGGACAGCGTGGCCTCGATGCCGAAGCTGCGGATCCACGCGCGGACGAGGAGGTCGGCCGAGGCCTTCGTGGAGGAGTACGGCGAGGACGGGTTGACCGGGGTCTGCTCGGTGAACCGCTCCGGGTCGTCGAGCTCGAGGTCGCCGTACACCTCGTCGGTGGAGATGTGGTGCAGCCGCACGTTGTGCTTGCGCACGGCCTCGAGGAGCCGGTAGGTGCCGATGATGTTGGACTCGAGGAACGGCCAGGGGTCCGACAGCGAGTTGTCGTTGTGGCTCTCGGCGGCGAAGTGCACGACCACGTCGGCGTCCTTCACCAGGCTGTCGACGAGCTCCTCGTCGGCGATCGAGCCCTTGACGAAGCGGATCTTGTCCATGACCGGAGCCAGGCTGGCCTCGTTGCCGGCGTAGGTCAGCGCGTCGACGACGGTGATCCGCCAGTCGGGGCGGGTCCGCGTCGTGCGCAGGACGAAGTTGGCACCGATGAAGCCGGCGCCGCCGGTCACGAGCACTCGCATCTGTCTGTTCTCCTTGGGTTTTCGCTTGTCAGGCTTGGGATGTGGCGGGGTCGGTGTTCTCGCGCAGCCCGGGCGGGCCGTCTGCGCGTCCCGGCGACCACTCGTGGAACTCCACCTCGAGCGAGAACCGGTGGGCGAGGTAGCGGTGGTCCGACAGCGCCATCGGCGTGCGGTCGGGCGTGCGGGCGAGTCGCCGTACGACGAGCAGGGGTGTGCCGGCAGCGACCTCGAGCAGCGCAGCGTCGTCCTCGCCCGCGACCGCAGCGGTGATGGTCTGGTGCACGGAGCCGACCGGGTGGCCCTGCCGGGCGAGCGTCTGCCAGAGGCCCGGGTCGGTGGCGTCGTCGCGCGAGAGTCGGCCCGCGAGCGGCCCCGGCACCCACTCGGTGACGAGGTCGAGCGGTCGGTCCGCGACGGTGCGCACCGACCGGCACAGCAGCGCCTCGTCGCCGGCGGCGGCTCCGGTCAGCGACAAAGCGGTGGCCACGGGCGTCGGCGGGACGTGCCAGCCGAACGACACCACGCGCCGGTGCAGCTGCTCCCCCGACGCGGCCACCGCGGACTCGGCGTGCCGGAACGACCCCAGCGCGAGCGGCTGCGAGAACGACCCGCCGGCGACGAACCAGCCCGCTCCGCGGCGGCTCTCGACCAGCCCCCGTTCGCGTAGCAGCTCCAATGCCTTGCGCACGGTGACGCGGCTCGTCGCGTAGCGCGCGCCGAGCTCAGCTTCACTCTCGAGCTGGCCGGACCGGCCGACGTCTCCCAGAGCGATGCGCTCCAGCAAGTCGTCGGCCACCTCGCGGTACCGGGCAGTTGTCACGAAGTTGTATTAGACGTGTGCGTACAACATGTGTCAACTCCCGAGGTCAAGCCCTTGTGGAGCGGACTCGCCCGGTCGGTCGGTCGGTCGTCGGCTGAGCCCGCCGACGGGTCAGTTCGTCTCCCCCGCTTCGCTGCTCCTCCGAAGCGGACCCCTCGGCTAGCGGTCGCGCATGCCCTGCAGCAGCACGTCATCTAGCGACGGGATGGTCAGCAGACCTTGTGCATCCACCCGAACGTGTCTTCAGCCCGGCCGTACTGGATGTCCACGAGCGTCTGCCGGATCTTCGAGGTGACCGGGCCGGCGTTCTCGTTGTCGCCGCAGGTGACCTCGCCGCCGCGCCACTTCAGCGTGCCGACGGGCGTGACGACCGCGGCGGTGCCGCAGGCGAAGACCTCGGTGATCCGTCCGGACGTGACGCCCTCGCGCCACTCGTCGATGGAGAACCGGCGCTCCTCCACCTGGTGGCCGAGCTTGCCGGCGAGCTCGATGATCGACGAACGGGTGATGCCCTCGAGGATCGTGCCGGAGAGCTCCGGGGTGACGATGGTGCCGTCGTCGTGGACGAAGTAGAGGTTCATGCCGCCGAGCTCCTCGACGTACTTCCCCTCGGCCGCGTCGAGGAACGCGACCTGGTCGCAGCCGTGCTCGATGGCCTCCTGCTGCGCGACGAGCGACGAGGCGTAGTTGCCGCCGGTCTTGGCCGCGCCCATGCCGCCGCGGCCGGCACGGGTGTACTCCTCGCTCAGCCAGATCGACACGGGGACAGGGCCCTTGGCGAAGTACGCGCCGGCGGGCGAGGCGATGACCATGTAGGTGACGTGCTTCGCCGGGCGCACGCCGAGGAAGACCTCGGAGGCGAACATGAAGGGGCGGATGTACAGCGACTTCTCCCCCTCCGGGTCCGGGACCCAGCGCTGGTCGGTCTGCACGAGTGCGTCGACCGAGGCGACGAAGTCGCCGACCGCGAGCTCGGGCAGCGCGAGCCGCTTCGACGAGCGGACCATGCGCTCGGCGTTGGCCTCGGGCCGGAACGTCCACACCGATCCGTCCCCGTGCCGGTAGGCCTTCATGCCCTCGAAGATCTCCTGCGCGTAGTGCAGGACCGCGGTCGCGGGGTCGAGCGTGAGGGGCGCGTACGGCGTGATGCGGGCGTCGTGCCAGCCCTGCTCGGGAGTCCACTCGGCGACGTACATGTGGTCGGTGAAGTGGATGCCGAAGCCGGGCGCAGCAAGGATCTCCGCCAGGCGCTCGTCACCGACAGGATCGGTCGACGGCTTGACGGAGATCTCCAACGAGGTCTCCATGGGGTGCACGTTAGCCCACTGTCTAGGTCAGGCGAGCCGCGATGGCGTCACCGATCTCGGAGGTGCGCAGCGGCGTGCCGGCACCGGTCGAACCGGGCTCCCCGGCTACTCGCGCGGCGAGCTCGTCGACGACGGCCTGCTCGACGGCGCGGGCCTTGTCATCGAGGCCGAGGTGCTCCAGGAGCAGCGCCGCAGACAGGATCGCCGCGGTCGGGTCGGCCTTCTGCTGGCCCGCGATGTCGGGGGCAGAACCGTGCACCGGCTCGAACATGCTGGGTGCGGTGCGGTCGGGGTTGACGTTGCCGCTGGCGGCGAGCCCGATGCCTCCGGTGATCGCCGCCGCGAGGTCGGTGATGATGTCGCCGAACAGGTTGTCGGTGACGACCACGTCGAAGCGCGCGGGGTCGGTGGCGAGGAAGATCGTCGCCGCGTCGACGTGCAGGTAGTCGACGGTGACGTCGGGGAACTCCTTGCCCACCTCGGCGACGAGCCGCGACCAGACTCGTCCGGCGTGCACGAGCACGTTGGTCTTGTGCACCAGCGTGAGCCGCTTGCGCGGCCGCTTCTGCGCCCGCGCGAACGCGTCGCGGACGACGCGCTCGACACCGAAGGCCGTGTTGATGCTGACCTCGGTGGCGATCTCGTGCGGCGTGCCGGCGCGGACCGTGCCGCCGTTGCCGACGTACGGACCCTCCGTCCCCTCGCGGACGACCACGAAGTCGACGTCGCCCGGGTTGGCCAGGGGTGACGTCGCACCCGGGTAGATCCGCGAGGGACGCAGGTTGACGTAGTGGTCGAGCTCGAACCGCAGCTTCAGCAGCAGTCCCCGCTCCAGGATGCCCGGCGGGAGGTTCGGGTCGCCCGGCTTGCCGCCGACGGCCCCGAGGAGGATCGCGTCGTGTCCGCGGATCTCCTCGAGGACGGAGTCGGGCAGCACCTCGCCGGTGGCGAGGTACCGCTCGGCTCCGAGGTCGTAGCGGGTCGGCTCGAACTTCACCTCGTTGCCGGCGACCGCCTCGAGGACCTTGAGGGCCTCGGCGGTCACCTCCGGTCCGATCCCGTCGCCGGGGATGACGGCGAGGTGGATCTGGTGGCCAGCCGAGCCGGCTGGGCGGTCCTGGGAAGGGCTGCTCACTGGTGCGGTCACCCGGGCGAGGCTAGTTGTCGTCCGGGCGCTGACCGCCGTTGTCTCGCAGGTCGAGTCCGGCCTGGACGGCGGCGTTCTCGGTCTGCGTCCCGTTGTCGTCGTAGTGCCGGCTGGGCCCCCACTCGGGGTACATGTCGTACATCGTGATGCTCCGTTTGCTCTGGTCGTTCGGATCGATTGGAGATGTGCCGGGCAGCGGTCCGGCGGGATTTCCACCGGCTTCGTGCTCGGGAGTGCCGAAGGCTGCGTCGGGGGTTCGACGCCGGGACTCCGCTGCCAGCGGTGGAGGTCGATCCTCGAGACCCACGGGTCACGTGTCGGTCGAGGGAGAGATCTCTTGCGAGAGCTTCGCGGTGGCGCTTGCTTCTGCGGTGCTCGCTGCGGAGGTTCTTCGTAAGGGCCGAAACATGCCGAACTCCGCGGCGAGGTGGCCCTAGTTACCAGGCCCCGCCACGGCGGTCGATAAGTACGAAGAAGCTCCGCATGATGAGTTCACGGTATCCCCGGACGCCTTGCGGTGCAGGCGACTTTCCACAGCTTTCCATCATGTGAGATCCGCGCCCGGGGGCCGGACGTTCTCCTGCCCAGTGGCACCATTGCCGGAATGAGCGCACCCCCTGAGCTACCCGAGATCGTCACGCGTGCGTTCGACGTCTCGCGCAAGCGTGGCTACGCGTCGTTCTGCCGCAACGAGACGGGCCGGCTCCTCGCCACCCTGGCGGCCACCCGCAGCGGCACGCTGGCCGAACTTGGCACCGGGTGCGGCGTCGGTACGGCGTGGCTTCGCTCCGGCATCCGCGACAACGCGTCGATCGTCAGCGCGGAGCTCGACGAGAAGCTGGCCGAGGCCGCCAGCGAGATCTTCAAGGGCGACGACCAGGTCGAGGTGCTCGCCGCCGACTGGTCGACGCTGCGCGACCGCGGGCCGTTCTCGTTGATCTTCCTCGACGCCCGGGAGCCCAAGGACTCAGGTGCCGACGCGATCATCGACCTGGTCGAGCCCGGTGGCGTCGTGGTGCTCGACGACTTCACGCCGTGCTCGTCGTGGCCGCCGGTCTACGAGGGCCGCGTCGACACGCTGCGCGAGCAGTGGCTCACCGACGAGCGGTTCACCACCGTCGAGGTGATGGTCGCCGACGACGCCTCGGTGCTGATCGCCACCAAGCGCTGACCCGCCTCGCACAGGAGGCAGCCCAGACAGGTCCTACTCGGTCAGGTCGACCGCGCGCACCGACACCGCGTCGATCTCCGTGCGGATCTCCTCGAGCACGTCGGCCGGGATCGCCGAGTCGACCGACAGCGCGACCAGCGCGTGGCCGCCCTTCGTGTCGCGCGCGACCTGCATGCCGGCGATGTTGACCTGGGCGTCGCCGAGGATCCTGCCCACCGTGCCGACCATGCCCGGACGGTCGGTGTAGCGGAAGAACGCGAGGTGCTCGGTCGGCTCGATGTCGACGTCGTACTCGTCGATCTCGACGAGCCGCTCGCGCTGCGCGATCCCGACGAGGGTGCCGGACACCGACACCTGGGTGCCGTCGGCGAGCGTGCCGCGCAGCGTGATCAGGTTGCGGTGGTCGGGGCTCTCGGGGTCGGTGACGAGGCGCACGGCGACACCGCGCTCGGCCGCGAGCAGCGGCGCGTTGACGTAGGAGACCGGGTCCTCGACCACGTCGGCGAACACGCCCTTCAGGGCGGCGAGCTCGAGCACCTTGACGTCGTACTGCGTGATCTCGCCCCGAACCTCGACGTCGAGCTGCTGCGCGACCTCACCGGCGAGCGCGGTGAAGATGCGACCGAGCTTCTCCGTGAGAGGCAGGCCGGGCCGCACGTCCTCGGCGATGACGCCACCCTGCACGTTGACCGCGTCGGGGACCAGCTCGCCCGACAGCGCGAGCCGCACCGACTTCGCCACGGCGATGCCGGCCTTCTCCTGCGCCTCCACGGTGGACGCACCCAGGTGCGGTGTGGCCACGACGTTCTCGAACTCGAACAGCGGGCTGTCGGTGCACGGCTCGGACGCGAACACGTCGAGCCCGGCAGCGGCGACGCGCCCCTCCTTGATCGCGACGTACAGCGCGTGCTCGTCGACGATGCCGCCACGGGCCGCGTTGACCAGCACCAGGTTGGGCTTGACCTTCGCCAGCTGCTCCTCGCCGATGAGGCCGATGGTCTCGGGCGTCTTGGGCAGGTGGACCGACATGAAGTCGGCCTCGGCGAGCAGCTCGTCGAGGGACACCAGACGCACGCCCATCTGCGCGGCGCGGCCGGCCTGCACGTAGGGGTCGTAGGCGATGACCTTCATGCCGAACGCGCTGAGCCGCTGGGCGACGAGGACACCGATGCGGCCGAGGCCGACGATGCCCACGGTCTTCTCGTAGAGCTCGATGCCGGTGTACTTGCTGCGCTTCCACTCCCCCTGCTTCAGCGCGGCGTTGGCGGGTGCGATGTGCCGCGCGGCGGCGAGCATCAGCGCGACCGCGAGCTCGGCGGCCGAGACGATGTTGGAGGTCGGCGCGTTGACGACCATGACGCCGTTCTGGGTGGCGGCCTTGACGTCGACGTTGTCGAGACCGACACCGGCGCGGGCGACGACCTTGAGCCGCTGCGCGGCGGCGAGCGCCTCGGCGTCCACCTTGGTGGCGGAGCGGATCAGGATCGCGTCGACGTCGGCGATCGCGGGCAGCAGCTCGTCGCGGTCGGCGCCGTTGCAGCGACGGATCTCGAAGTCGGGACCGAGCGCCTCGACGGTGGCGGGGCTCAGCTCTTCGGCGATGAGTACGACGGGCTTGCTCACGGCGATGTCCTCGGAAGGTCTCGGAGATGCTCGGCTCGAGGTGGCCGTCGTCCCCGTCCGATCCTTGCGACCCTGGAGTCACTGAGGCGGGGGCGGCCGTTGCACGACGCTGTGCCCACCGGAAACCCTACCGGACAGTTCTGTCCTAGGAGGCCGGTGTCCGCTGCTCGTCGGGCGGTGCCGGCCAGACGTACTCGAGGTCGTCGGGTACGTCGGTGAACAGCGGCCCGTAGTGGTCGGGGTCCTTGCGCAGCAACGAGGAGCGGTGGCTGCGGTGGAAGTCCTCGTCGCCCAGCCACCACGGCATCGCCCCGGCCGCGCGCAGCTCCTCCTCGGTGCGCACCTTGCGCACGCCGGCGGTCGCGAGGTCCTCGGCGATCGTGGCGGCGCAGGTGTCGCCGAAGCCGAGCGACACCCAGTGCTCGCAGCAGGTGTAGGCGTAGCGGCCGAGCGCCTCCTCGTGGCCGCGCCACATCTTCACGGCCGGGTGGTGCCGCCAGCCGTATCCGGGCCGGACCAGGCCGCGCAGCACTTGGATGCACTCGACGCGCTGCTTGCCCAGGCGCTTGTGGTCGAGCACCTCGGCGGTGCGCCGGAAGTCGTCGTACGGCAGGAACGTCTGCATGCGCTCAGTCGCAGCCGTCGGGGCCGCAGACGGTGGCGTCGGCCTGGTCGCCCACGACGGTGAGCGACGGGTGGCTGTCGGCCCAGGCGCGCTCGAGCACCTGGGTGAACACCTCGACGGGCTGCGCGCCGGAGATGCCGTACTTGCGGTCGACGACGAAGAACGGGACGCCGGTGGCGCCGAACGCGCGGGCCTGCTCGATGTCGGCGCGGACCGCGTCGGCGTACTCCTGCGAGGCGAGCACGGCGTCGACGCGACTCGGGTCGAGCCCGGCGTCGGTGGCGGCCTTGCGCAGCACCTCGTGGTCGGTGACGTCCTCGGCGCGGGTGAAGTACGCCGTCATCAGCGCCTCCTTCAGCTCGGCCTGCACGCGCGGGCCGGCCTCGTCGAGCGCGAGGTGCAGCAGCCTGTGGGCGTCGACGGTGTTGGCGTGCAGCGTCTTGTCGAGGTGGTACTCGAGACCGACCTCGGCGGCGACCTGCGTGACCTGGTCCTGCATCTGCGCGGCCTGCTCGACCGAGACGCCGTACTTCCGGGCGAGCATGTTCACCACGGGCTCGCTCGCCGGCGTCGGGGCGGAGGGGTCGAGCTCGAACGAGCGGAAGACCACCTCGACCTCGTCGCGGTGCGGGAACGCCGCCAGCGCGCTCTCCAGGCGCCGCTTGCCGATGAAGCACCACGGGCACACGACGTCGGACCAGATCTCGATCTGCATGTCCGTGACAACGCCACCTTTGCCCCGGATCTTCCTGTGCAACGCGTCACTCCGCGAGTCGGCGCGTCTTGCCCTCTCCCCCACGCCGAGCCGGCGCGTCTTGCCCTCTCCAGCGCGCCGAGCCGGCGCGTCTTGCCCTCTCGAGGACGTCAGCCGGCGCGGCGGAGGATCCGGGCGACCTCGGTCTGGCCCGAGCTCTCGGCGTGCTCGAGAGCGGTGACGCCGTTGCCGTCGGCGATGGAGGGGTCGGCGCCGGCATCGAGGAGGATCCGCACGATCTCCTGGTACGGCGCGCTCCCGTCGCCGAGGATCACCGCCTCGAGCAGCGCGGTCCAGCCGAGGTCGTTGACGTGGTTCACGTCGATGTCGGTCCGCACGACGCGGCGCACGTAGTCGACGTGACCACGCTCGCTCGCGGGGATCACCGACAGGCCGCCGAAGCGGTTGCGGATCGTCAGGTCCGGGTCGGCGGGCAGCAGCGCCTCGAGCATCCGCACGCTGCCGGTCACGCCGGTGACCAGCCAGGGCGTGTCGTGCCGGTCGTCGAGCGCGTCGGGGTCGGCGCCTCTGGCGACGAGCAGCCGGGCGACGGCGACGCGGTCGAACGTCGCGGCCAGGAGCAGCGCGGTCCGGCGGTGGCCGTCGCGGGCTTCGATGTCGGCGCCGTCGCGCAGCGCGGTGGCCACTCCCGCGGCGTCACCGTCGCGCGCTGCGCGGAGCAGACGGCGGTCGGCTGCCGGGTCGTGCGCGACCACCGTCGACTCGGGCTCGTGCGACGGTTCGGGCTGCGGTGTCGGCTCACTCGTGCTGGACGTGGTGGCCTCCTCTGTCGGACCGGCGGCAGGGTCGGTCGGCTCCGGGGAGCAGCCGGCGACGATGACGAGCACGCCGAGCAGCGACACGGCCCGGGCGACGACTCTCGTCATGCCGTCGATCATGCTGCATGCGGCCTAGGCTCACGTCATGGTCAACCGGTCGCGCCGGGCGCGGGCGGCGCGCAAGCGCAAGGTGCGCATGGGCCGGGTCGAGCACGACCTGACGGCCGAGCAGTGGGCGACGCTGCAGGAGCTCTGGGGCGGCTGCGCGTACTGCGGTGCCACCGGCGGGACCCTCCAGCGCGACTGCGTGCTCGCGATCTCTCGCGGCGGTCGCTACACCGTGTTCAACGTCGTACCGGCGTGCGCGTCGTGCAACGCGAGCAAGTGCAACGACGAGGTGACCGCCTGGCTGCGGCGGAAGCGGCTGGACGAGAAGGCCTTCCTCACGAGGTACGGCGAGGTGCTGGCTGCGCTCCGCACTGACGGACGCGAGAACGCCGACGGCGAGGGGTCAGTTGTGCCGCGACACGCCGCCGACGCGGCTGAATAACTGACCCCTCGCCGATAGTCCCGTCAGGGACAGGTCTCCAGAGGAGAGCCTTCTGAGGGGGTGGCTCAGCGGGAGGCGGTGCCCTCGGTGTAGTCCTCGTCGTGCGACTTCACCCAGGACATCAGCTTGCGGAGCTCGCGGCCGGTGGCCTCGATGGGGTGCTGCTCGGCCTTGGCGCGCAGCTCCTTGAACTCCGGGGCACCGGCGTCCTGGTCGTCGATGAACCGCTTGGCGAACGCGCCGCTCTGGATGTCGGCGAGCACGGCCCGCATGTTGTCCTTCACGTGCTCGTCGATGACGCGCGGGCCGGAGACGTAGTCGCCGTACTCCGCGGTGTCGGAGACCGACCAGCGCTGCTTGGCGATGCCGCCCTCGTACATCAGGTCGACGATCAGCTTGAGCTCGTGGAGGCACTCGAAGTAGGCGACCTCGGGCTGGTAGCCGGCCTCGATGAGGGTCTCGAAGCCGTACTGCACGAGCTGCGAGGCACCACCACAGAGCACCGCCTGCTCGCCGAACAGGTCGGTCTCGCACTCCTCGGTGAACGTCGTCTTGATGCCGCCGGCGCGCAGGCCGCCGATGCCCTTGGCGTAGGAGAGCGCGAGGTCCCAGGCCTTGCCGGACGCGTCCTTCTCGACCGCGACGAGCACGGGTACGCCGCGGCCCTCGGAGAACTCGCGACGCACGAGGTGCCCCGGGCCCTTCGGCGCGATCATCACGACGTCGACGCCCTCGGGCGGCTGGATGTAGCCGAAGCGGATGTTGAAGCCGTGCCCGAACACGAGCGTGTCGCCGGCGGCGAGCTGCGGCGCGATCTCCTCGGCGTACAGCTTCCGCTGGTGCTGGTCGGGCGCGAGGATCACGACGACGTCGGCCTCCTCGGCCGCCTCCGCCGGGGTGAGCACGCGCAGGCCCTCGGCCTCGGCCTTGGGACGGCTCTTCGACCCGGGCTGCAGGCCGACGCGGACGTCGACGCCGGAGTCGCGCAGGGACAGCGCGTGGGCGTGGCCCTGGCTGCCGTAACCGATGACGGCCACGTTCTTTCCCTGGATCACGGACAGGTCGGCGTCGTCGTCGTAGAACATCTCAGCCACTGGGGGCTCTCCTTCTATTCGCTCTGTGTACGTCGGTCTGTGTACGTCGGTCTTGGGTACGTCGGTCGGTGGGTCAGGCCGTGCGGGTGGCGGCGGTCGTGCTGAGGTCCGCGGGGACCGGGACGGGCTTGAGGGTCCGGTCGGTGATCGAGCGGCCGCCGCGGCCGATCGCGACCATGCCGGACTGGACGAGCTCGCGGACCCCGAACGGCTCCACGATGCGCAGGAAGTCCTCGAGCTTTCCCTGGTTGCCCGTGACCTGGACCGTGACGGCGTCGGTCGCCACGTCGACGACCTTGGCCTTGAACAGCTGCACGATCTCCAGCACCTGTCCACGCGTGTCGGCGTCGGCCTTGATCTTCACCATCAGCAGCTCGCGGGCGACGGACTGCTCGGGGTCGAGCTCGACGATCTTGATCACCTCGACGAGCTTGTTGAGCTGCTTGGTGACCTGCTCGAGCGG
>NZ_CAMPGZ010000041.1 GCF_946885725.1 uncultured Nocardioides sp.
GATCTCAGCGCAGACACGCGATTCGTGCGACAGCCTCAACGGAGCCAGGTTGTCGCTCGCAGTCGCACCGCCGGAGTCGTAGGGGACCACATGGTCGAGGTCGCAGCCGCGCGCGGTGCGGGCGCACCAGGGGAAGGCGCAGGTGCCGTCGCGGACCCGGATCTGCTCGGCCAGCCGGTCCGGCGCCTGGTAGGCGTCCACCCGGATCCGCTCGGCCAGGTCGACCACCGGCCGCACCGTCACCCGCGCGTCGGGGGCGGCGCACCAGACGCGGACCTGGTCGGCGGTCACGAAGGAGCGGGTGTTGTCCACCCGCGCCAGCTCGATCCCCTCGCTGTCCGTGCCGTCTCTGCCTGGCTGGAGGGCGGCGGCGGACAGGTGCACGTGCAGCACCACCTCGCGGCTCGGCCGGGAGACGCCCCTCTCGGCCGGGCCGCTCGTCTCCTCGAGCGGGGTGTCCAGGGTGGGCTGGAGCCGGGCCAGGTCACCCAGCGCGGCCGCCCTGCGCGCCCGGTGGGTGCCGGTCGCGCCGAGCGCGGCGAGCCGGCGGGCCCCATCGTCCAACGCCCGGTCCAGGTCCAGGGCGTCGGCCAGGTCCAGCTCTCCGGACAGGTACACCGTGCCCCGGGAGTCGACCTGGTCGGTGCGCACCGTGACGTGCCGATTCTCCGCCGCGGCCTCCGCCCGCTCCCGGGCGGTGTCCGGGTCGAACCGCACCAGGGCTTCCTCGACCAGCCGGTCCACCGTCGCGGGGCCGACCGTGTGGGCGAACGCGGCCACCCGGTCGTCCACGAACCGCGCCCCCTCCGGAGGCAGGCCCATGGTGGCGTGGGCGATCCGGCGGGCCCGCCACGCCGGCAGCTCCCCGGCCTGCACCCGCCGCCACAACCGCGGCAGCCGGTGGCACAGCTCCAACGCGTCCGCGATCAGATCCCGGCCCGACTCGGTCGGCAACCGCAACGCGCCGGCGAAGTCGGCGATCGCGAACTCCCCCACCCGTGGGGTGCCCTCACCGGCCAGGACCACCGGACGGTCCGCGTGCAACCACGGGTCCGCCTCGTGCAGCTCCTCGACCGACTCCGCCGGGTGCAGCACCGCCCACGCCACCGCCAACGCCAGCAGCCGGGCGTCCTCGCGGTCCCGCGCCGCCCGGGTCTCCCGCACCGCGTCCAACACCCCCGCAGCGGTCTCCGCCAGCGGCACGGATGCGGTGTCGGTGAGGCTCATCGTGGAACCCACTCAACCAGGCAGCACCGACAGCTTTCGCGAGTCGAAGGCGACGTCCACAACTCAACCAGCGTGGGCGATTCGGTGCTCTCGACAAGCTCGACCAGCCGGCCTACCGGCGCTTGCCGCGCGCGATCTCGGTGCCCAGCGCATCGAGGCGCTGCTGCCAGAAGCCGCGGAACTGCTCGAGCCACTGGTCGACCTGACGCATCCCGGTGGGGTCGACGGAGTACAACCGCCGCGCGCCCTCAGGCCGAACGGAAGCGAAGCCGTTCTCGCGCAGCACCCGCAGGTGCTGGGAGACCGCGGGCTGGGTGATGCCGAACTCCTCGCGGATGATCTCCACGACCGCGCCCGACGGTCGCTCGCCGTCGGCCAGCAGCTCGAGGATGCGCCGGCGCACCGGGTCGCCCAGTACGTCGAACGCGTGCACGCTCAGGCCTCCGGCTCCGGCTGCCCCGTGTAGAACGCGGTGGTGCGCTTGCCGGCGAGCCGTGCCTCGTCGGGGTCGGTGCCGCCGGCGATGCTGGCGTCGGTCCAGGCCTGGCTGACGCGCTCGATGAACGCCACGCCCTCGCCGGTCGCGCTCCAGGCGGCGAACTCCTCGGCGTCGAGGGTGGCGCCGGTGGTGAGGTGCTCGTCGAGGCCGATGAACGCGAGGTCCCAGCCGACACCGACGGCGCCGGGGCCGTACTGCTTCCAGCGGTCGTCGTCGACGTGAGCGATGTGCTCCAGCACCAGCGTCGTCAGGTCGCCGTCCGGACGGAGCGTCAGCTCGACCCACGACACCTCGCCGCCGTACTCCCACGTCACGGCCAGCGTCCTCGGCGGCTCGCAGCGCTCGATGGTGCCGCCGGCGTTGCCGACGAGCTGGTAGTGCCCACCTACCTTCAGGTCGCCCTCGACGGGCATGAACCACCGGGGGAGACGCGCCGGGTTCGTGACCGCGTCCCACACGTCGTCGGGGGTCGTCGGGTAGCTCTGCTCGATCGTGAGCACCCGCGCGGGGCGCCCTTGGTGGTCGCGGGAGGTGACGTCGCGGCGGACGGCACCGAGCTGGTCGAAGACGTTGTCGAGAGGCATGCCCGCACGATATTAGCAAGGACTTATATCAGTCAAGGCTTAGCCCAGTGCTACTCGGTGGGAGGGGTGGCCGGCGCCGGGGGAGTAGCAGCGGTACGACGAACGGCCAGGCGCCGCACCAGCAACCACAGCGGGACGCCGACGAGGGCGAGCACGACCGCGAACGGGATCACCGCGCCGACGATCGTCAGGACGACGACGGCCGAGCCGCGCAGCGCGTTCCACCCGCTCTCGAGCCCGGCGCGGAACCCGTCGTCGTCCTCTGCCGGCGGCTTCGGCTTCGCGGCCGGGCGCTCGATCGTCACCGTGATCGTCGACATCGTGGTCTGGTCGCGGAGGTAGGCCTGCTGGCTGCGCATCGACTGCAGCTCGGCCTCGCGCTCGGTGATCTCGTTCTCGTAGCGGATCAGGTCGTCGATCGACTTCGCGTCGTCCTGGAAGCCCTGGAGCCGGTCCAGGCTGTTGGCCAGCGTCTCCACGCGTTCGTCGACGTCGATCACCTCGGCCGTGACGTCGCGCGAGGACGACTCGGACCGCTTCACCTTGCCGAGCTCACCCAGCGCGGTCATCGCCTCCTGGAACCGGTCGACCGGCACCCGCACCGTGACAGTCGCGCGCACCATCCGGCCCTTGGCGTCGCTCTGGGTCTGCTCGTGGTCGATGTCGCCACCGAGGGTGTCGAGCACCCCGGTCAGCTCCGACCGCGCGGCCGCGACGTCCTTGTTGGTGACGACGACCTGGCCGGTGCGGATCACCGACCGCACCCGCACCACCGCGCGGTTCACACCGGGAGCCGCGACGGTGTCGCTCCCGGTATCCGCACCCTCCGCCGGCGGCGCGGCCTCCGCGGCGGAGCCGCCCTCCACGACGCGGGAGGCGGGAGCCTCGGCGTCGGATGCGCCGGACTCCGAGCCGGAGCTGCAGGCGCCGACACAGAAAAACAGGACTGCGAGTGTGCCGGCCGCGAGGGCCCGGATCGGAGTTGTCATGGCGCTGTGACGCACCCCATGCCGGCGGGGTTCCTGAATAGTTGGGCACGGCCACGATCCTTTGCCAATCTGTGACGTTGTGAGCCGTTCCCGCCCCGTCGCCCGGCCGCCGCACGTGGTCGTGGTCGGCGGCGGCATCGCCGGGCTGGCCGCTGCCGCAGCGGTACGGCGGGAGCGTCCCGGCGTCGACGTGACGGTGCTGGAGGCCGCGCCACGGATCGGCGGCAAGCTGGCGGTCGCCGAGGTCGGTGGCATCACCGTCGACGTGGGCGCCGAGGCGATGCTCAACCGGCGACCGGAGGCGGTGTCGCTGGCGCGCGAGGTCGGGCTCGGCGACGACCTCGTCCACCCCGCCACGACGGCCGCCAACCTCTGGTCGCGCGGCCGCGTCCAGCCGATGCCGCGCACGCTCATGGGCGTCCCGATCGACGCGAGGGTCCTCGCCGACAGCGGCGTGATCTCCAAGGCCGGGCTGGCTCGCGCGGCGCTCGACGGGGTGCTGCCGGCCACCCACCGCGACCCAGACCAGGACGTCAGCGTCGGCGCGCTCATCGAGGAGCGGGTCTGTCGCGAGGTCGTCGACCGGCTGGTGGAGCCGTTGCTGGGCGGCGTCTACGCGGGCCACGCCCGCGAGCTCTCGGTCCGCGCGGCCGTGCCGCAGGTCGTCGCGCTGCTCGACCGCGACCGCTCGCTGATGAAGGCCGCAGCCGCCGTCACGCAAGGACCCGCCTCCGACGTACCCGTGTTCGCCGGCATCCGCGGCGGAGTCGGCCGCCTCCCCGAGGCCGTCGCACGAGCAAGCGGCGCCACGGTGCGCACCAACGCGACCGTCCGCGACCTGGCCCGCGCCGGCGACGGCGGCTGGAACCTCGTCATCGGCTCCACCCGCGACCCCGAGGTCGTGCACGCCGACGCCGTCGTCCTCGCCACGCCCGCGCGCCCGACGGCCCGGCTGCTCGCCGACGTCGCGCCGGACGCCGCCCTGGAGCTGAGCCGCATCGAGTACGCCTCGATGGCCGTCATCACGCTCGTCGTCCACGCCGAGGACCTCACCGGCACACAGGGCTCCGGCTTCCTGGTGCCGCCCGTCGACGGACGCGCGATCAAGGCGGCGACGTACTCCTTCGCCAAGTGGGACTGGGTCCGCGAGGCCGGCGGCGGCGAGCTGCTCGCCTTCCGTACCTCGATCGGCCGGCACCGCGAGGAGCGCACCCTTCAGGTCGACGACGGCGAGCTGGTCACGGCCGCGCTCGCCGACCTGCGCGACGCCGTCGGCCTCACTGCGAAGCCCGTCGACAGCCACGTCCAGCGCTGGGGCGGCGCGCTGCCGCAGTACGCCGTCGGCCACCTCGACCGGGTCCGCACCGTGCGCGCAGCCGTCGCCGACGTGCCCGGCCTGGCCGTCTGCGGCGCGGCGTACGACGGTCTCGGCATCCCGGCGTGCATCGCGTCGGCCGAGCGAGCCGCCACCCAGATCCTCGGATCACTGACGACAGAGGGAGAATGAGCGCCATGAGCGAGACCGCAAAGCGACCGCAGCAGGGCAAGCTGGCCAAGGACCTCAACGAGGTCATCCGCTACACCATGTGGTCGGTCTTCCGGCTCCGCGACGTGCTCGGCGACGCGGACCGCGCCGCCGAGGCCAACGAGCTCGAGAAGCTCGTCGAGTCCCTCGAGTCCGAGGACGTCCGGGTCCGCGGCCTGTACGACGTCGCCGGACTGCGCGCCGACGCCGACCTGCTGATCTGGTGGCACGCCGAGACGTCCGACGCCCTCCAGGACGCCTACCACCGGTTCCGGCGCACGGCGTTCGGCGCGCGCTTCGAGCCGGTGTGGTCGCAGATGGCGCTGCACCGTCCGGCTGAGTTCAACAAGAGCCACATCCCGGCGTTCCTGGCCGAGGAGGAGCCGCGCCAGTACGTCTGCGTCTACCCGTTCGTGCGCTCCTACGAGTGGTACCTCCTCGAGGACTCCGAGCGCCGCCGCCTGCTGGCCGAGCACGGCCGGATGGCGCGCGACTACCCCGACGTCCGGGCCAACACCGTCGCGTCGTTCGCGCTCGGCGACTACGAGTGGCTGCTGGCGTTCGAGGCCGACGAGCTGCACCGCATCGTCGACCTGATGCGCCACCTGCGCGGGTCCGAGACGCGCCGCCACGTGCGCGAGGAGGTGCCCTTCTACACCGGGCGCCGCCGGACGCCGACGGAGATCGTCACCGACCTTCCGTGACCGCGGCGGCCACGGCTGCGGCGCGCTCGGAAGCCATCACGTCCTCCAGTCGCAGCGGGCGCTGGTCCGGCCCCGAGAGCGGCACCCGCCAGTTGGGGTACTCGTCGATCGTCCCCGGCTGGTTCTGCGTGCGTCGGTCGCCCACGGCGTCGGTCAGGGCGACACAGCGCAGCCGCGACGGGGTGAGCGTCAGGTAGCGGTGCAGCGCCAGCACGGTCTCCTCGACGTCCGCGCCCTCGGCCAGCAGCCCGCGTGAGCGCACCTCGGCGAGCCACGCCTCGCGCTCGGCGTCGTCGGCAGCTATCTCCTCCTCGAGCGGACGCGTCAGCAGGCCGAGCCGGTGCCGCAGCCGTACGTGGTCGGCCGCCAGGAACCCGGCGGTCGGCGGCAGGTCGTGCGTCGTCACGGACGCGAGGCAGAGCTCCCGCCAGCGCTCGGCGGGCAACGGCTTGCCGTGCTCGTCCGCCTCGAACCAGAGGATCGAGGTGCCGAGGATGCCTCGCGAGGCGAGGTACTCCCGCGCGGACGGCTCCACCACGCCGAGGTCCTCGCCGACCACGACCGCGCCGGCGCGGACCGCCTCGAGAGCGAGCACGCCGATCATCGCCTCGTGGTCGTAGCGCACGTAGGTGCCCTGGTCGGGCGTGCGGCCCTCCGGCACCCACCACAGCCGGAACAGCCCGATGATGTGGTCGATCCGCACCCCGCCCGCGTGCCGCAGCACCGCGCGGATCATGTCGCGGAACGGCGCGTAGCCGAGCTCCTCCAGCGCCGGCGGCTGCCACGGCGGCTGGCCCCACTCCTGGCCCTGCTGGTTGAACGGGTCCGGGGGAGCGCCGACGGTGATGCCGGTGGCGTACGTCGACCGCAGCCGCCACGCGTCCGCGCCGCCGGCGTGCACACCGACCGCGAGGTCGTGCATGGTGCCGAGCGCCATGCCCGCGGCCGTGGCCTTGGCCTGCGCGAGCTGGAGCTGTTCGTCGACGACCCACTGCAGCCACTCGACGAAGGCGATCTCGTCCTCGTGCTCCGCGGCGAACGCGGCGACCTCGGAGGAGTGCACGTCCTGCAGCGGCTCCGGCCACTCGCGGTAGTCGAGCCCGTGCTCCTGCGCGACCACGCTCCAGGTGGCCAGGTGCCGCAGTGCCTCGCCCTCACGACGCCGGAACGCCGCCAGGTCCAGCTCCCGGCCGGCGGTGCGCGGCACGGCGTGCACGATCCGCAGCGCGGCCAGCTTGGCCGTCCACGCGGTGTCGCGGTCGATGACGTCGGCGTCGTCGAGCGCCGCGTGCACCTCCTCGGCCAGCGCGTCGACCCGCTTGCGGTCGGTCGGGTCGAGTGCGGCGTACTCCGGGATGCGCTCGACGCGGACGTAGAGCGGGTTGAAGAAGCGCCGCGAGCTCGGGAGGTACGGCGACGGCTCCATCGGCGCGGTCGGCTCCGCGACGTGGAGCGGGTTGACGAGGACGTAGTCCGCGCCGAGCCCAGCCGACCAGACGCTCAGGTCGGTGAGGTCCGCGAGGTCGCCGACACCCCACGACTCGGCGGAACGCACGCTGTAGAGCTGGGCCGCGAAGCCCCACGCGTGGCGGTGCGCCAGCGACTCGGGCAGCCCGACCCAGGGGGGCGTGACGACCAGGGACGCGGAGGCCACGGTGTCGCCGGACCGGGCGTGCAGCGAGTGGTAGCCCAGCGGCAGGTCCGTCGGTACGGCGAACGTCGCCTCGCCGACGAACGCGCCGTCGATCTCACGCGACGGCACCCAGTGCGCCACCTGGGCGACGTCGTCGCGGCGGCCGCCCTGCTCGAGCTCGACCCAGACGTCGACGGAGGCGCCGTCGGGGACGTGGACCGGGACCCACTTGGTCTCGCCCTGCGTCGTCACCACGCAGGCGGGCAGCATCCGGCGCCACGGGTCGTCGCGACGCCGCTGCAGGGCAGCATCGGGGTCGGAGGTGTCGACGCCCATGGCGCCGAGGACGTCGCGGACCGTTCCTTCGTCCACGTGGACGTGGTGGCCCTTCCAGTCGTAGTAGTCGGTGGCGACGCCGTACGCGTGGGCCAGCTCGACGAGCGCGGGCTCGGGCGCGGTCACTCCGCGGACTCGGCCGGCTCGAGGGTCAGGCTGATCGAGTTGATGCAGTAGCGCTGGTCGGTCGGCGTGCCGTAGCCCTCGCCCTCGAACACGTGGCCCAGGTGCGAGCCGCAGTTCGCGCAGCGGACCTCGACCCGCTTCATGCCGAACGAGCTGTCCTCGATGTACTCGACCCGATCCTCGGCCAGCGGCGCGTAGAACGACGGCCAGCCGCAGTGCGAGTCGAACTTCGTCCCGGAGCGGAAGAGCTCGGCCTGGCAGGCGCGGCACTTGTAGACACCGACGGTCTTGGTGTCGGTGTACTCACCGGTCCAAGGCCGCTCGGTGCCGGCCTTGCGCAGCACGGCGTACTCCTCGGGGGAGAGCTGCTCGCGCCACTCCTCGTCGGTCTTGTTGACCTGGTAACCCATACCCCCAGCCTACGGATCGCCCTCGGACCGGGTGGTCGAGCCGGTCGAGACCACTACTCTCGGCCCATGGCGACTCCCGCGGCCGAGGTCGAAGCAGGGGGACGCGCCGTGCGCGTCTCGAGCCCCGACCGGGTCATCTACGAAGCCACCGACCGGACGGCCGAGGTCACCAAGCTCCAGGTCGTCGAGTACTACGCCGCGGTCGACGACGGCATCATGCGCGCGCTGCGCGACCGGCCGACCGCCCTGGAGCGCTGGCCCAGCGGCGTGCGCGAGGGGATGCGGCTCGCCACCGGGTACGGCGACAAGGACGCCGACGCGTTCTACCAGAAGCGGATGATGAAGGGCGCTCCTGAGTACGTCGAGAGCGCAGAGGTCACGTTTCCCTCGGGGCGCACGGCCGCGGAGATCTGCCCCACCGAGGTGGCGGTCGTGTGCTGGGCCGCCCAGATGGGCGCGATCACCTTCCACCCCTGGCCGTGCCGGCGCGACGACAACGACCACCCCGACGAGCTGCGCATCGACCTCGACCCGCAGCCCGGCACCGACTTCGCCGACGCGGTCCGCGTGGCCGGGGTGGCCAGGGAGCTGCTCGACGATCTGGGCCTGGTCGGGTTCCCGAAGACCAGCGGCAACCGGGGCGTGCACATCTACGTGCGCATCGAGCGAAAGTGGGACTTCGTCGACGTCCGGCACGCCGCCATCGCCTTCGGACGCGAGCTGGAGCGGCGCCGCCCCGACGAGGTGACGACCTCCTGGTGGAAGGAGGAGCGGGGCGAGCGGATCTTCATCGACTACAACCAGAACTCCCGCGACCGCACCATCGCGTCGGCGTACTCCCTGCGCCCCAAGCCCGGCGCGCCGGTCTCCACACCCGTGCACTGGGACGAGCTGCCCGAGGTGCGCGACCCCGGGGACTTCAACCTGTTCACGGTGCCCGAACGGCTGCGCGACCAGGGAGACCCGATGGCCGCCATCGACGACGTGCACTGCTCGCTGCAGCCGCTGCTCGACCTGTGGGAGGAGCAGGTCGCGGCCGGCCAGGGTGAGCTGAACTACCCGCCGGACTATCCGAAGATGCCCGGCGAGCCGCCCCGCGTGCAGCCGAGCAAGAAGGTCGCCTCGCACTGGGACGAGCACGGCAACCGCATCCCCGGCACCTGAGCTCGAACCGACCCAGCACAGCGACGAGGGCCGGGGCGTGTGCCCCGGCCCTCGGCGTGCTTGCAGTCGAAGCTGTCGGTCAGTTGACCTTGACGGTCATCTGGCCCTGCTTGTTCTTCTCCTTGACCACCTTGATGGTCGTGCCGGTGTTCGGCACCTTGACGCTGCCGCCGGGGTTGCCCGCGGCGTCGTAGTAGCGCTCCCACTTGCTGTCGTCGAAGGTGGAGACCGCCTTCTGCGACGGGACCTTCAGCGTCGTCATCTTGACCTTGCCGTCCACGACGACCTCGCGGTGCAGCGACAGCTTGTCGGTCTTCTCGAGGCCGAACGTCGCGTCGAAGGCCTGGATCCGGTTGCGGGCGACGGTGCCGTCCGACCACTTCAGGGACTTGCCGCCACGAGCGTCGACCGGCAGCGCCTCACCGGCACCGGGGTGCTGGCTGGTGTTGTTGTCGCTCACGAAGGTGTTCGCGTACCACACGAGCAGACCGTTCTGGTAAGGGAATCGCTCGACCCAGTCGGCCTTGGTCGCGCCCCAACCGAAGTTGTACGGACCCTCCTTGAACGTCTTGTCGTAGCCCATGTACTGACGGTTCTCGGCGAGGTAGAAGTGCTCGTAGGACACCGGGTACTTCCCGCCGGCGACCACGTACCAGCCGTCGCGGTCCCAACCCTCGGCGCCGTCCTCGACGTCCGTGGAGAGGGCGTCGCCGACGGCGACGTTGTCGACCGCGAAGCCCCAACCGTGGGTGTTCTCGTCGTTGGTCTGGCGGAACCGGACCTTGATCTCCTGGCCGGCGTACGTCGACAGGTCCGCGGTGAGCGGAACCCAACCGCCGGACTTGCCACTGATGCCGCCGCCCTCGTTGACCTTGTTCGGGTCGTCCGGGTCGGAGAGGCTGGTCTGGATCGACTTGAACGCGCCACCGGCAACGGACACGTCGACGTAGCTGTAGTCGTAGCTCTTCTCGGTGTCGTAGTTGACGAGCGCCTCGAGCTGACCGTTCGCCGGCACGGTGAAGGACGGGCTGGTCACGCTGGTGACCTTTTGGTCGTTGGTGCCGGAGAAGAGGTACTTGGCGCCGCCGTTGCTCGCCGGGGCGGTCGGGGCGTTGACCTCACCGGTCGCGGTCGGCAGCTTGACCAGCGCGGCCTGGGCCTCCTTGGTGGCGTGGTACGACGGACCGAGGTCGACGGTCTTCTTCTCGCCCGGCTTCACCTCGACGTAGTCGAGCCAACCGAGCTGCATCTTCTCCCACGGGCCCATGTGGTTGGGCGTGGTGCCGATGTCCTCGCCGCCGTGGTTGAGCCACGAGCCCGAGCTCATCAGCGTCCAGAACGCGGTGCCGTTCTCGCCGCCCTTGGTGTCGTAGAAGTCCGGCAGACCGAGGTCGTGGCCGTACTCGTGGGCGAAGACGCCGAGGCCGCCGTTCTCCGGCTCCGTGGTGTAGTCACGGATCCAGATGTCGGTGTCGCCGATCTTGATGCCACCGAGCTTCGGGTAGTCCTTGGGGCCGATGCCGTCGTCGTAGAAGCCGTTCTGGTTGACCGCCCAGCGGTGCGACCAGATGTTCTCCTCGGGGGCGCCGGCCTCCTCGCCGGTGCCGGCGTGGATCGCCTGGAAGTGGTCGATGTAGCCGTCCGGCTCGTTGAAGTTGCCGTCGCCGTCCGCGTCGAAGCGGTCCCAGATGTCG
This sequence comes from uncultured Nocardioides sp., assembly GCF_946885725.1. The sequence goes on from NZ_CAMPGZ010000041.1 coordinate 10,892, forward strand.
TAGCTCTTGAGGTACTCCTCGATCTGCTCCTTGGTCTTGCCCTGCTTGATCTGGTCGGCGTACCAGGCCTCGGCGGTGTCGTCGATGAACCGGGTCATGTCGACGTGGCTCTCGGTGTAGCCGTAGCTGGAGGTGCTGTAGGGCACCTTGACCCAGTCGGACACGTCGCCGGTCACGGTGTAGCGACCGCTCGACATCTCCTTGTAGACCTTCTGGAACGACTCGCCGTTCTGCTCGGGCATACCGTTGAAGAACATGTCCATGAAGTGCTTGCGGTCGAAGTTCGGCGTCCAGTAGGTGCTGTTGTCGACCTTGCGGTCCGGCTCGGGGATCTGTCCCTTGGCCGGGCCGACCACGCCGGTCGGGAAGCCCTCATCCGTCCCCGCACGCGGGTCCTGCTGGTCACCGAACTCGACGAGGAACGACAGCAGCCGGTCGCTGTCCTCGGTCTCGTACTCGACCCACTGGCCCGGCGCGACCTTGACGGACTTGGAGCCGCCGCGGTTGCGCACCTTGGCCTTGCCGGCCACGACCTTCTCGATCGCCTCGACGCGCTGGTCGCGCCGGTTGGCCTCGAGCGCGTCGGGGCGGTCGTCGGACTTCGCGGCCGCGCGCACCGGGCCCTTGACCAACGCCTCGTCGTTCGCGCCGGCCGTCGGCGCCGCAGTGGCTGGGATCTGTGTTGCTGTTGCGAGCAAGGCGGCTGTGGCCACCCCGCCCATGACGCTGATGTGGCGTCGTTTCACAAGGGGTCTCCTTCTCCAGGGGAACGCCCGATCCGAGATTCTTCAGATCTGGGGCAACAAGTGCGTATGCCAACAAACGTTCGACATCGATAGAAGAAGGACGGACGTGCATGTTTGTGCATTGCACAGATGTGCAGCGTGGGCGGATCGTCGCAACCGGCGGCTTTGGGTAAGCGCCGGGTGCCCTGTCCGTGCTGCCCCCTAGGCTGACCGCGTGACCGTGCCGCCCTCAGTGCCGTCCCCGGAGGCCGCAGCCTCGACGTTCCCGCCGGCCCCCGAGCCGCGCGAGCGCACCGGCGACGCGGCGCGGCTGTTCGCGGCGTACCTCGACTGGTACCGCGCCACCGTGCTGCACAAGGTCGCCTCGCTCGACGAGACCGAACGCCGGACGACCCGGCTGCCGTCGGGCTGGACGCCGCTGGAGATGCTCACGCACCTCGCCCACATGGAGCGGCGCTGGTTCGTGTGGGGCTTCCTCGGCGAGGACGTGCCCGACCCGTGGGGCGACGACCGCGACGATCGGTGGCACGTACCCGACGACGTGGGGCTCGACGACCTCGCCGCGATGCTGCGGGAGGTCGGTGCGCGGACGAGCGAGGTGCTGACCAGCGGTACGCCGCTGGACCGGCGGGCGCCACCTGGGCCCAGGTTCGGGGTTCAGGAGCCGGCCACCCTCGGGTGGATCTGCTTCCACGTGCTCCAGGAGTACGCCCGGCACGCCGGGCACCTGGACGTCGCCGTCGAGCTCGCGGGCGGCCCGACGGGGGAGTGACCCCGCTTCGACCAGGAGGAGTCGCTAGAGGCCGCTGACGCCCTCGCCGCCGCCGGCCTGCTCGTCGAAGTTCTCGTGCTCGAGCAGGTGCAGGACCGGGACGCCGAGCTTGCGCCGTGCCCGCGAGGTCCAGTCGAGATGGAAGAACTCGGCCACGACGTGCGGCCGGGTCAGCACGATCACCTCGGCCGCCTCGACCTCCTTGACCTTCGCCGCCAGGGCGTCGATCGGGTCGGCGGTAACGACCTCGCCCACCACCGCGCAGCCATCGCGGCCGAGGCGCTCGACGCAGTCGTTGACGTCCTCGCGCGCCTGCTCGAGCAGCTCGCGCTGCATCGCCTCGAGGTTCTCGTTGTCCATGACCATCGCGGGCGTGGCGAGCACCTCGCTCGCCGCGATGGAGCCGAGCGCGGACTCGACGCGAGCCGCCGCGTCCTCGACCGGCAGCAACACGTGATAGCGCACCGGGTCGTCGAAGTCGGCGTCGTTGTGGAGGCTGCGCACCTGCTTGGCGTCCTGCACGGAGAGAGGCTGCTCGACCAGGAGCACCACGTCGTAGGTCCCACTCATGTTCCGAGACTAGTCCTTGCCGCCGAGTACTTCGTTGAGGTCGTACGACACGGGCTCGTCGAGCTGGTCGTAGCCGCACGACTCCGGGTCGCGGTCGGGCCGCCAGCGCTTGAACTGCGCGGTGTGTCGGAACCGCGAGCCCTCCATGTGGTCGTAGCCGACCTCCAGCACCCGCTCGGGACGCAGCGGCACGAACGACAGGTCCTTGCCCTGGCTCCACCGGCTCTGCGTGCCGGGAACCCTGTCGGGGTTGGCGATCGCCCACTCCTTCCACCGGCCCCACGGGTGGTCCTCGAGGTCCTCGACGACCAACGGCTGCAGCTCCTCGTAGAGCTCCGCGCGCCGCTTCTCGGTGAACGACGCCGAGACGCCGATGTGCTGCAGGTTGCCCTCGTCGTCGTACAAGCCGAGCAGCATCGAACCCAGCAGCGGGCGCTCGGGCGTCGAGGTCTTGTGGTGCCGGAAGCCCGCGAGCACGACGTCCGCGGTGCGCTCGTGCTTGATCTTGAGCATCGTGCGGGCGTTGGGCTGGTACGGCGCGGTGAGCGGCTTGGCGACGACGCCGTCGAGCCCGGCGCCCTCGAACTCGTCGAACCACTCCTGCGCCTTGGCGGGATCGACGGTCGTGCGGGTGAGGTGGATCGGCGGCTCGACGCCGGCGAGCTCCTGCTCGAGGCGGGCGCGGCGCTCGGAGAACGGCCGGTCCATGTAGGACTCGTCGTCGATGGCGAGCAGGTCGAAGGCGACGAACCCGGCCGGCGTCGCCTCCGCCAGCATCCGCACGCGGGAGTCGGCGGGGTGGATCCGCTCCTGGAGCTTCTCGAACTCGAGCCGATCGCCGATCGCAACGAAGAGCTCCCCGTCGAGCACGATGCGCTCGGGAAGGTTGGCCTTGACCGCCTCGACGACCTCGGGGAAGTAGCGGGTCAGCGGCTTGGTGTTGCGGCTGGCCAGCTCGACCTCGGCGCCGTCGCGGAACACGATGCAGCGGAACCCGTCCCACTTGGGCTCGAAGGAGAGGCCGCCGTGCTTGGCCGGGTCGGGGATCCCCTTGACCGACTTGGCGAGCATCGGCTGGACCGGAGGCATCACGGGCAGGCGCACGGCAGCACCCTAGTGGCCACCTCCTACGATGCACCGGTGAGCGACGGGCCGATCCGACTGACCGACCGCAACCCGTCGGTCCCGCCCGAACGCCTGCTCGCCGAGCTGGTCCCGCCGCCCCGCTTCGCGGACGTCTCGTTCGACTCCTACGAGCCCGACCCGGCCGAGCCGTCGCAGGCCGAGGCCGTGGAGATCCTCCGGATCTGGCTGGCCGAGTGGTCGTCGGACGGGGAGAAGCCGCGGCGCTGGTGGTCTCGGCAGCCGAAGGAGCCGGAGGGCGTCGGTGGCGTCTACCTCGACGGCGGCTACGGCGTCGGCAAGACCCACCTGCTCGCCTCCACCTGGCACGCCGCGCCCGGGCCGAAGCTGTTCGCCACGTTCGTCGAGCTGACCCACCTCGTCGGCGCGCTCGGGTTCCACGACGCGGTCGCCGCGCTGAAGTCGTACCGCCTGGTGTGCGTCGACGAGTTCGAGCTCGACGACCCCGGGGACACCGTCCTGGTCTCCACGCTGCTCGGGCACCTGCGCGACGCCGGCGTCCGGCTGATGGCGACGTCCAACACGCTGCCCGGCAAGCTGGGCGAGGGCCGCTTCGCCACCGCGGACTTCCTGCGCGAGATCCAGGGGCTGTCCGCGCACTTCCGGTCGGTGCGCATCGACGGCGAGGACTACCGGCACCGCGGCCTGCCCGAGGCCCCCGGCCCGCGCACCGACGCCGAGGTCGCCGAGGTGGCATGCCGCCCGGGCGCCAGCCACGACCACTTCGTCGACCTCCACCGGCACCTGGCCGAGGTGCACCCGTCGAGGTACGGCGCGCTGCTCGACGGCGTGACGTTGGTGTGCCTCGAGGACGTCCGCACCGTCGACGACCAGGCCGTCGCGCTGCGCCTGGTGGTTCTCGCGGACCGGATGTACGACCGCGACCTCCCGGTCGTCGCCAGCGGCGTGCCGCTCGACGAGCTGTTCGCGCCGCCGCTGCTGAAAGGCGGATACCGCAAGAAGTACTACCGGGCCATCTCGCGGCTCGTCGCGCTGGCGCGTGAGGGCGCCGACCTGTGAGCCCCGGGTGGCATGATCCCGGCATGATCGCTGACGCCCTGCGGGTCCCGTCCGGCCCGGTCGACCTCACGACGTACGACCCGAACGGCAAGCCGGGCTTCGACGGCGGCAAGACCGAGGGCAAGGAGGCGCTCGCGGCCCTGGCCGACCCGCTGGCCGACCTGCAGGAGCGGTTGTTCGCGGACGGCCGCGCCGGGGGGCACCGCCGCGTCCTGCTGGTGCTCCAGGGCATGGACACCTCGGGCAAGGGCGGGACCATGCGCCACGCGGTCGGGCTGTTCGACCCGCAGGGCGTGCACATCAGGTCGTTCAAGGCGCCCAGCGAGGAGGAGCGCGCGCACGACTTCCTCTGGCGGGTCGAGAAGGAGCTGCCCGAAGCCGGGATGATCGGCATCTTCGACCGCTCGCACTACGAGGACGTGCTGATCGCACGCGTGCGCGGGCTGGCCGACGAGGCCGAGATCGAGCGCCGGTACGACGCGATCAACGACTTCGAGCAGCGGCTCGTCGAAGACGGGACGACCGTCATCAAGTGCATGCTGCACATCTCCGCCGACGAGCAGAAGGCGCGTCTGCTGGAGCGCCTCGACAACCCCGAGAAGCACTGGAAGTTCAACCCGGGTGACACCGACGAGCGCGCCCTCTGGCACGAGTACCAGCGGGCCTACGAGATCGCGCTGGCGCGCTGCAACACCGAGGCCGCGCCCTGGCACGTCGTACCAGCGGACCGCAAGTGGTACCGCAACTGGGCCGTCGCCACGCTCCTGCACGAGACGCTGACGTCGTTCGACCTCGGCTGGCCGGCGGCCGACTTCGACGTCGAGGCCGAGCGCAAGCGGCTGCTGGAGCAGCAGCTGTGACCCTGCGCACCGTGAGCGCGACGCGCTACGTCGCGCCGCTCCGCGAGGGCGGCTCGCTGCCCGGCATCGTCGAGGCCGACGACCTCGGCATCTACGTGTGCAAGTTCCGCGGCGCCGGCCAGGGCGCCAAGGTGCTCGTCGCCGAGGTGCTGGTGGGCGAGCTGGCCCGGCGCCTCGGCATCGCCACCCCCGACCTGGTCGTGGTCGAGCTCGACGCGGCGATCGGGAAGTACGAGGCCGACGAGGAGGTCCAGGACCTGCTCACCGCCAGCATCGGCCCGAACCTCGGCGTCGACTTCCTGCCAGGCTCCTTCGGCTACGACTCCGCGTGCACACCCGACCCGACCGTGGCCGCCCGGATCCTGTGGCTCGACGCGCTCTGCGCCAACGTCGACCGCTCCTGGCGCAACCCCAACCTGCTCGTGTGGCACGGCGAGCTCTGGGCGATCGACCACGGCGCGTGCCTCTACTTCCACCACGGCTGGTCCGGCGGAGTCGGCTCGCCGGCCCGGTTCGCGGCGCAGCCGTACGACGCGTCGGACCACGTGCTGGCGGCGTACCGCGGCGGCCTCTCCGACGTCGACGCCGAGCTCGCGCCGCGCGTCACGCGCGAGCTGCTGGAGGAGGTCGCGGCGCTGGTGCCCGACGTCTGGCTCGAGCCGGTGCCGGGCGCGGAGACCCCAGACGCCCTGCGGGCGGCGTACGTCGAGTTCCTGCTCGCGCGCGTCAACGGCGAGCGGGCCTGGCTGCCGGCCGAGGGTGCGGCATGAGCCGGGAACGACTGGCGTTCCAGTACGTCGTGCTCCGGTGCGTGCCGCGCGTCGACCGCGAGGAGTTCGTCAACGTCGGGGTGGTGCTCTACTGCCAGGCGGCCGACTTCCTGGAGGCGCGCTGCCATGTCGATCCCGAGCGCCTGCGTGCCCTCGACCCAGACGTCGACACCGACGCGGTCTGCTCGGCGCTGCGTGCGATCGAGGCGGTCTGCCGCGGCGACGAGAGCGCCGGAGCGGCCGGGCGCGCGCCGATGGGCACCCGGTTCGGCTTCGTGAAGGCGCCCCGCTCCACGGTCGTCCAGCCCGGCCCCGTGCACGGCGGCACCACCGACGACCCCGCAGGCGAGCTCGAGCACCTGCTGGACCGGCTGGTGCGTTGACGGCCGTGCGACCCTGGGGTCGTGCAGACGCTGTACGAGGCGGCCGGGGGAGACGAGGGCCTTCTCCGGCTCGCACATGCCTGGCACGAGCGCGTGATGGCCGACGAGGTCGTGGCGCACGCCTTCAGCCACGGGTTCCACCCCGACCACACCGACCGGCTCGCGGCCTACTGGGCCGAGGCGCTCGGCGGGCCGGCGCGCTACTCCTCGGAGATCGGCGACGAGACGTACGTCGTACGGCTGCACAGCGGCAACGGGGTCCACGAGGAGATGGACCGGCGCGCCGTGGCCTGCTTCGACGTCGCGCTCGACGACGTGGGGCTCACCGGCCCGGTGCGTGACGCGCTGCACGACTACTTCGCCTGGGCCACCACGCACAGCCTGGCGCGCTACCACCGCTCGGCGGACGACGTACCCGACGGGCTCACGATCCCGCGCTGGTCGTGGGACGGGCTCGTCCCGGCTTCGGTCGGGTAGTGAGACGAAAGCCGGGCTTCGGTATCGTCGCGTCGGTCTTGGAACCAACCGGAAGGACACTCATGGGCCTCGGGGCCGGAGCACTCCTCCTTGTCGCAGGCGTCGTCCTCACCTACGGCGTCGACGCCGACATTCCCTACATCGACGACGGCGCCATCGGCTCGATGCTGATGGCCGCGGGCGTCGTGCTGCTCGCGGTCGGGCTCGTCGTCCACGTCGCGAAGACCACCGACGGCGGCATGACCGACGCGGGCGCGGGGCTGCTGATGTTCGGCGTCGGCGCCGTGCTGGCGTTCGCGCTCGACATCGACGTCCCGTTCGTGTGGGACTGGGCGCTCGGCGTGATCCTGATGATCGGCGGCGCCGTCGCGATGGCGGCGGCCGTCTACATGCAGCACCAGCAGACCCGGACGAAGCGGGTCGTGCACGACCGCTACGGAGCGCCGTACGACTCGAACCGGTCGTTCTGAGCCGGAGGGCGCGCGGCAGACGAAGGGCCCCGGAGCCGAAGAGCTCCGGGGCCCTTCGTCTGCTCGTCAGAAGTTGATCATGTGGCCGGCGATGCCCTCGACGGCCTCCTTGACGGCCTCGGAGAGCGTCGGGTGCGCGAACACGTTGCGCGCGACCTCGTCGGCGGTGAGGTCCCAGCGCTGGGCCAGCGTCAACGCGGGCAGCAGCTCGGTGACGTCCGGGCCGATCATGTGGGCGCCGATGATCTCGTTGTACTTCGCGTCGGCGACGACCTTGACGAAGCCGACCTCGTCACCGAGACCCTTGGCCTTGCCGTTGGCGGTGAAGGGGAACTTCGCGGTCTTGACGTCGTAGCCCTTCTCCTTGGCCTGCTCCTCGCTGTAGCCGAAGGAGGCGATCTGCGGCTGGCAGAACGTCGCCCGCGGGATCATGTCGAAGTCGATCTCCATCGTCTCCGCACCGGCGATCGTCTCCGCGGCCACCACGCCCATGGCCTCGGCGGTGTGCGCAAGCATCAGCTTTCCGGTGACGTCGCCGATGGCGTAGACGCCCTCGACGTTGGTGCGGCCGCGCTCGTCGACCACGATCGCGCCGCGGTCGGACACCTGTACACCGGTGGCCTCGAGGCCGTAGCCGTCGAGACGCGGAGCGAAGCCGATGGCCTGCAGCACCTTGTCGGTCTCGATGACCTGCTGGTCGCCACCGTTGGCGGGGGAGACGGTCACCTTCACCTTGTCGCCGCTGTCGTCGATGCTCTCGACCTTGGTCGACAGCATCACGTTGACGCCGAGCTTCTTGTACTGGCGGAGGAGTTCCTTGGAGACCTCGGGATCCTCGGTCGGGACCATCCGGTCGAGGAACTCCACGATCGTGACGTCGACGCCGAAGTTCTTCATGACGTAGGCGAACTCCACGCCGATCGCGCCGGAGCCGGCGATGACGATCGAGCCCGGGAGGTTGTCGGTGAGGATCTGCTCCTCGTAGGTCACGACCCGCTCGGAGAGCGACGTGCCCGGGACGAGGCGGGTCTTCGCGCCCGCGGCGATGATGACGTTGTCGGCGGTCACCTGGGAGACGTTGCCGTCGGCGTCCTTGACGTCGATCGACTTCGGGCCGGTGAAGGTGCCCCAGCCGTGGATCTCCTGGATCTTGTTCTTCTTCATCAGGAAGTGGACGCCCTTGACGATGGCGTCGGACACCTGACGGCTGCGCGCGTGGGTCGGCTTGAACTCCATCGTCGCGTCGCCGGTGATCCCGAACTTGTCCTTCTCGTGGTTCAGGATGTGCGCGAGCTCGGCGTTGCGCAGCAGAGCCTTCGACGGGATGCAGCCCACGTTGAGGCAGACACCGCCCCAGTACTTCTCCTCGATGACCGCCACGCTCTTCCCGAGCTGGGCGGCGCGGATGGCGGCGACGTACCCACCGGGGCCGGCACCGAGGACGACGACGTCGAAGTGTTGGCTCATGGGGGTCACCTTATGGGGTCGGGACGAGCCGCCCGGCACAGCCCGTACGGCGCCGGACGACCGCCGAGCCGGCGCAAACGGCCCTCACCAACACGCCGGGTCGGCGCATCTTGCCCCGGCGGAGGGCAAGACGCACCGACCCGGCGACGTGGAGAGGGCAAGTCGCGGCCGACTCGCGGGATCAGACGGGGACGAGCTCCACGGCGCCGACGGCGTAGCGGGCCAGGATCGTGCGCGCCACCTCGGGGTCGGCGCCCAGCGGCTCCGACACGGCGACGGCGCCGGCCTCGAGCGCCAGCTCCTTCGCCCGGTCGGGCAGCGTGCCGGGGGCGAGGAACAGCGAGCCGACGGCGATGTGCCGGCGACCCTCGAGACGGAACTGCCGCACCGCCTCGCCGGTCGCCGGGGGAGCGGCGGAGGCGTACGCCGCCACCACGGGTAGCCGGTGCTTCGAGCCCCACAGCCGCGCGAGCCGGGCGACCGCCTGGTTGGCCAGCGAGTCCGACGAACCGGCCGCGGCCAGCACGAGGGCGTCCAGCTCCCGCACGCGCGCCTCCTTGAGTGCGGTGCGCAGCCGCCGGTCGAGCACCTCCAGGAACACCGACTCGAGACCGAGCACCTTCGTCGCCCGGATCCGCAGCCCCTCGTGACGCGCCGTCGCGGCCGCGATCGCCTCCGGGACGTCCACCTTCGCGTGGTAGGCCTCCGTGAGGAGCAGCGGTACGACGACGATCTCGTCGTACCCGGCCCGGACGAGCTTGGCGACCGTCGTCTCGAACGACGGCTTGGAGAGCTCGAGGAAGGCCGGCTCGATGCGCAGGTCCGGGCGGAGGGCGCGGACCTCGTCGACGAGCGCCTTGATCGTGGCGGCCGAGCGGGGGTCACGGCTGCCGTGGGCGAGGGCCACCAGGGCAGGAGCGGTCATGAGCGGGCTCCCTTTCGTGGTTCGGACAGGCGGGTTGCCTGTGCGGTGGCGTCCGACGTCGTTGTCGTACGGGGGTGGTGCGTCTTCCCGAGATGAGTGCGGCTCACTGGTGAATCCCGCACTCGGTCTTGGCGAGGCCGGCCCAGCGCCCGCTGCGCGGGTCCTCTCCGGGCGCGACCCGTCGCGTGCAGGGCCAGCAGCCGATCGACGGGTAGCCGTCGTACTGCAGCGGGTTGACCAGCACGTTGTTGTCGGCGATGTAGCGGTCGACCTGCTCGTCGCTCCATCGGGCGAGGGGCGAGACCTTGACCTTGCCCAACTTGTCGTCCCAGCCGATGACCGGCGCGATCACGCGGTCGTGCGTCTCCGCGCGGCGCAGCCCGGTCGCCCAGGCGTCGTACTTCTGCAGGGCGTCGTTGAGCGGCTGCACCTTGCGCAGCGCGCAGCACTTGTCGGGGTCGCGGGCGTAGAGGTCCTTGCCGTACGTCGCGTCCTGCTCGGCCACGCTCTGCTTGGGCGTGATGCTGATCAGGTTCACCGGCAGCGTCGCGGCGACCGCGTCGCGGGTGCCGATCGTCTCCGCGAAGTGGTAGCCGGTGTCGAGGAACACCACGTCGACGCCCGGCGCGACCTGGCTCGCGAGATGGGCGAGCACGGCGTCGGCCATGGACGAGGTCACGCAGAAGCGCGGACCGAACGTCGCCACAGCCCACTCGAGGATCACCTCGGCCGGAGCGATCTCCAGCTCGGCGCCGGCGTGGCGGACGAGCTCCTTCAGCTCCTCCTCGGAGCGGCCCTCGGTGTCGGTGCCTCGGAAGGCTCGCGCGGCCGCGGTGGTGGCGGCGGTCATGACCTGCTCACCCCCTCGGGGCGGTCGAGCTGTCCTTCGAACTTGAGCGTGAATGCGCGCAGGCAGGAGTGGCACTCCCACGTCCCGTGCCCGGCCTCGCTCGGGCGCAGGTTCTCGTCCCCGCAGTAGGGGCAGTGGAACGGCACGGCGCGCGCGGTCATGACGCCACGACCTCCAGCACCCGTTCGCCCCGCAGCGCCTCCTCGTCGGCCCGGGCCACCCAGGCCGCGAACGACTCGCCGTCCTCGCGCTCGGCGAGGAACGCCGACACGACATTGGCCACGTAGTCGCCGAGGCCGGCGCTGGTGACCTTGTGGGCGCGCAGCTTGCGGCCGAACTTCGGGTCCAGGCCGAGGCCGCCGCCGAGGTGCACCTGGAAGCCCTCGACCTGCCGGGCGTCGTCGTCCAGCACCAGCTGGCCCTTGAGCCCGATGTCGGCGACCTGCGTGCGGGCGCAGGCGTTGGGGCAGCCGTTGACGTTGACGCTGATCGGTACGTCGAGGTCGGGGAAGCGCTCCTCGAGCTCGGCGACCAGCGCGGTGGCGCGGTCCTTGGTGTCGACGATGGCGAGCTTGCAGAACTCGATGCCGGTGCAGGCCATCGTGGAGCGCCGCCAGTTCGACGGTCGCGCCGACAGCCCGATCTGCTCGAGGTCCTCCAGCAGCGCCTCGACCTTGTCGCCCTCGACGCCGAGGATCACCAGCTTCTGGTACGCGGTCAGGTGCACGCCCGACGCGCCGTACTGCTCGACGAGGTCGCCGAGACTGGTGAGCACCCGGCCGTTGATCCGGCCGACGGTCGAGGTGGCGCCGACGTAGTAGCGGCCGTCCTTCTGTGCGTGCACGCCAATGTGGTCACCGCTGACCGACGGGACGGGGGGCGAGGGGCAGTCGACGAGCTCGCGGCCGAGGTACTCGTTCTCGAGGATCTCGCGGAACTTCTCCACGCCCCAGTCGGCGACGAGGAACTTCAGCCGTGCCCGGGAGCGCAGCCGGCGGTAGCCGTAGTCGCGGAACACCGAGATCACGGCCTCCCACGCGTCGGGCACCTCGTCGAGCGGGATCCACACGCCGAGCTTCTGCGCGAGCATCGGGTTGGTCGACAGCCCACCGCCGACCCACAGGTCGAAGCCCGGGCCGAGCTCGGGGTGCACGGTGCCGACGAACGCGACGTCGTTGACCTCCGGCGCCACGTCGTGGCTCGGGTGGCCGGTCAGCGCGGTCTTGAACTTGCGCGGGAGGTTGGAGTACGCCGGGTCGCCGATGTAGCGGCGCTTGATCTCCTCGAGCGCCGAGGTGCCGTCGATGATCTCGTCGGCCGCGACACCGGCGACGGGGGAGCCGAGGAAGCCGCGGGGCGAGTCGCCGCAGGCCTCCTGCGTCTGCAGCCCGACCGACTCGAGGCGCTGCCAGATCGTGGGGACGTCCTCGATCCGGATCCAGTGGTACTGGATGTTCTGCCGGTCGGTGATGTCCGCGGTGTCGCGGGCGAAGTCGGTCGAGATGCCGCCGAGCACGCGCAGCTGGTCCGCGGAGAGCAGAGCGCCGTCGCTGCGCACCCGCAGCATGAAGAACTCGTCGTCGAGCTCGTGCTCCTCCAGGGAGGCGGTCTTGCCGCCGTCCAGACCCGGGGCGCGCTGGGTGTAGAGGCCCCACCAACGGAAGCGTCCGCGCAGGTCGGCCGGGTCGATCGAGGCGAACCCGCGCTTGGCGTAGATGTTCTCGATCCGCGCCCGCACGTTCAGCGGGTTGTCGTCCTTCTTCGTCTGCTCGTTCTTGTTGAGCGGCTCGGTGTAGCCGAGCGCCCACTGGCCCTCACCGCGCTTGGGACGGGGACGACCCGAGCGGCCGGGACGACCGGGGCCGGTGGAGGGCAGGGGCTGGGCG
>NZ_CAMPGZ010000042.1 GCF_946885725.1 uncultured Nocardioides sp.
CGTTGAAGAGCGTCGACTTGCCCGCGTTGGGGAGACCGACGATGCCGATGGTGAGTGCCACGGGCGGCGAGTCTACGTTTCCGCTGCAAGACTCCCGACATGACCTACGTCGCCGCCGCCCGCGCCGTCGCCGATCTGGTACGGCGTATCCCGCACGACGCCTGGGACGGGCCGGGGCTGGGCGAGTGGTCGATGCGCGACCTGGTGGGCCACACCAGCCGCTCGCTCGTCACCGTCATCGAGTACTTCGCCCGCCCGGTGGAGCGGGAGGAGCTCGCCGATCCCGCGGACTACTACGTCGCGACCGCCCCGTTGCTGGCGGACGGCGAGGCGGTCACCGAGCGGGGCCGCCAGGCCGGCCGCGACCTCGGGGACGACCCGGTCGCACGTTTCGACGCGCTGGTCGGCGAGGCCGAACGAGTCGTCGCCGCCACCGACCCCGACCTCGTCGTGCACACGATCGTCGGCGGCATGCGGGTCGCGTCGTACCTCCCGACCCGGACCTTCGAGCTCGTCGTGCACGGGATGGACATCGCCCACGCAGCCGGTCTCGACGTCGACCTGCCACCTGAAGCGATGGAAGAGGCCACCGTGCTAGCGGCGCGGGTCGCCGTCCGCACCGGGCGCGGGCAGGACGTCCTCCTGGCACTCACCGGCCGCGGGGAGCTCGGCGCGGGCTTCTCGGTCGTCTAGAGCCGGACCAGCCGCACGTCGCGCAGCACCAGCTCGCCCTCCTCGTCGGAGGCGGCCAGGTCGACGGTCGCCGTCACCCGCCAGTCGTGGTGCCCCTCGGGGTCGTCCAGGATCTGCGCGACGTCCCACGTCAGCGTGGTCTCCTCGACCAGGAACAGCCCCGGCCCGCGCGCGTCGGGCCCGGTGCCGATGTCGGCGTGCTCGGCGAAGTAGTCGTCGAGCGCCGCCCAGGCCTCCTCGCCGTCGAGCTCCACCAGCTCGTCCACCCGGCGCAGCGCCGCGAGCTCCACGCGCCGGAACATCGCGTTGCGCACGAGCACCGTGAAGGCTCGCTTGTTCGCGGTTATCCGCTCGGGCTCGGGCGGCCGCAGCGGGTCCGGCTCCACCGGCGCGACGGTCGGATCGGTGAGCTGCTCCCACTCGTCGAGCAGCGACGAGTCCGTCTGCCGCACCACGGCACCGAGCCACTCCACGATGTCGTCGAGCTCGTCGGTGCGCACCCGGTCCGGCACGGTCTGCCGCAGCGCGCGGTAGGCGTCGGAGAGGTAGCGCAGCAGCAGCCCCTCGGAACGCGACAGCCCGTAGGCGGCGACGTACTCCTGGAACGTCATCGCCTGCTCCCACATGTCGCGCACCACCGACTTCGGCGACACGGGCGTATCGAGGATCCACGGGTGCGTGCGCGCGTACATCTCGTACGTCGCCGTCAGCAGCTCCTCGAGCGGCTTCGGCCACGTCACGTCGTCGAGCAGCTCCATCCGCTCGTCGTACTCGACCCCGTCGGCCTTCATCTCCGCCACGGCCTCGCCGCGCGCCTTGAACTGCTGCGCCAGCAGCACCTGCCGAGGGTCGTCGAGGGTGGCCTCGATCACGGAGACGACATCGAGCGCGTACGTCGGCGCCTCGGGATCGAGGGTGTCGAACGTCGCGAGGGCGTACGTCGACAGGGCCTGGTTGAGCGCGAGCCGGTCGCCGACGTCCTCGACCACGCGGCATCCGCTCTCGTCCTGCTCGACCACGCCGGCGGTCAGCAGCGAGCGGTACTGCGCCACCGCGCGCCGCACCAGCCGCACCTGCGACCGGCCGTCCTCGTGGTTGTCGCGCAGCAGGTGCCGCAGCGCGGCGAACGCGTCGTCCTCGCGCTGCAGCACGTTGAGCAGCATCGCGTGCGTGATGCGCATCCGGGACACCAGCGGCTCCGGCTCGGCAGCGACCAGCCGTTCGAACGTCGCCTTGCTCCAGGTGACCTGGCCCTCCGGCGGCTTCTTGCGCTGCACCTTCCGCAGCTTCTTCGGGTCGTCGCCGGCCTTCGCCAGCGCGCGGGCGTTCTCCACGATGTGGTCCGGCGCCTGCACCACGACGTGCCCGGAGGTGTCGTAGCCGGCCCGCCCGGCGCGGCCGGCGATCTGGTGGAACTCGCGGGCCTTCAGGACCCGCTGCCGTCGGCCGTCGTACTTGGTCAGCGCGGTCAGCACCACGGTCCGGATCGGCACGTTGATCCCGACGCCGAGGGTGTCGGTGCCGCAGATGACCTTGAGCAGCCCGGCCTGGGCGAGCGTCTCCACGAGCCGGCGGTACTTCGGCAGCATCCCCGCGTGGTGCACGCCGATCCCGTGCTTTACAAGCCGGGACAGCGTCTTGCCGAAGCCGGTGCCGAACCGGAACCCGCCGATCAGCTCCGCGATCTTGTCCCGTTGCTCGCGCGAGGCGACGTTGATCGACGTGAGCGCCTGCGCGCGCTCCAGCGCCGCGGCCTGGGTGAAGTGCACGACGTACACCGGCGACTGGTTCGTCGTCAGCAGCTCCTCGAGCGTCTCGTGCAGCGGTGTCTCGGCCCACTCGAAGGTCAGCGGCACCGGTCGCTCCATCGACGAGACGACCGCGGTCTCCCGTCCGGTACGGCGGGTCAGGTCGTCGCGGAAGAACGACACGTCGCCGAGCGTGGCGGACATGAGCAGGAACTGCGCCTGCGGGAGCTCGAGCAGCGGCACCTGCCACGCCCAGCCGCGGTCCGGCTCGGCGTAGAAGTGGAACTCGTCCATCACGACCTGGCCGACGTCGGCGGCGGCGCCCTCGCGCAGCGCGACGTTGGCCAGGATCTCCGCGGTGCAGCAGATGATCGGCGCGTCCCGGTTGACCGAGGCGTCGCCGGTGAGCATCCCGACATTCTCCGGTCCGAACACGTCGCACAGCGCGAAGAACTTCTCGCTGACCAGCGCCTTGATCGGCGCGGTGTAGAAGGTGCGCTCCCCGCGGGCCAGTGCCGTCGCGTGCGCGGCCAGCGCGACAAGGCTCTTCCCCGACCCGGTGGGCGTCGACAGGATCACGTTGCTGCCGGTGAGGATCTCGACGAACGCCTCGTCCTGCGCCGGGTACAGCTCGATGCCCTGCTCCGCGGCCCACTCGACCACGGCGTCGTACACGGCGTCGGTGTCGAGGTCGGTGTCGAGAGCGGTCGCACCGCCGCTGACGGGCGGGCCGGACGGGCCGGGCAGGCGGTCGGTGAGGGTCATCAGGGAGCCATCGTCCCTGATGCACCGCCGGGACGAACGCGGCGACCCCGAGCGGGTGCCGTCCGCGGGGTCGCCGTGCGGTCTGTCTACCGCTGTGTCTACTGCTGCGAGGTGGCGGTCTGCTCCGGGAGCAGCCCGAGCTGCGCCATCAAGGACCCGGTGTCGAAGTAGCTGCGCTGCCGGACGATCTTCCCGTCCTTGAACTCGATGACGTCGCACAGGTGCAGCGTCGTGGACCTGCCCGTGGGCGGGATGTCGCCCATCGAGGTCGCCAGCGTCCCGGTGTGGGTCCCGCGCCCGGTGAACTCCACGATCACGGTGTCGCCGTCCGCGTGGATGTGGTCGACCGTCACCTTGGCGTCCGGATAGCCGGTCGCCCAGTTCTCGTTGAACCGACGTGCCCCGTCGTACCCGCGGTACACGTCGCCCGTCCCGACGACCACGAGCTCGGACTCGTCGGTCACGTAGTTCGCGATGTCGTCGAACGCGCGCTCGTTGAAGATCTCGTAGAAGCGCCGCGCGATGGAAACGTTGTCTGCCATGTGAGCCTCCGCTCCGGCACCCGCCCTCCCGAAACTAGGCGGGCGCGAACAAACCGGCCATAGCGTGTTTGGGCCCTTGTCTCCGCGGCAACTTTCACTTCACCAGACCTCAGTCGACAGATCGACCCCAGCAGGTCTCGAGCCCAGTCGAATTCGCGGAGGAGTCACGGTGTTCCCGTCCCGTTTCATGCCGTGCCCGGAGTGCGGCGGCAGCGTCGAGCGCGCCGAGCAGTCCGTCCACTCGTGCGACCCCGAGCGCCGTCTCGACTACCGCATGCACCTGCTCCGCGAGGAGATCGCCGGGTTCGAGAACCAGTTCCGGCGCTTCGCCGACAGTCGCGACGGCCGGTTCGAGGCCTGGGTCGCCTCCCGCAAGGTGCGCTCCCGCCGCAGCTGAGCGACCGTCCGGGCGGTCGAGTCCGTCGAGACCACGCCTCCGGAGCGTCTGCCTAGAGTGACCGCGTGCGCATCGCCACCTGGAACGTCAACTCCGTACGCTCCCGCATCGCCCGCGTCGAGGCCCTGGTCGAGCGCCACGACATCGACGTGCTCGCCCTCCAGGAGACCAAGGCACGCGACGACCAGTGGCCGCTGATGGGCCTCCAGGCGATGGGGTACGACGTCGCCACGCTCGGCTTCAACCAGTGGAACGGCGTCGCTCTCGTGTCGCGGGTCGGGCTCGAGGACGTCGAGCGCGGCTTCCCCGGGATGCCGCAGTGGGGTGAGCCGCTCGCCGACGAGGCCCGCGCGATCGGCGCCACCTGCGGCGGCGTCCGCGTCTGGTCGCTCTACGTCCCCAACGGCCGCAAGATCGACGACCCGCACTACTTCTACAAGCTCGACTGGCTCGCCCGGCTGCGCGAGGCGGCCAAGCCCTGGCTCGACCACGACACCGCGCTCGTCGGCGACTGGAACATCGCGCCCCTCGACGAAGACGTCTTCGACATGGCGGCGTACGCCAAGGACACCCACGTCACCCCGCCCGAGCGCGAGGCTTTCCGGGCGTTCCTCGACGACGGGTACGTCGACGTCGTACGCCCGCACACGCCCGGCCCCGGCGTCTTCACCTACTGGGACTACTACCGCCAGCGGTTCGAGCGGAACCGCGGCATGCGCATCGACTTCGTCCTCGGCTCGCCCTCGCTGGCCGGGCGCGTCACGCACGCGTTCATCGACAAGGAGGAACGCGCCGGGCAGGGCGCCAGCGACCACGCCCCGGTGATCGTCGAGCTGGACTGACCGGGCCGACAAGCCCGACCTCCCCGATCCTGTCGGCGGGCTCCGCCATCCTCGGGGCATGGACATCGGTACGACGCTCTCGCTGCTGGTCATGCTGCTCGCCGGACTGGCGATCGGGATCGGCGCGGGCTGGCTGCTGGCGCGCTCACGCGCCACCGGTCACGACGCGGCCGTGGCCCGGCGGGAGATCGAGGCGCGCGCCGCTGACCACGCCGTCGTCCGCGAGGGGCTCGACCGGCTCCACGACCGGATGCGCGACCTCGAGCACCACCGGGTGTCCTGGCAGAGCCAGCTCAAGGAGCAGGTCGAGAAGATGCGGCTGTCCACCGAGTCGCTGCGCCGCGAGACCGCGTCGCTGGCCACCGCGCTGCGCCGGCCGCAGGTGCGGGGCCGCTGGGGCGAGCTCCACCTGCGCCGCGCCGTCGAGCTCGCGGGGCTCGTCGCGCGCTGCGACTTCGATGAGCAGGTCACCCTCCGCCACGACGCCGCGACCGGCACCGGGCCGGGTGGTGCCGCGCTGCGCCCCGACATGGTCGTCCACCTCGCCGGCGGCAAGCAGGTCGTGGTCGACGCCAAGGTCCCGCTCGACGCCTTCCTCGACGCCACGTCGGCCGACGATGAGGACGAGCAGCTCGCCCACCTGCGCCGCCACGCCCGTCAGCTGCGCCAGCACGTCGACACGCTCGGCGGCAAGGCCTACTGGCGCGCGCTGCCGGCGACGCCGGAATTCGTGGTGCTGTTCGTGCCGGGCGAGTCGTTCCTGTCCGCGGCGCTCGAGAGCGACCCCGAGCTGCTCGAGTACGCCGCGGCGCGCCAGGTCGTCCTAGCGACGCCGACCACGCTGATCGCGCTGCTGCGCACGATCGCGCACGCCTGGACCCAGGAGACGCTGGCCGACAAGGTCCGCGAGATCCACCTGCTCGGCCGCGAGCTCCACGAGCGCCTGGCGACCATGGGCGACCACCTCGACAAGGTCGGCCGATCGCTGACCGCGGCCGTCGGTGCCTACAACCGCGCGGTCGGGTCGCTCGAGTCGCGCGTGCTCGTCACGGCTCGTCGCTTCAGCGAGCTCGAGGTCACGCAGGACGCGCTGCCGGCCCCCGAGCCGGTCACCGACGCACCGCGACAGCTCAGTGCCGCCGAGCTCCTCGACGCGGTCGCCGAGGAGCGAACGGAGCTGCCGGACGCCTCACCCGACACCCCGACCGGCACTTCCGCCGGGTCGTCGGAGCGCCAAGAACCACGGTGGACGGCCTGAGGGACGGCCCCGGCCCACCGGCGCGTCGCCGACCACCGGGACGGCCACACCCCTACCGTGGGCAGCGTGAGCAGCTCGCGCACACCTCGGAGGCGGACCCTCTGGGAGGAAGGGCGCCACCCCGG
Organism: uncultured Nocardioides sp.; assembly: GCF_946885725.1. Next base: position 6,371 of record NZ_CAMPGZ010000042.1, read on the forward strand.
CCGCCTGATCCGCACCGTGTCCGCCGTTGTGCTGCTGTCGGTCGCCCTCGTCGAGGCGTCGGCCGGCGAGAACCTCGGCCTGGTCTTCGACGGCACGTTCGTCGTCGTCTGCGTCGCCGCCGCACTGCTCGTCAGGCATCGCGACTTCTTCGGCGTCGGCGTACTCCCGCCTTTGAGCATGCTGGCGATCGTCGCGATCCTCGCGGCGTTCGACCGCACCGCCGTCGCCGACGCCACGGACGGCTTCGGGCAGGCGACGGTGTCCGGACTCGCGCACCACGCCGGTGCGCTGGTGGTCGGCTACGCCCTCACGCTCGGGCTGCTCGCGCTGCGCCAGGTGGCGCAGCGCAACGCCGGCGCGATCCGCCAGGGTGCGCGACCCCCTCGTTCGGGCGCTGCGCGACCCACGACGCCGCACCGGCCGTCGCGGCCGTCCTCACGTCCGGGTCGGGTCGCGGACGGCGAGCGCGACGCACGCGTGCCCGAGCAGCGTCGCGCGGCGGCCTCCGGTCGCCGGGTCGGCTGACCCGACCCGACTGACCACCAGACCCGAGGGCTGTCAGCGACCCCGCGCACCCTGGGAGAACGCCGCGGCGCTGTGGCTGCGACCGGACGACGCGGTCGCGCCGTTGCCCCGGCCGGACGACCGGCCACGGGTCCGACCCGAGCCGCCGCCCGACGTGGCCGCACCGGTGGCGCCGGAGCCGTTCGGCCGGCCGCCACCGCTGCGACGCGGACGCCGGTTGCGCCCACCGCCGCCGTTGCCGGAGCCGCTGCTGGAGCCACGCTCGGCGGGAGCCGGCCGCTCCGAGGCGGCCACGAAGGTGCGCTCCCCCGGTGCGATGTCGACCAGCAGCGGGTGGCCGGGCGCGACACGCGTGATGGTCGGCTTGATGCCGGCCTTGCGGGTCAGGTCGCGCACGTCCCTGACCTGCGCGTCGAGCATCATCGTCACGACGGTGCCCGAGGCGCCGGCACGCGCGGTGCGGCCGGAGCGGTGCAGGTACGCCTTGTGCTCGACCGGCGGATCGGCGTGCACGACCAGGCCGACATCGTCGACGTGGATGCCGCGCGCGGCGATGTCGGTCGCGACCAGCGTCATCGCTCGGCCGGACGAGAACGCCTCGAGGTTGCGCGTCCGCGCACCCTGCGACAGGTTGCCGTGCAGCTCGACGGCCGGGACGCCGCGGGTGTTGAGCTGCCGGGCCAGTGCCTTCGCGCCGTGCTTGGTGCGCGTGAACAGCACCGTGCGGCCGGGCGCGGCGGCGAGGTCGGTGAGCACGTCGAGACGCGCGCCCTTGTCGACGTGGAGCACGTGGTGGGTCATCGTGCCGACGGGCGAGCGGTCGGAGTCGACGCTGTGCACGACCGGGTCGTGCAGGTAGCGCTTCACGAGCACGTCGACGCCCGCGTCGAGCGTGGCGGAGAACAGCATGCGCTGGCCGTCGCCGGGGGTCCGGTCGAGGATCCGCTTCACGCCCGGCAGGAAGCCGAGGTCGGCCATGTGGTCGGCCTCGTCGAGCACGGTGACCTCGACCGCGCCGAGGTCGACGTGACCGGACCGCATCAGGTCCTCGAGCCGGCCGGGGCAGGCGATCACGACGTCGACGCCGTTGCGCAGCGCCTGCACCTGGCGCGCGGCCTTGACGCCACCGAAGACCGTGGTCGACCGCAGGCCGAGGGTGCGGGCGAGCGGCGCGAGCGTGGCCTCGATCTGGGTGACGAGCTCGCGGGTCGGGGCGAGGATCAGCGCACGCGGACGGCTCGGCTTCGCGCGGCCGCCGAGGGCCACGAGTCGGCTGAGCAGCGGAAGGACGAAGGCATAGGTCTTGCCCGATCCGGTGCGGCCGCGGCCGAGCACGTCCCGGCCGGAGAGCGAGTCCGGGAGCGTCGCTCGCTGGATCGGGAACGGGGTGGTCAGGCCGGCGTCGTTCAGCGCGGCGACGAGCGGTCGCGGCATGCCGAAGTCGGCGAAGGTGGGAACGGCAGGGTCAGCAGAGGGGCGGGAGTCCGCCATGGAGTGGCTCCAGAAGAGATAGGGGGCGTCCTGCCCGGCGCGGGTTCGTGCCCGCGGCGCTCGGAGGTGACGCAACGAGAAGCGGCCCGAGGCAGAACGGATGGGGCCGCTACCTCCATGCTACGGGTACGGCGGGCCGCTCACCTGCCATATGGGCGTGAGTCGTGACACGCGGCGAGGCCGTGCTCGGTGCGTCAGGCGCGGGCCTTCTCGGCGGCGCGGATGTCGCGACGCAGCTCCGGCGGCAGCGCGAAGATCAGCGACTCCTCGGCGGAGTGCACCGCCTTGGCGTCCGGGTAGCCGCGCTCGGCGAGCCAGCTCAGCACGCCCTCGACGAGGTCCTCGGGCACCGAGGCGCCGGAGGTCACGGAGACCGTCTGCACGCCCGCGAGCCACGCCTCGTCGATCTCGGATGCGTCGTCGACGCGGTAGGCGGCCTTGGCGCCGGCCTCGAGGGCGACCTCCACCAGACGCACGGAGTTGGAGGAGTTGCCGGAGCCGACCACGATCACCAGGTCCGCCTCACGAGAGATCTCCTTGATGGCGATCTGGCGGTTCTGGGTGGCGTAGCAGATGTCGTCGGACGGCGGGTCGAGCAGCTCCGGGAAGCGCTCGCGGATCGCGGCGACGATCGTCATCGTCTCGTCGACCGACAGCGTGGTCTGGGAGAGCCAGGCGACCTTGGCCGGGTCGCGCACCTCGATGTTCGCGACGTCCTCAGGGGTCTGCACGAGCTGGATGTGCTCGGGCGCCTCGCCCGCGGTGCCCTCGACCTCCTCGTGCCCCTCGTGGCCGATCAGCAGGATGTCGTAGTCCTCACCGGCGAACCGGCGCGCCTCGTGGTGCACCTTGGTGACCAGCGGGCAGGTCGCGTCGATGGTCTTCAGGCCGCGCTGCTGAGCCTGCTCGTGCACCAGCGGGCTGACGCCGTGCGCGGAGAACACCACGGTCGCGCCCTCGGGCACCTCGTCGAGCTCCTCGACGAACACCGCTCCGCGGGCCTCGAGGTTCGCCACCACGTGCTTGTTGTGCACGATCTGCTTGCGCACGTAGACCGGGGCGCCGTACAGGTCCAGCGCCTTCTCCACCGTGATCACCGCCCGGTCGACGCCGGCGCAGTAGCCGCGCGGCGCGGCCAGCAGCACCGACCGCTCGACGTCGTCGGCGGTGGCCGGGTCGAGGACAGGGGGCATCCCCAGGTCGGAGGTAGGCATGCCGTCCATGGTAGGTGGTGACCCTTAGTCTCTTCCCGACGGAGGCGCCGGCTGCGACGGAGGGCACATGGGTCTGGAGACCACGCCCGAGAGTCCCGCGCCCGTACGCCAGATCGCCAACGCCATCGCCCAGTGGATCGACCGCCTCGGCTCGGTGTGGGTCGAGGGCCAGGTCGCCCAGCTCAGCCGCCGGCAGGGCATGAACACCGTGTTCCTCACGCTGCGCGACCCGGTGGCCGACGTGTCGGTGCCGGTGACCTGCTCCCGGCAGCTGTTCGACTCGCTCGACCCGCCGCTCGTCGAGGGTGCGCGGGTGGTGGTGCACGCCAAGCCGTCCTACTACGCCAACCGCGGCACGCTCTCGCTGCGCGCCAGCGACATCCGGATGGTCGGGCTGGGCGAGCTGCTCGCGCGGATCGAGCGGCGCCGCCAGCTGCTGGCCGCCGAGGGGCTGTTCGCCCGCGAGCGCAAGCGGCCGCTGCCGTTCCTGCCCCGCTGCGTCGGCCTGATCACCGGCGGCGGCTCGGCCGCCGAGCGCGACGTGCTCGAGGTGGCGCGGCGGCGCTGGCCCGCGGTGGAGTTCCGCGTCGTCCACACCGCCGTGCAGGGGCCGCAGGCCGCCGTCGGGGTGATGCAGGCGCTCGACAAGCTCGACCGCGACGACGAGGTCGACGTGATCGTGATCGCGCGCGGCGGCGGATCGGTCGAGGACCTGCTGCCGTTCTCCGACGAGGGGCTCATCCGCGCGGTGTTCGCCGCCCGCACGCCCGTTGTGTCGGCCATCGGCCATGAGCCCGACTCCCCGCTGCTCGACCTGGTCGCCGACCGGCGCGCGGCCACGCCCACCGATGCGGCCAAGACCGTGGTGCCCGACGTGGCCGAGGAGCTGGAGCGGATCCGCCAGGCGAGGTCGCGGCTGCGTCAGGTGCTCACCGCCCGGATCACCCACGAGCAGCAGGTCATCGACTCCCTGCGCGCGCGGCCGGTGCTCGCGGATCCCGCCCGCGGTCTGGCCGAGCGCGTCGACGAGGTGCACCTGCTGCGCGACCGCGCCCGCCGCTCGCTCCGGCACCGCATCGAGCGCGCCGACGACGACCTCGCCCACCGGCTCGCCCGGGTCCGTGCGCTGTCTCCGCTGGCCACGCTCAAGCGGGGGTACGCCGTCGTCCAGGACGCCGACGGCCACGTCGTGACCTCGCCGGACTCGACCACCCCGGGCGCCGCCCTGACCGTGCGCGTCGCTGAGGGGCGCATCGACGCCACCGTGACCGACACGCACCCGGACCCCATCGACGAGGAGCTCACCGATGACCACGAGTGATCCGGCAGCCGACCGCGGCGAAGGCCGGCCCGACCTGTCCTACGAGGAAGCCCGCGAGGAGCTCGTCGAGGTCGTGCGCACGCTGGAGTCCGGCGGCGGCACACTCGAGGAGTCGCTCGCCCTGTGGGAGCGCGGCGAGGAGCTCGCCAGGATCTGCCAGTCGTGGCTCGACGGCGCCCGCCGCCGGCTCGACGCGGCGATGGCCCAGCGGCCCGGACTGGGCGGCGGCACGCCCGACGAGGACCGCGGCGCCGGAGACGAGTAGGCGCCCCTACTTGTGAGGGCAGCCGTCAGCGCAGGCGCCCGATGAAGTCGGCGAGCGCCGGCTCCGGCACCCCGTGACCCACCACCAGCGTGGTGGTGTCGCCCGACTCCCGCACCAGCGCGAGGTCGCCCCCCGCGTCGCGCCAGGTCTGCCAAGACTCGCCGGCCACCTCGACCGGCTTCCCCTTCACGGCCTCGGCGTCGACGTGCTCCTCGACCATGTCGTCGACCGACGCGCCGGACTGCTCGAGACCGACGTACTCCTGCTCGTCCGTGAGCAGGCCGAGGTGCCACGACTCCGCCTCACCCGGCGTGAACCGCGCGGAGGTCGCGCGCCAGCCCTGCGGGAGCTCGTCGGGGGCGAGCAGCTCGAAGCTCGCCTGATCGCGCGCGGAGTCGGCGACCTGCACGTAGTCGACGGTGCGGATCGGCGTGGCCGGCACCTCGCGCACGAACTCGCGGAACAGCACCCAGCCGATCACGACGAGCACCAGCACGATCATCGCGCCGACCATGCCGGCGGCGGAGCGCTGGTAGCGACCGGCCTGTCCACTCATGCCGACGATCCTCTCAGGGCACCCTCACCACGCATCGCGCGTGGTGCACCGCGGGTGTACGACGTCACAGCCGGGGGTGCGCTCAGGCCATGGAGTGGTCCGCGACACGTGCCCTAGAGTGCGCACATGACCGCCGACTCACCTCAGCTGTCGCCCAGTCTCTCGGCCGCCCACGAGGCGCCCGACCGGAACCTCGCGCTCGAGCTGGTGCGGGTCACCGAGGCCGCGGCCATGGCCGCCGGCCGGTGGGTCGGACGCGGCGACAAGAACGGCGCCGACGGCGTGGCGGTCAACGCCATGCGCGCGCTGATCTCCACCGTGGGCATGCGCGGTGTCGTCGTCATCGGCGAGGGCGAGAAGGACAACGCGCCGATGCTCTACAACGGCGAGGAGGTCGGTGACGGCACCGGGCCCGAGTGCGACGTCGCGGTCGACCCGATCGACGGCACCACGCTGACCGCCAAGGGCATGGCCAACGCGATCTCGGTCATGGCCGTGGCGCCGCGCTGGTCGATGTACGACCCGTCCGCGGTGTTCTACATGGAGAAGCTCGTCACCGGGCCCGAGGCGGCCGACGTCGTCGACATCCGCTACCCCGTCGCCGAGAACATCCACCAGGTCGCGAAGGCCAAGGGCAGCGCGCCCGAGGACGTCACCGTCGTGGTGCTGGACCGGCCGCGCCACGAGAAGCTCGTCGAGGAGATCCGGCAGACCGGCGCCCGCATCAAGTTCATCGTCGACGGCGACGTCGCCGGCGCGATCATGGCCGCCCGCGAGGGCACCGGCATCGACCTGCTCATGGGCGTCGGCGGCACCCCCGAGGGGATCATCGCCGCCTGCGCGATGAAGTGCCTCGACGGCGTCATCCAGGGCCGGCTCTGGCCGCGCGACGACGAGGAGCGCCGGAAGGCCATCGACGCCGGGCACGACCTCGACCGCGTGCTGAGCACCGACGACCTGGTCACCAGCAACGACGTGTTCTTCGTCGCCACCGGCATCACCGACGGCGAGCTGATGGAGGGCGTCCGCTACCGCGCCGGCGGCGCGACCACGCACTCCCTGGTGATGCGCTCGCGCAGCGGCACGATCCGCTCGATCCGCTCCGAGCACAAGCTGCGCAAGCTCAAGTCGTACGCCGCCGTCGACTACGAGCACTGAGCGCCTTCGTGACCGGTAGCTTTCCGTTCGTCGTGGCCGGAGAGGCCCTCGTCGACGTCGTGGTCCCTGCCGAGGGCGAGCGCGTCGACGCCCCGGGCGGCTCGCCGCTCAACGTGGCCGTGGGGCTCTCCCGGCTCGGGCTCGAGACCGTGCTGGTGACCGAGCTCGGCGACGACGACTACGGCCACCGGGTGCGCAAGCACGTCGAGGCCAGCGGCGTCGTCCTGCACGAGGGCAGCTGGATCCCCGGCCACCGCACCAGCTCCGCCACCGCCTACCTCGACGCCGACCGGGCGGCCACCTACGACTTCGACCTGGGCTGGACGCTGACCCCACGCACCCTTCCGGCCGGCGCCTCCGGCCTGCACGTCGGTTCCATCGGCGCCACGCTGCGTCCCGGCCGCGACGCCGTCGTCGACCTGCTCGACCAGGCCGTGGCGGCGGGGGTCTTCGTCAGCTACGACCCCAACGCCCGGCCGGTGTTCCTGCCGCCGGCGCCGCAGGCCTGGCAGGACATGACCGAGGTCGCCGCGCACGCCGACCTGGTGAAGATGAGCGACGAGGACGTCCACGCGTTCGCCCCGGACAGCACCCCCGCCGACGTCGCCGCCCACCTGCTCGCGTCCGGCCGCACCCGGCTCGTGGTGGTGACCGAGGGCGGCGGCGGAGCCCAGGCGTTCAGCCGCACCGGCTCGGTGCAGGTCCCCGCCGAGCCGGTCGACGTGGTCGACACGGTCGGCGCAGGAGACTCGTTCATGGCCGCGCTGATCGCCGTGACCCTCGAGTGGGGGCTGGACCTCGACGAGGACCGGATGACCGCGCTGCTCCGCGCGGCTCACACCGTCGCCGGGATCACCTGCTCGCGGCGGGGAGCCGACCCGCCGACGCGGGCCGAGCTGCCGACGGGCTGGCCGGCCGGCTGAACGCCCGCTGCTCCCGGTCCGAGGCGAGCGCCGCGGCCACGACGTCGAGGACGTCGGGGTCGAACGCCATGCCGAGGTGGCTGCTGCGCACCTCCACCGCGCGCGCCTGCGGGTCGAGGCAGCTGCGCCAGTCGACGATGCCGTCGCGGCGCGAGAACACCGACGTGTACGGCGTACCCGGGGCGAGCGGCGCTCGCGCCTCGTCCCAGCTCAGCCGCGCGCACTCGCCGGACGTGCAGTCGGTCCCCATCACGCCGAGCCCGACCCGCTGCAGCCGCACCAGCAGCGCCAGGTCGAGCAGCAGCAGGGTGTGCGTCGCACCCGGCGCGAGCAGCGGGCTGCCGAGCGTCACGACGGAGTCGACCAGGTCGGGCCGTCGCGTGGCGAGGCCGCGCGCGAGGAGGCCACCGAGGCTGTGCCCGACCAGCGCTACCGGCCGGTCGCGCCGGGTCGCGATCTCCTCGACCCGCCGCTCCAGCGCCTCGGTGGCGTCGCGGGTGCAGCCCACGTTGGCACGGATCGCCGAGCGGTACGTGCGGTGGCCCTGGCCACGCAGGTGCCGCGCCATCAGCGCCAGGCTGCCGTCGCCGGCCATGAACCCCGGGACGAGCACCACCGGCGCGAGACCGGTCGGCGGGGTGCGCAGGGCGTACGGCGTGTCCCGACGGGCCAGTCGGTCCCGGGCCGAGCGGCGGACGAACCGGGCCGCCTCGGTGACCGCGCTGCCCTCGCGCGCGATGGCCCGCAATCCCCGCGGCCCGGCGTAGCCGGGCGGGCAGAGGAAGCCGGCCATCGGAGAGCTCACATTTGTGACGGTAGCCACATTCGCCACATCCGAAACACCAAACCGGCGTATCCCCGGACGTAACCGCCGCCCCGGACGGGCCGGTCCGGGTGCTCGGGAAGGCCGGCCGTCGCTCGCTACGATCGAAAATCATGACCACGGCGCAGCAGGCACGACCCGTCGGCCCCTCCCCGGAGCAGTTCGTCACGCTGTCGACCCAGCACGGGGACCTGGAGATCTGCTACCAGACCTTCGGGAACCCCGCGGACCCGACGATGCTGCTGGTCATGGGACTGGGCGGTCCGATGACCTGGTGGGACCCGGACTTCTGCTCCGCCCTGGCCGCCCGCGGTTTCCACGTGGTGCGCTACGACAACCGCGACACGGGGCGGTCCAGCCGCGTCGAGGGACGCATCTCGCGGCGCAACATCGTCCGCTCCTACCTCGGCCGCCCGGCCGAGGTGCCCTACACGCTCGCGGACATGGCCGCTGACGGCATGGGCCTCCTCGACCACCTCGGCGCGGCGCGCGCGCACGTCGTCGGCATCTCGATGGGCGGCATGATCGCCCAGACGATGGCGCTCGAGCACACCGAGCGGGTGCACTCCCTGACCTCGATCATGTCCACCACCGGCCGCCGCACGGTCGGCTGGCAGGACCCGCGGCTGCTGCCGATGCTGCTGGCTCGCCGTACCGACTCCCGCGAGGCGTACGTCGCCCGCTCCGCCCGGCTCTGGAAGGTGATCGGCTCGCCGCTCTACCCCGACACGGCCGAGGCCGTGCAGGAGCGCGCCGCCGAGACGTGGGACCGCGGGGTGAGCGCGTCCGGCGTCGCCCGGCAGATGGCGGCGATCGTCGCATCTCCCGACCGCACCCGCGCGCTGCGCGAGCTCGACATCCCGTCGCTGGTCATCCACGGCATGAACGACAAGATGGTGCACGTCTCCGGCGGCCGCGCCACATCGCACGCGCTGCGCGGCTGCGAGCTGCTGCTCGTGCCCGGCATGGGCCACGACGTGCCGCGCGACCTGCACGAGACGTTCGTCGACGCGATCACGCGCACGGCCCGCCGCGCCGATCCCGAGAAGTAGCGGTGGCTAGTCGGGCTGGTCGGGCAGCGTCGCCACCAGCTCGTCCAGCGAGTCGGCGAGGTGCTGCACCATCGCCCACACGTCGGGGACCATCTCGCGGCACGCGACGAACCCGAAGTCCAGGTGCCCGTCGTAGGAGAACAGCGTGATGTTCAGCCCGCCGGTCATGTCGGTCACCGCCGAGACGGGGTAGATCCCCTCGACCCGTGCCCCGGCGACGTACAACGGCCGCTGTGGCCCGGGCACGTTGCTGACGAAGAGGTTGAACGGCACGCCCGGCAGCGTCGCGAGCCGGAACAGCGCCCGCGCGGCCAGCCCCGACAGTGCGGTCGGGATCGCCATCGACAGATCCTGCAGCAGTGTCGCCGGCACCGCCTGGAAGTGCCGCTTGGCCTCCATCATCGCGTCCCGCATCGCCTCGACGCGCTCGACGGGGTCGGCCACGTGGGTGGGCAGCGCCGCCACCATCACCGAGACCTGGTTGCCCAGCTCGCCGCGCTGGTCCTTGGCCCGCACCGACACGGGTACGGCGGCGACCAGCGGCGTGCTGGGGAGCGCGTCGTGGTCCAGCAGCCATCGACGCAGTGTCGAGGTGGCGAGCGCCATCACCACGTCGTTGACGGTCATGCCGTAGTGGTCCTTGACCCGCTTGACCTCCGCCAGCGGCACCGAGCCGAACGCGAAGCGCCGGTGGGCGGTGATCGGCCCGTTGAACGGCGTCCGCGGGGCGCGCAGGTCGCGGGCGTCGAGGTCGGGCCGCTCCTGACCGAGCACCCGGCCGACCAAACCGGCGGCGTTGCTGACCAGGCGGACACCCGGCACCGACGTCGCCCCAGGGAGCTGGTCGAGGTAGCTCAGCGACCGAGGCACGGTGCGCAGCACCTCGACCGGGTTGATCGCGACCGCCCCCAGCCCGCGACGCAGCAGGTCGAGCGTCGAGGGCACCGGCCGCGGCACGAACGCGTCCTCCGGCTCCACCTCCCGCGGCTCGGGGGTCAGGTCCATGACCGTCTCGATGATCTCCGCGCCGGAGACGCCGTCGATCGCGGCGTGGTGGATCTTGGTGTAGAACGCGGCCTTGCCGTCCTCCAGGCCGCTGATCACGTAGGCCTCCCACAGCGGCCGCGACCGGTCGAGCGGGCGGGCGTGGATGCGGGCGACCTGCTCGGCGAGCTGTTCGCGGCTGCCCGGCGAAGGCAGCGCGAGCTCGCGCAGGTGGAACTCGAGGTCGAAGTGCGGGTCGTCGGTCCAGTACGGCCGGCCCAGCCCGAGCGGCACCTCGACAAGCCGCTGGCGCAGCGGAGCCGCGAGGTGCAGGCGCTGCTCGAGCACGTCCCGGACGTTGTCGATGTTCCAGACGCCGCCGGACGCGGTCGCCGGGTCGACGACGACGAGGCTGCCGACGTGGCCGACGGTGGTGGGCGACTCGACATGCAGGAACTGCGCGTCGAGTGACGAGAGCTGGCGCAACGGTCCTCCTCGGTCGACCGCCCCCGAGCCTAGTCGGCCCCCAAACGACGACGCCCGGCCCCGGCTGCGGCCGGGACCGGGCGTCGTACCGTTCGGGACTGCCGGCTACTCGCTGAGGCGCTCGCCGGTCTCGCTGTCGAACACGTGCACCTTCTGCGGGTCGGTGGTCACGTAGAGCGTCTCGCCCTTGTGCACCGAGTCGCGGGCGCTCACCCGGACGATGATGTCGTGCGGGGTGCCCTCGACATCGCTGGTGCCGTAGACGAAGCTGTCGGCGCCGAGCTCCTCGACGACCGTGACCTTGACCGGTAGGCCGCCTTCGTTCTCGCTGACGATCCGCCAGGCCTCGGGCCGGACACCGACGGTGACCTTGCCCTGCATCTTCTTCGCGGCGGTCGGGTCGACCGGCACGTGGTAGTTGCCCAGCTTGACCTCGCCGTTGTCGGCGATGCCCTCCATGAGGTTCATCTGCGGGGAGCCGATGAAGCCGGCGACGAAGAGGTTCGCCGGGCGGTCGTAGAGGTTCAGCGGGGTGTCGACCTGCTGGAGCTCACCGAGCTTCATCACGGCGACCCGGTCGCCCATCGTCATGGCCTCCACCTGGTCGTGGGTGACGTAGACGGTGGTGACGCCGAGGTCGGACTGCAGCTTCGCGATGTCGGTACGGGTCTGCACGCGCATCTTGGCGTCGAGGTTCGACAGCGGCTCGTCCATGCAGAACACCTGCGGCTGGCGCACGATCGCGCGACCCATGGCAACGCGCTGGCGCTGACCACCGGACAGCGCCTTCGGCTTGCGCTCGAGGTACTCGGTGAGGCCCAGGATCCGGGCGGCCTCTTCGACGCGCTTCTTGCGCTCCTCGGCCGGGACCTTGGCCATCTTCAGGGCGAAGGCCATGTTGTCCGCGACCGTCATGTGCGGGTAGAGCGCGTAGTTCTGGAAGACCATCGCGATGTCGCGGTCCTTCGGCGGGACCTTGGTGACGTCGCGGTCGCCGATGTAGATCTTGCCGCTGTTCACCTCCTCGAGGCCCGCGAGCATGCGGAGAGTCGTGGACTTTCCGCAGCCGGAGGGTCCGACGAGAACCATGAACTCGCCGTCCTCGATGTGGAGGTCGATGCCCGGGACGGCCGGTGAGTCAGCGCCGGGATACCAGCGTTGGGCCTTCTCGAAGGTGATCGATGCCATGGGGTACTGCTCCCTTCACCGGCAGGTACGTGCCGGACGATCCGTAGTGAAGTGATCGCGCTCACAGTAGCCGCAGCCTCCGCGGCCACGCCATTCAAGCCCGGAGGACGGACCTACCCCGGGCGACCGGCATCGGAACCCGCACCACGCTCGGCCCTCGCTGCTTCGTGTCGAGCAGCATCTCCACGGCCCGGGCGCCGAGGTCGGCGTACGGGATCGCGACCGACGTCAGCCGCGGGCGGAGCCAGCCGGCCAGCTCCGAGCCGTCGAACGACACCACGGAGACGTCCCCTGGCACGGCGAGACCGTGCTCGGCCAGCGCCTGGAACGTGCCGAGGGCGACCCGGTCGTTGAGGCAGACCAGGCCGGACGGGTGGCCCCCGTCGTTGAGGAAGGCGTCGACGGCGTCGAAGGCGGCCTCGACCTCCCAGGGGCACGCGACCACGCCGGCCAGCTCGCGCCCGGCCTTGCGCAGAGCGTCGGTGATGCCGTCCCGCCGCAGCGGCCCGGCCAGGGAGCTGGTGTCGCCGGCCAGCTCGCCGACGACGTGGATCTCGCCCGGCACGTCGCCGGCCAGCAGCTCCGCGACCGCGGTGCGGCCGCCTTCGTACTCGTCGGGGAGCACGGCGGGGAGGTGGGTGGCCCGGTCGACGCAGTTGAGCAGCACCACCCGCTGCTGGCGCAGCGACTGCGGCACGCTCACCTCGGCCGTGACCATCGTCGCGTAGATGATCCCGTCGACGTGACGGTCGAGCATCTCCTCCACGAGCAGCGCCTCGAGCTGCGGGTCACCCTGCGACTCCCCGATCACGATCAGGTGCGCGAGCATCCGCGCGGCCGCGCTGGCGCCGGTGAGCATCTGGCTCGCGAACGACCCCCCGGCCACGAGGTCGGAGATGACGCCGACCGTCCGGGTGGTCGACGTACGCAGGCTGCGGGCGCTCGGGTTGGGCCGGTAGTGGAGGTCGGCCGCGGCCTTGAGCACCCGGTCCTGGGTGGCCGACGAGATCCGCATCTGCGCCGACCGTCCGTTGAGGATGTACGACGCCGTGGTCGCCGAGACTCCGGCCCGCCGCGCGACGTCGCTGAGCGTCGACTTGCGCACCGTCGCCACGTCACCACCTCCTCCGTCCACGGCGCGCCGGGGTGTCCGGCCGAGCGCGCAGGCCTGTTTTTCCGGGCGGGAGGGAACGGTTCGGTCACCGTTCCGCCGGGGGCCGGTGTGATCCTTGACACTCACTCGGCGGTGAGGCAATGATCGCTGCTGATTCGATTCAGCATGTGGTGAGGGTCACACTACGCCCAGCGGGCGCGCGTCGTCCAAGGGCACCAACGAGGAGGGCACATGAACTTTCGGGCCAAGCGCGTCCGGCGCGGGGTGGCGATCGCCGCCACCGCCGGAGCCGCCCTGACACTCACCGGCTGCCTGGGTGGCGGTTCGGGAGGCGGTGGAGGTGGTGACGAGGCCGACGGCAGCGTGACCATCTGGACCAGCATGGACCAGCCGGTCGTCGAGGGGCTCGAGAAGAGCCTGGCGCCCAAGGCCGAAGAGGCCGGCATCGACGTCAAGTGGGAACGCGTCACCGGCATCGACAAGCTGATCATGACCAAGCTCAACGCGAGCGACAAGCCCGACATCGCGATCGTCCCGCAGCCCGGCGTCGTGGCCAACATGGTCAAGCGCGACGGCGCCCTGCCGCTCGACGACGTGGTCGACATGGACACCCTGCAGGACAGCATGCTCCCGGGCGTCATCGAGGCCGGCACCGTTGACGAGGGCTACTACGGCCTCCAGGTCAACGCCAACGTCAAGAGCATCGTGTTCTACCCCAAGAAGGCCTGGGAGGAGGCCGGCTACCCGACGGAGGTCGCGTCTCTCGACGAGCTCTCGGACCTGACCGAGCAGATCAAGAGCGACGGCGGCACCCCGTGGTGCCTCGGCATCTTCTCCGAGGGCTCGGTGGGCTGGCCCGCCACCGACTGGATCGAGGACCTGGTGGCCCGGGTCGGCGGCGAGGAGTTCTACAACGACTGGGTCGCGGGCGAGGCGCCGTTCACGTCCCCGGAGGTCAAGGAAGCCGCGACGTGGTTCGAGGACAACGTCCTCGCCGAGGGCAACGTGCTCGGCGGACGGCGTGGTGTCGCCAGCACCGACTTCGGTGCCGCCGGAAACCCCATGTTCGACGACGAGCCCGGCTGCTGGATGATGAAGCAGGGCACGTTCATCACGGGCTTCTTCCCGGACGACGTCCAGAGCAACCTGGACGAAGAGGTCGGCGTCTTCGGCTTCCCGCCCATGGAGAGTGGCGGCGACAACTACGTCATCGGTGGTGGCGACCTCGCCACGATGCTCCGCGACGACGACGACACCAAGCAGATCATGCAGTTCCTGTCGGAGACCGACACCGGTGCCGAGGCGGCCAAGACCGGCGCCTACATCTCGCCGCACGCGGACTTCGACGCGAACAGCTACCCCAACGAGATCATCAAGACCGCGTACACCACCGCAGTCGACGCGTCCGCCTTCCTGTTCGACGGGTCCGACCAGATGCCCGGTGAGGTGGGTGCGGGCACGTTCTGGAGCGAGATGACCTCTTGGGTGTCGGGCGACACGGACCTCGACACGGCGCTGCAGAACATCGACGACAGCTGGCCCGCCAGCTGACGTCCTCGCGTGACCGTGGGGGCGGCGTGACGACACCCGTCCCCACGGTCCCGTCTCTCGACCACCGGCCGGCGGCCGGCACAGAAAGGGTCCGCCCATGTGGCTCAAGGTCATCAACACGCTTCTGACCGTGGTCGTCGGTGTCGGCGTCGCGGTCCTGCTCTACTGGTTGCTCAACAAGATCGCCGAGCTGTTGCCGGGCCATCTCGAGGACCGGATCAAGCCCTGGCTGTACATCCTCCCGGCGTACCTGGCGCTCGTCGTCTACCTGATCTACCCGACGATCCTGGCCTTCATCGCCAGCCTCCAGGACGCCACCAGCCAGAACTGGGTCGGCCTGGCCAACTTCGAGGCCCTGCTCACCAACTCGGGCTTCCACCAGACGCTGTTCAACACGCTGCTGTGGATGATCATCGTCCCGATCGCCACGATCATCCTGGGGCTCGGCGTCGCGACGCTCGCCGACCGGCTCCAGCCGCGCTACGAGAACCTCTCCAAGACGATCATCTTCCTGCCGATGGCGATCAGCATGGTCGGCGCCGCCACGGTGTGGCGCTTCGTCTACGCCTACCGGCCTGAGGGCCAGGAGCAGATCGGTCTGCAGAACGCGATCATCACCGCCTTCGGCGCCGACCCGGTGCCGTGGCTGCAGCAGAGCCAGTTCCACCTCAACAGCCTGCTGCTGATGGTGATGCTGCTCTGGGCGCAGATCGGCTTCGGCATGGTGCTGCTGTCCAGCGCGATCAAGGGCGTGCCCACCGAGACCATCGAGGCCGCCAAGATCGACGGCGCCAACGACAAGCAGATCTTCTTCCAGGTGACCGTGCCGCAGATCAAGGGCACGATCATCGTCGTCTTCATCACCACGCTGATCTCGACGATGAAGATCTTCGACGTCGTCTACGTGATGACCGCCGGTCAGTTCAACACCAACATCCTGGGCGTGGAGTTCTACCGACAGCTGACGAGCAACTTCAACAACGGCACCGCCTCGGCGATCGTCGTGATGCTGCTGATCGCCACGCTGCCGGTGATGGTCTACCAGGTGAAGAACTTCCGAGAGCAGGAGGCACGGTGATGAGCGCGACCACGACACCCGCCGTGACCAAGAAGGCCGAGAAGCCTGCCCGCGCGGCCAGGGGCGGCGGCCACCAGGAAGACCGACCGGCAGCCGGCTGGCCGACCCGGATCGCCCTCATCATCATCTGCGTCCTGTGGATCATCCCGGTCATCGGCCTGTTCATCACGTCGTTCCGCGGCGAGCAGGAGGCCAACAGCACCGGCTGGTGGACGGTCTTCACCAACCCGGGCGACTTCGGCTTCGTCGGGCTCGACAACTACACCGAGGCGCTCGACTCGGCGAGCCTCGGCAACGCCTTCATCAACAGCGTGGCGATCGCGCTGCCTGCGACGTTCATCCCGCTCCTGGTGGCGGCGTTCGCGGCGTACGCGTTCACCTTCATGAACTTCCCCGGCCGGGACGCCCTGTTCCTGCTGGTGGTGGCGCTGCTGGTGATCCCCAACTACGTCGCGTTCGTGCCGATCCTCGACTTCTACGGACAGCTGGGCATGTCGGGCACCTTCCCGGCCGTGTGGCTGTTCCACATCGGGTTCGGTATGCCGCTGGCGGTCTACATCCTGCGCAACTACATGAGCACCCTCCCGTTGAGCGTCATCGAGTCCGGGCGCATCGACGGGGCCAGCCACTTCCAGACGTTCTGGCGGCTGATCCTGCCGATGTCGGTGCCTGCGCTGGCGTCGTTCGCGATCTTCCAGTTCCTGTGGGTGTGGAACGACCTGTTCGTCGCGCTGGTGTTCATCGGCCCTGGTGAGAACTCGCCGATGACGGTGGCCATCCAGAACAACCTGCTCTCGCAGCAGGGCGCGGGCTGGAACCTCGTCACCGCGGGCGGCTTCTTCTCGATGGTCGTGCCGATCATCGTGTTCCTGTCCCTGCAGCGCTTCTTCGTCCGCGGACTGACCGCGGGCGCGGTGAAGGGCTGACGGCCAGGAGAATCGCTCTCACGCAGTCCGTCGCGGGCGGGGAGGGCCCGGGGGGCGGGGCGCCCGCGTAAT
>NZ_CAMPGZ010000043.1 GCF_946885725.1 uncultured Nocardioides sp.
ACTTCCCCGCGTTCATCGTCGTGGACGACAAGGGCAACGACTTCTTCGCCGAGACGCAGAAGCCGATCGCGCTGACGGTCCGCACCCGGTCGGCCGAGAAGGTCTGACCGTCAGGCCAGGGGCAAGACGCGCCGACTCGGCGCGTTCGTGAGGGCAAGACGCGCCGACTCGGCTCAGGCGTCGCGCTCCCGCATGATCAGCACGTCGCCGTGCCCGCCGTACCCCATCACGTCCTCGGCGTACTGCGTGCCGTCGAACGTCACGATGATCCGCGAGCCGTCCTCGCGCGGCACCAGCTGCGGGTGCGGGATGTTCGTCTCGTACGGCGCATCGAGGCGGCCGACCCGGCGCATCGAGAGGTCGAACACCGGATAGTGCCGGGCGTCGCCGTCGCTGGCCAGGAACCACCACGTCCCCTGCACCTCGGCCAGGATCGGCCCCTCGCACTGGTGCAGGTCGGTGGCGGCGCCGACGAGCTCGAGGCCCTCGTCCCACCGCGACGCGCCCGTCGGCCCGGCCGCCAGCGCCGGGTGGAAGTCGAACGGGTCCTGCGACGGGCTCTCCACGAAGCTGACGTGCCAGCGGCCGTCGATCCTCGTGACGCCCGGGTCCCACGACGACACCTCGGTCGGCAGCGCCGTCCGCTCGGTCTCGAGCACGAGCACACCGCTCAGTACGTCGGCGTCGGTGACCGTGTGCCGGACGTGCACACCGCGCTCCGGGTCGAAGTCGCCCCACGAGCTGGTCGCCACGATCCACCGGTCGCCGGACCGCACCAGCTGGCCGGCATGGTCGCCGAGGAGCAGCCCGTCGCGCCGGAAGTAGAGCTGCGCGACCTGCTCCAGCCGCTCCGGCTGAGCGAGGTCGAGCGTGAACACGCCCCAGTGCGCCTGCTGGAAGAAGCCGAGCCCGGCGCATGTCGCGGTGAAGTAGGCCTTGCCGTCTCGGACGTATGGCGTCCCGTCCTCGTGCTGGACCAGGTGCTGGTCGCGCAGCCCGGTCATCCCGAACAGGCCGTGCCGCACCCGGGCCAGCCCGCGCCCGCCGGACGTGCCGCGCAGGCCCCAGGCGTAGCGGTGCGCGCCAAGGGTCTCGGGCACCCGAAGGTCCACGAGCGCGCGTACCTTGTCGCGCTCGGTGAGCAGCGGCTGCCAGCCGTCGCCGGTGTCGGCCAGGACCGTCACCCGGTTCTCGCAGAGCGCGAAGCCCAGGGTGAACGACGCGGGCAGGTCCACCGTCCGGCGACGCACGGTCGTGGTCCGGCCGTTCGCGCGCACCTCGATGCCGACCCGGCCGGCCTCCGGGTCGTAGGTCGTGACGACCCGGTCGCCGTCCTCCGTTGCGAGCCCGAGCACGACCTTGCGGTCGGGGGCGTCGAGGTCGGCCTCGAGCGCGCAGAACGGCGCGACCGGGGAGTCGTCGGCCCGCTCGAGCCCGGACACCTCCCCCGGCTCGACCGTGGCGAAGCCGTCGGCCAGCAGCGCGAACGGCCGGTAGCGCGAGTCGTGGACGAACGAGAGGTCGAAGATGGCGGCCTCCTGGGCTCGGGTGGGTGGTCGGTCGGAGCGGGACGGCGGGTCGTCGGAGGGCCAGCACCCCGTCGCCGTACCCGCGACAAGAGCGGCGGTTCCGGCGAGCAGGGCGCGGCGGCCGAGGGTCGGCGCGCCCTGCTCGGTCATCCCTTGATGCCGGAGCGGGACACGCCCTCGATGACGAAGCGCTGGGCGAACACGTACAGCAGCAGGACAGGGACGCTGGCGACCACGGCACCGGCCATCAGCAGGTCGTAGCGCACGCTGTTGGCCGACTGCAGCGTGCTCAACCCGGCCTGGAGCGTCTGGTTCTCCGGGCTGAACAGCACGTAGACCGGCCACAGGAAGTCGTTCCAGTTGGTCAGGAACGCCAGCAGCGCCAGGGTCGCGAGCGCCGGCCGGGACAGCGGGAGCACGATCCGCCAGAACACCTGCCACGGGTTCGCACCGTCCAGCGTCGCGGACTCCTCGACCTCCTTGGGCAGCCCGATGAAGAACTGCCGCAGGAAGAACACCCCGAACGCGTTGGCCGCGGTCGGCACGATGATCGCGACCAGCGTGTCCAGCCAGTAGAGCCGGCCGACGATCTCGTAGTTGGGGATCACCAGGATCACCGGCGGCACGAACAGCGTCGCGACGATCAGCCCGAAGACCACGTTGCGACCGCGGAACTCCATGCGGGCCAGGGCGTACGCCGCCAGCGCGGCGGTGGCCACGACCAGCGCGGCGTTGAGGGTGGCGGCGACCATCGAGTTGAGGAACCACCGGAACACCGGGGTGTCCGTCGCGGTCAGGATCTGCTCGTAGGCGTTGAGCGTGGGCTGCGACGGGATCAGCGACGGCGGCGTCTGCGCGGACTCGATGCGCGTCTTGAACGACGTCGTGATCATGAAGACCAGCGGGCTGACGAACAGCAGCGCGAGCAGCGTCAGCGCGACGTACCGCAGGACCTTGCCGGCGCTCACGACTTCACCGCCTTCTTCTTGGGTCCGCGTTCGCGCATCAGCCCGAACAGCAGGACCGAGGTCAGCATCAGCACCAGGGTCAGCACCCAGCTCGCCGCCGCGGCCTCGCCCATCTGGAAGTTCTGCAGCCCGGTCTCCGCGATGTAGTAGATCGCGGTGCGCGTCTCCTCGCCCGGCTGGCCGCGGGTCATGATGAACGACTGCCCGAACATGTTGGCCGACGCGATGATCGTGATCATCAGCACGAACGTCATCACCGGCCGCAGACCGGGGATCGTCACGTTCCAGAACCGCGACCACGCACTCGCGCCGTCCACCTCGGCGGCCTCGTAGAGCTCGCGCGGCACGTCCTGCAGCCCGGCCAGGAAGATCACCGCGTTGAAGCCGAGCGTCCACCACACCGTGACGAGGACCAGCGCCACCCAGGCCTCGGGCACGCTGCTCAGCCACGGCGTCTTGTCGGGCAGCCCGACCGCGCCCATCAGCCAGTTGACGACGCCGACGTTGGTGTCGAGCAGGAACCGCCACATCACGCCCACGACCGCGACGCCGAGAACGTACGGCGCGAAGAACACGGCCCGGAACGCGTTGCGACCCCGGAAGCGCTGGTTCATCACCAGCGCCACCCCGAGCGGGACGACGATCAGCAGCGGCACGCTGAACAGCGTGAAGATTCCCGTGGCCTGCATGGCGTTCCAGAACCGTTCGAACACCAGCGAGTCGGGGTCGAACAGCGCCGTGTAGTTGTCCAGGCCGACGAACGGCTTGCCGGGCAGCGTGAAGTCCCACGAGTGCAGGCTGATCCAGATCCCGAGCAGGATCGGCAGCAGCACGAACACCCCGAACAGCACGAGGTACGGCGCCAGGAACAGCCAGGCGATGCCCTGGTTGCGCTTGGTCGCGGTTGGTCGGCTCGGGGCCGGCGCGTCCGCCGTCGCCGGTGCGACGGCTGGGGTGGTCGTCGCCATGTCAGGACCCGAACTTCTCCTTGTTCTGCTGCAGCAGCGAGGTGGCGTTCTCCTGGTACTTCGAGAGCGCCTCCTGCACCGAGGACTTGCCGAGGATCGCCTCGTTCACCGCGACCTCGACGGTCTGCGCGATGGTGTCCGCGACGCCGGGCACCGAGGGCAGGAAGTGGAAGTTCGGCAGGTACGGGTCGAGCACCGACTGGGGCGCCTCGGTGTACGACGGGTCCTCGCGGGCCGAGTTGCGGGCCGGGATCATCGCGGCCTCGGCCCAGGTGCCGGACTCCTGGCTCAGCGAGGCGATGAACACCTTGGACGCGTTGGCGAGATTCTCGTCGTCGGCCGCCTGCGCGGTCATGAAGAAGTGGTGGGAGTTCGCCCAGACCGCCTCCTGGTCGCCGATCGTGGGGATCGGCGCCATGCCGTAGTCCATCTTCGCGGCGTTGAGGTCGTTGACCTGCCAGATGCCGTCCCAGGTGATGGAGTTCTCGCCGTTCTTGAACGCGAGGTACTGCGCGTCGCGGTCCACGTTGGACGGGCTGTATCCCTTGTCGACCTGCTCGCGCATCCAGGTCAGCGCCGCGACGCCGGCGTCCTCGCCGAACGTCGCCTCGCTGCCGTCCTCGTTGTAGGGCTCGCCGCCGTTCTGCCAGATCAGGCTGAAGAACATCAGGTGCGCGGGCCACTGGCCCGGCATCCAGAACGGGTTCTTGTAGCCGGCGTCCTGCAGCTTCTGGCACGCCTCCTCGAGGCTCGCGGCGTCGGTCGGCGCCTCGGTGATGCCCGCCTTGTCGAAGTGCTCCTTGTTCCAGTACATCGCCAGCGAGTGCACGTCGAGCGGGATGCCGTAGCGGCTGCCGTCGTAGATGCCGGGCTCCCACACGGCCGGCGTGAAGTCGGATGCCTCGAGCCCGATCTCCTTGGCGACGTCGTCGAGAGGCACGATCACCTGGCGTACGGCGTTGGTGGCGAGCTGGTCGAGGTGCATGACGCCGACCTCGGGGCCGCGTCCGGCCTTCGCCGCGGCGGGAAGCCGCTGGTAGAAGTCCGCCCACTCGACGGTGTTGTTCTTGACGGTGATGTTCTTCTGCGAGTCGTTGAACTTCTTCAACATCGCCTGCATGGTCGGCCCGTCACCGCCGGTGAAGCCGTTCCAGTAGTCCAGCGTGACGGGCGGGCCGTCGTACTTCCCGGTGAACTCGGCGCCGCCGCCCGACTGGGGCCGGCTGCCGACGCCCTGACCGCCGCCGCAACCGGCGAGGAACGCGGCGAGCGTCCCGCCACTGGCAGCGAGGAACCCCCGGCGGCTGAGGTTCGTGCCGAGGGCACGCGTGTGCAGGTGATGGGTCATGTGCTCACTCCTGGGCTGGGTTGGGACGGGACAGGCGGATGACGTTCCAGGAGACCGGAGGCAGCACCGCGCGCAGCGTGCCGTTCTCGACGGTCAGGTCGGTGAGGGGGTGAGGGACCACACGGTCGGGGTCGCTCTCGGTGTTGCACGCGTCGACGTCGTCGTCGTGGAGGGTGGTCGCCTCGGCGGGACGGAGGTCTCCGAGCGCGCGTACGAGGGCCTGCAGCTCGACCGGACGGTCTTGCGCCCGGTTCACGGCCAGCAGGACCACGTCACCGCTGTCCTCGTCGTACGTCGCGGTCGCCTCCACCCACGGCACGTCGCCGTAGGTGGCGTCGTCGTACCCATCGACCTTCGTCTCGACGCGCAGCACCTCGCCCCGGGCCAGACCAGCGGCCTGGGCGAACGGGTGGAAGATCGTCTGCGCCCATGCCGGGCCGCCCGGGCGGGTCAGGATCGGCGCGATCACGTTGACCAGCTGGGCCTGGCAGGCGATGCCGACGCGGTCGGCGTGCCGGAGCAGCGTGATCAGCAGGCTGCCGACCACCACCGCGTCGGCGACGGTGTAGACGTCCTCGATGAGGCTCGGCTCGTCGTCGTACCGCAGCGCGTCCTGGCCGGGGAACCGGGACTGGTACCAGACGTTCCACTCGTCGACCGAGAGCTTGAGCTTCTTGCGGGAGCGGAGCCGGGCGCCGACGTGGTCGGCGGTCGCGACGATCTCCTCGATCATCCGGTCGAGGTCGAGCGAGCTGGCGAGGAACGACGACCGCTCCCGCGGCAGCGGGTCGTAGTAGGTGTGCAGCGAGACGTAGTCGACGAGGTCGTAGCAGTGCTCGAGGCTGGTCCCCTCCCAGGACGCGAACGTCGGCATCGAGCTGTTGGACGAGCCGCAGGCGACCAGCTCGATGGTCGGATCGACCATCCGCATCGCGCGTGCCGTCTCGGCGGCCAGGCGGCCGTACTCCGCCGCCGTCTTGTGGCCGACCTGCCACGGCCCGTCGAGCTCGTTGCCGAGACACCAGACCCGGATGTCGTGCGGCTCCTTGGCGCCGTTGGCGATGCGTTGGTCCGAGAGGGCGGTGCCGCCGGGGTGGTTGCAGTACTCCAGGAGGTCGGCGGCCTCCTGCACTCCGCGGGTGCCGAGGTTGACCGCCATGATCGGGTCGACCCCGACCGAGCGGGCCCACAGCGCGAACTCGTCGACGCCGACGGCGTTGGTCTCCACCTGCCGCCAGGCGAGGTCGAGCCGCCGGGGGCGCTCCTCGACCGGGCCGACGCCGTCCTCCCAGCGGTAGCCCGAGACGAAGTTGCCGCCCGGGTAGCGGGCGACGGTCGGGCCGAGCCGGCGTACCAGGTCGGCCACGTCGCGCCGGAAGCCGTACGCGTCGGCGGTGGGGTGGTCGGGCTCGTGGATCCCGGTGTAGACGCTGCGGCCCATGTGCTCGACGAAGGTGCCGAAGAGCCGGCGGTCGACGCGACCGACTCGGAAGGCGGGGTCAAGGGTGAGGGCTGCCACATCCACGCTTTACTTTCTAACGTTGTTCTACAACGTTGTAAAGTCCGGTATCGACCGGTCCGCTCCCCCCGCGCCGGTCCCGCACGAGAGGATGAGCCCCGTGGCGGCAGTACGGCTCAGCGACGTGGCGGCCCGCGCGGGCGTGTCGGTGAAGACCGTCAGCAACGTCGTGCACGGCTACGTCCACGTGCGCGAGGAGACCCGCAGCCGGGTGCAGGCCGCGCTCGACGAGCTCGGCTATCGCCCGAACCTCTCCGCCCGCAGCCTGCGGCAGGGCCGGTCCGGCCTGGTGGCCCTGGCCGTGCCGGCGCTCGACGTGCCCTACTTCGCCGAGCTGGCCAGTGCGGTCGTGGCCGCCGCCACCGAGCTGGGCTGGACCGTGCTCGTCGACCAGACCGACGGCGACGCCGACCGGGAGCGCGAGGTCGCCGCAGGCCTGCGCGGCCACCTGATCGACGGGCTGATCCTGAGCCCGGTGGCGCTCGGCGCCGCCGACCTGCGCCGGACCGAGAAGGACGTCCCGCTGGTGCTGATCGGTGAGCGGATCAGCGACGGCGCCATCGACCACGTGGCCATCGACAACGTTGCCGCCTCGCGCGCCGCCACCGAGCACCTCATCGGCCTCGGCCGCACCCGGGTCGCGGCGATCGGCTTCCAGGGCGCCGACCACGCCCGCTCGGGCGTCGCGGCGCTGCGCCGCCGGGGCTACGAGGAGGCGCTCGCCGCGGCCGGCCTCGGCACGGGTACGGCGTGGACGCCGGAGGTCGCCCGCTACACCCGCGCAGAGGGGGCCGGCGCCGTCGACGCACTGCTGTCCGACGAGGTGCCCGACGCGGTCTTCGCGTTCAACGACGAGCTGGCGCTGGGCGCCCTGCACGCGCTGGCCCGGCACGGCCTGCGGGTGCCCGACGACGTCGCGGTCATCGGCTTCGACGACATCGAGGACGGCCGCTTCTCGATCCCGACCCTGAGCACGGTGCGGCCGGACAAGGCGGCCCTGGCGCGGCGTGCCGTGGAGCTGCTGCAGAAGCGGATCGCCGAGCCGGACGCGCCCAACGACGACGTCGAGGTGCCCTTCGAGCTGGTGGTCCGCGAGTCCACGGTCGGCGCGCCGGTAGCCTGAGCGCCCATGGGGGACCACTTCTCGCTCGACGTCGACCCCGACGTCGTCGCCGCGGCCTCCCGCCGGCTCGGTGAGCGCGCCGACCACCTCCGCGGCCGCGGCCGTACCGCCGCCTCCGCACCCGGACGCTGGCGGTCGGGCTGGTCGAGCAGGACGGCCGCGACCGTCGCCGAGGAGGCGACCACGCTGGCAGACCACCTCACGACGTTCGGCGGCAAGCTCGCCACCGCGAGCGAGCTGGTAGGCAGGTTCGCCGAGGACCTCGCGCACGCCGTCGACGTGGAGGTCCCGGACCTCAACCGCCGCTGGCGCGCGGCGGACGCGACGTACGACGACGGGGTCGCGGCGGCCCACTCCCGGCATGACCGCGCGCTCGCCGACATCGACGCCGGCACCTCCCCGCAGGCCCGCAAGATGATCCGGATGGACCTCGACGACGTGCGCTCGTCGGGGATCTCCGCGGCGAGCGCGGCCCGCGCTGCCACCCAGGACAAGCTGGAGCTGGAGTTCCAGGACGTCCGCGACCGGCTGCGCCGGCACGCCGCGCGCATCTCCGACGCGCTCACCGACGCCGTCGCCGTACCCGTGCCGCCGGCGCTGGTCTCGGCCTACCGCGCGGCCCAGGGCAACGTCGTGGCGCAGTGGCTGTGGAACCGCGGCGGCGGCGCGCTGACCGGCCTGCTCACCCAGGCCGGGCAGCAGCTCGGCGGGCCGCTCGAGGACCTCGAGCGGCAGCTGCAGGAGCCGCCGGACGACTACGCGGCGATCACGGCGCTGCTCGACCGCGCCCGCGAGCTCGGCGTACCGCCCGAGCAGTACGCCCCGACCCTGCGGGAGTACTGGAACCGCCGGGCGGCCGAGGTGGCCGGCATCGACCTCGACGCCTGGGACCCCAGCCTCGGCGCCGACGCCAACCGCGAGACGATCATCAAGGTCTACGAGTACTACGCGCAGCTCTACCTGAGGGACCCGGACCTGCAGTGGGCCGGAATGGCGAACATGATCGGCCCGTCGTTCGCCGCCGGCTTCTTCGACCTCGCGCAGTTCCGTCGCATCGGCGAGACCGTCGGCGACCTGCCGCCGCCGCTGCGCGACGCGCTGCCGCCCGGGGTCGACCAGCTCGCCGACCTCACCGCCGAGGACCTGCGGTTCTTCGAGACCACGTTCCTCGACATGCAGCAGCAGATCTTCTTCGACCAGGGCTCGATGCATCAGGCGTACGTCGACGGCGGGCTCGAGGCGATCGAGGAGATGCGCGCCGCGGGGCTGATCGACGACTCGATCCTCGAGGGCTGGCGCGAGGTCGACAGTGGAGTCCCGGCCGAGGTGGCGAAGGGGAACACGACGTTCCTCCGGCGCGAGCAGGAGAACATCATCGACGACGAGTACCGGCTGATGTACGAGCACAGCCCGACCGGCCCCGCCATGACGTGGGCGATGACGCTCATCGGTGCGCCATCGATACCGGGCGCACAGGGCTACCCCGACGTGTTCCCTCAGGTGGTCGCGTTCGAGACGCCCGGCCCGGAGCGGGTCGGCACGCCCAGCTCGATCTTCGGCCACGACATCCCGCACATCTCCGTGGACAACCCCACGCAGGTGCGCGTCGAGGTGAAGACGCCCTTCCCCGACGGCAACATCGCGCACTTCGACGACCGCTGGGCGCTGATCGAGGAGGACACGCTGCCGCGCTACCAGGAGCTGCTGGCCGACGACCCCGGCCGCGTCCGCACGATCATCGGCAGCGACGTCGAGGGCCGGATCGGCGACCACCGGCTGACCGCGCGGATCGACGAGATCATCGGCCAGATGCTGGACTGGGACGTCGATGTCGACCAATAGCCGACGGGGCTGTCCAGGCCGTCCACCCCACCCCCGCGCCGGACGAGCCGTGCGCTTGCTCGGGACCGTCGTCGCGACGGCCCTGGCCCTGACCATCGGAGGATGCAACGTGACGACCGACGGCGGACCCCGCAGCCAGCAGCGCGAGGCGGTCAGGGAGGCGGTCGGGGACGGCGAGCTGACCATCGACCTCTCCTCGCCGCCGACCCGCGCCGACCTCGCCCTGCCCGAGGGCCGGACCACGACCGTCCTGCAGCGCGACGAGCGCGAGCCGTTCGACGTCACGGTCGTGTTCCGCGACGGCACCGAGCTGACCACGTCGGCGAGCTGGGTGACCGTCACCGCCGAGGACGAGAGCGCCGACCCGACGTCCGTGACGATCCGCCGAGCCGGCGACGGGCTCGACGACCTGCGGGCGGCGGTCGAGCAGTCCGTGGCCGACTTCGGCGTCGAGCGGTCCCGCGCCGACACCGCTCTGAGCCAGTCCGAGCGAGCGACGAGCGGGGACGCCGACGCGAAGTACGTGCTGCCCACGGCCGTGGCACCGCCCGACCGGCTGGAGGTGGAGACCATCGCCAAGGCGAACCGCGAGGAGTACCACGTCAACTACCTCGTCTCCTGGGAGGCGCCGTGAGCGAGCCGCCGATCCACGCCGACACCGGTGTCCTCACCGGCGTCAAGGACGAGTTCCGCGCGCTCGGCCGGGAGCTGCGCGACGCCCCCGCGAAGGTTCGCGCGGACGCCAGGCACGTGCACGAGGGAGCCGGCGAGTTCGGCGACGCGCTGGTCGACGGCGTCGCGGCGTTCGAGCTGTCGTGGCAGGCCGCGCTCGACGCGACCAGCGAGACCGCCGGCCGGATCGCCGCGAACGTCGGCGGCTACGCCCTCGACCTCGAGGCGCTCGACCTCGGCAACAGCTGACGCCGTGCCCACCGAGGAGGTCGCCCGCGCGGAGTCGGAGCGGGGCGAGATCGTGCTGCTGCGTCGCGACACCGGGGCGCTCGAGCTGCGCGTGAACGGCGTGTTCGTGATGGACACCGTCGAGACGTCGACGGAGCAGGCTCTGGCCGAGGCCGCGCTGGCCGTCGTCGACGAGCCGCGGGGGGTGCTGGTCGGTGGCCTCGGCCTCGGATTCACCGCGCACGCTGTGCTCGCCGACCCGCGCGTCGAGAAGGTCGCCGTCGTCGAGATCGAGGACGCGATCGTCGGCTGGATGCGCGACGCGACCGTGCCGCACGGGCCGGCGTTCCTCGCCGACGAGCGGCTGACCATCGTGGTCGCGGACGTCCGCGCCGCCGTCGCCGAGGCCACCCCGGCGTCGTACGACCTGGTGCTGCTGGACGTCGACAACGGCCCGGGCTACCTCGTGCACGACAGCAACGCCGAGGTGTACGCCGTACCGTTCCTGAGGCAGCTGCACGACCTGCTGCGCCCCGGCGGCGCGCTCGTGGTGTGGTCGGCCGCGCCGGACCGCGCGCTCGGCGAGGCCGTCGAGCAGGTGTTCGGGGCGGTGGCGCCGGTGCCCTTCGACGTGCAGCTGCAGGGGCGAGCCGAGCAGTACTGGCTCTACCAGGCCCGTCGCTGATCCGCCCGCTGCCGTCGTAGGGTCGGCCCATGGCGCGTATCGAGCACGACAGCATGGGTGAGGTCGAGGTCCCGGACGATGCTCTCTGGCGGGCCCAGACGCAGCGGGCGGTCGAGAACTTCCCGATCAGCGGCACTCGACTGGAGGCCGACCACATCAAGGCGCTCGCCCAGGTCAAGGCCGCGGCCGCGAAGGTCAACGCCGACCTCGGCGTGATCACCCCCGAGCAGGCGCAGGCCATCCGCGACGCCGCCGCGCAGATCGTCGCGGGCGAGCACCTCGACCACTTCCCGATCGACGTGTTCCAGACCGGGTCCGGCACTTCGTCGAACATGAACATGAACGAGGTGCTCTCCTCGCTCGCCGCGCGTGCTGGCGTCGACGTACACCCCAACGACCACGTCAACGCGAGCCAGTCGAGCAACGACACGTTCCCGACGTCGATCCACGTGGCGGCGACGAGCGCGACGACGCACCAGCTGCTGCCCGCGCTCGACCACCTCGCCTCGACGCTGGAGGCGAAGGCCAAGGAGTTCGCCAACACGGTCAAGGCCGGCCGCACGCACCTGATGGACGCGACGCCGGTGATGCTCGGTCAGGAGTTCGGCGGGTACGCCGCCGCGGTGCGCTACGGCATCGAGCGGCTCGAGGCCGCGCTCCCCCGCGTCGCCGAGCTGCCCCTCGGCGGCACCGCGGTCGGCACCGGCATCAACACCCCGCCCGGCTTCGCCGCCGCGGTGATCGAGGAGCTCGCGTCGAGCACCGGCCTGCCGTTCACCGAGGCGCGCGACCACTTCGAGGCGCAGGGCGCCCGCGACGGCCTGGTCGAGCTGTCCGGCCAGCTGCGCACGGTCGCGGTGTCGATCACCAAGCTGTGCAACGACCTGCGCTGGATGTCGTCAGGCCCGCGCACCGGCCTGGCCGAGATCAACCTCCCCGACCTCCAGCCCGGCTCGAGCATCATGCCCGGCAAGGTCAACCCGGTGCTGCCCGAGGCGACGCTGATGGTCTGCGCGCAAGTCGTCGGCAACGACGCGACGGTCGCCTGGGCCGGTGCCTCCGGCTCGTTCGAGCTGAACGTGATGATGCCGGTGATGGCGCGGGCCGTGCTCGAGTCGATCCGCCTGCTCTCCAACTCCAGCCGCGTCCTCGCCGACCGATGCGTCGCCGGCATCACCGCCAACGAGGACCGGATGCGCAACTACGCCGAGTCCTCGCCGTCGGTGGTCACGCCGCTGAACAAGTACATCGGCTACGAGAACGCTGCCAAGGTCGCCAAGAAGGCGCTTGCTGAGGAGAAGACGATCCGCGAGGTGGTCGTCGAGATGGGTTTCGTGGAGAAGGGCGTCCTCACCGAGGCGCAGCTCGACGAGGCGCTCGACGTGGCGCGCATGACCCACCCCTGATCCAGCGCGACCGGTACCCCCGCAACGTCCGGTGGCGTTGCGGTTTGGTCCCCAACCGCAAGATCCGGGCGCTGGAACGTGCGGTTCGTGACCAATAGATCGTTCCAGCGCGAAGCGCTGCCGCTTCGTGCTGAGGAGCCACGCCGGCACGAGCTGGGCGCGACCACACTCGCCACGCCCGCCGTGCAACCTTCGTCGGACTCAACTCGCCCCTGAGCATGGAGCGGGGACCTGATGCGTGCAGAGGCGGCGTTCGTGGAGTTCGCCCAGGCGGCGAGCCCACGGCTGCGCCGCACGGCCGACCTGATGTGCGGGGACTGGGAGCTCGCCTCGGACCACGTCCAGGAGGGCCTGATCCGGGTGTACGTCGCCTGGCCGCGGCTGACCCGGGCGAGCGGAGAGTAGGCCTGCGCCCGCAAGGCCGTCGTGAGCGCGCTGGTCGACCATGCCCGTCGCCGGTCGAGCCCCGAGGTGATCGACGCGACCGGTGAGCGCATCGTGCTGGGCCAGTACTGCGGCGCCAAGCCAAGGGAGTGCGCGACGAGCGCGTCCAGGTCATCGAGCTCGACGGCGACCCGGTCGTCACGATTCAGGACGGCGACCTCGACGGCGGGCTGTCGGGGACGGGCGACGTGGTGGCCGTGGAGTCGTACCAGCGCAGCGGCCGCGGCGGGACGTTCGTCTACGACCTCGCGACCGACCGCTTCCTGCACGTGAGGGACGGCGTCTCGTCGTACAGCATGGGTGGGCCGGCGCCGGGACGCCGGCTCAGCTGGAGCACCCCGGAGAACGGCAGGAAGGGCGCGACCAGAGGCTCGGGGAGCTCACCGGGTCGGCGGACTGAGCGTGGTCGCTCAGTACCAGTTGTTGGCCTGCTTGAACTCCCAGGCGGAGCACGGCGTGCCGTAGCTGGACCGGATGTAGTCCAGGCCCCACTCGATCTGCGTGACGGGGTTGGTCATGTAGTCGGCCGGGAGGTCGTGCGTCTCGGTCAGGGCCTGCGGAATGCCGTAGGCGCTGGACGACGGGTTGTCCGCGTGCGGGTCCCAGTCGCTCTCGCTCACGTAGAGCTGGTCGAGGCAGCTGAACTCAGACTGCGAGAACCCGTACTTCGGCAGCAGTTTCCGCGCGATCTCGCGCGGGTCCTGGTTGGCCAGCGCCTCGGCGGGGTCCTTCTTCGTCCGCTTGTGCTTGCCGCCCTCGTTCTTCTTCTCGTCGCTCTTGCCGTCACGAGAGTCGGACCGGGAGGCGGCGCGGTCGTCACGGCCCTCGAGGGCCTTCTCGTCGCCGGCCTTGGGGGCGGGACGGTCCAGCTTCGGGGCGGTGCGGAGCGCGGCGTGGTCGGAGCCGGCCGCCGGGTCCTGCTGTGCGAGGACGCCGGAGGTCACCGCGACACCGGTGGTGACCACGGCCACACCGGACAGGAGGACACCCTTCTTGATGCCCTTCTTGACGGCCGGCTCGGGCGCGAGACCTCGGTGCTTGGGGACGTACGTGTCACGACGTGGCACAGGGAAAACAACCTGACGATCGACTGCAGGGGACATGCAACGGGGCCCTCACCGGGCCCCGACGAAGCGTCCACCGTGCCTGAGCCCCTGGCCGGATGCAAGTCGAGACGGGGGGTGCGTGTGGCACCTCACGTCCCGCCCGCCGGGTCATGACCGCGTCAGGACGCGGTCAGAACGGGACTCAGGACACGGTGGGGGCCGCTCAGACGGTGACGTTCTCCAGCATCTCGGTGACCAGCGCGGCGATCGGCGACCGCTCGGAGCGGGTCAGCGTGACGTGCGCGAACAGCGGGTGGCCCTTGAGCTTCTCGACCACCGCCACCACGCCGTCGTGCCGGCCCACGCGCAGGTTGTCGCGCTGTGCGACGTCGTGGGTGAGTACCACTTTGGAGTTCGCGCCGATCCGCGACAGCACGGTGAGCAGCACGTTGCGCTCCAGCGACTGCGCCTCGTCGACGATCACGAACGCGTCGTGCAGCGACCGGCCGCGGATGTGCGTGAGCGGCAGCACCTCGAGCATCCCGCGGTCGAGCACCTCGTCGATCACGTCGGACGAGGTCAGCGCGCCGAGCGTGTCGAACACCGCCTGGCCCCAGGGCGACATCTTCTCGGACTCGCTGCCGGGCAGGTAGCCGAGCTCCTGGCCGCCCACGGCGAACAACGGGCGGAACACCACGACCTTCTTGTGCTGGCGGCGCTCCATCACGGCCTCGAGGCCGGCGCAGAGCGCCATCGCCGACTTGCCGGTGCCGGCGCGGCCACCGAGCGACACGATCCCGACCTCGGGGTCGAGCAGCATCTCGAGCGCGATCCGTTGCTCCGCCGACCGGCCGTGTACGCCGAACGCGTCCCGGTCGCCCCGGACGAGGTGCACGCGCTTGTCGGCCTTGACCCGGCCGAGTGCGCTCCCCCGCTCGGAGAGCAGTACCAGCCCGGTGTGGCAGGGCAGGTCGCGGGCCTCCTCGAGGTCGACCACGCTGTCGTCGTACAGCTCGTCGAGGACGGCCGCCGGCACCTCCAGCTCGGTCATCCCGGTCCAGCCGGACTCGACGGCGAGCTCGGCGAGGTACTCCTCGGCGTCCAGACCGACGGCCGACGCCTTGATCCGCAGCGGGAGGTCCTTGGAGACAAGCGTCACGTGGCGACCCTCGTTGGCGAGGTTGCGCGCGACGGCGAGGATGCGCGTGTCGTTGTCACCGAGCCGGAAGCCGCTGGGCAGCGACTCGGGGTCGGTGTGGTTGAGCTCGACGCGGATCGACCCGCCGTTGTCGCCGACGGGGACCGGTTCGTCGAGCCGGCCGTGCAGCACCCGCAGCTCGTCGAGCCGGCGCAGCGCCGCCCGCGCGAAGTAGCCCAGCTCGGGGTGGTGCCGCTTGCCCTCCAGCTCGGTGATCACCACCACCGGGAGCACCACCTCGTGCTCGTCGAAGCGGTGCAGGGCCCCCGGGTCGGCCAGCAGGACGCTGGTGTCCAGCACGATCGTGCGGACGGCCGGGTCGACCGCGGCCGAAGCCGCGGCGCGCTTGCGGGTCTCTCCCCCTCCGGCGGTACGGCGGGCAGCCGTGCCGGCCGGTGACGATGCCGAGGTGCTCTTCGATGCAGCCACGCTACGTCCCCTCGCAGACCGGCACGCGCACTCGCGTCCCGGTCCTGGTCAGTTCGCCTCCGGACCGGGAGCGGGCCCGAAAGTCCGAGTGCGGACCTCCGAGTGGTGCTGGTCGTGAGTTCTCACGAACGGGCCTCCCGAGACGGTCGGCTTCCCCACCGGCCGTCTCTTCGAAGGTAAGCGTCCCGGCTTCGCAGCGGAGGAAGACACGCCCGATCGCAGGTCAGGTGAAGGTAAAACGTTCCGGCCACGGCTCGACCACCCGGAGGCTCAGGCGCCGAACCGGCGGTTGCGCTCGGAGTACGCCCGCAGCGCGCGGAGGAAGTCGACCTTGCGGAAGTCGGGCCAGTAGGCCTCGCAGAAGTAGAACTCGCTCTGCGCGCTCTGCCAGAGCAGGAAGCCGCCGAGCCGCTGCTCGCCGGACGTTCGGATGACGAGGTCGGGGTCGGGCTGGCCCTTGGTGTAGAGGTGCTCGGCGATGTGCTCGACGTCGAGGATCTCGGCGAGCTCCTCGATCGACGTGCCCTTCGAGGCGTGCTCCTGCAGCAGCGACCGGACCGCGTCGGCGATCTCCCGGCGCCCGCCGTACCCGACGGCGACGTTGACGAGCAGACCCTCGACGTCGCGGGTCTCGTCGGCCGCCTCCTTGAGCCGGCGGGCGGTGTCGGCGGGGAGCAGGTCCAGCGCACCGACGGGGTTGAGCCGCCAGCGGTTCTGCGCGGCGAGGTCGGCGACGGCGTCCTCGATGATCACCAGGAGGTTCCGCAGCTCCTCGCTGGGCCGGTTGAGGTTGTCGGTGGACAGCAGCCACAGCGTCACCACCTCGACGCCGAGCTCGTCGCACCACTCGAGCAGCGGGGAGATGTTGGCGGCGCCGGCGCGGTGGCCGTGCGCGGCGTCGCGGCCCACGGCACGGGC
The DNA here is from genome assembly GCF_946885725.1 of uncultured Nocardioides sp. The sequence goes on from NZ_CAMPGZ010000043.1 coordinate 16,324, forward strand.
CCAGCGGCGGTTGCCGTCGAGCATCACGCCGACGTGCTTGGGCAGCTTGTCGGGCGGGAGTCGGCGGGCGAGGCGTCGCTCGTACGCCGGGTAGAGCACCCGTCGTACGCCTGCCTTCCAGTCCGCCACGAGCCACCACCATACTCGCGATACGTGGGGCGACCGGTGTCCCGAATGTGCGGGTTCCGTGCGGATCCGGCTCGGGCCTGCTTCGGCCGCTGAACGGCGTCCAGACGACGCCTGCTCGAGGCCGTGACGGTGGCCACGAACCCGGGACAGTCCTTGGCGGGCCTCGATATTTTCGGTTCATGCCCGACTCGCACCCCAACGGCTCGGCGAGCACCCGCTCGTCCGGTCACCGCCTCGGTGACCAGGTCGACCGTGTTGCAGGGCACGTCCGGGAGGCGATCGAGGAGGCCAAGCCGCACTTCCGCGGCTGGCTGCACGCCGCGACCGCGCCGCTCGCGGCGGCCGCCGGCATCGTGCTGGTCGCGCTCTCCCCCAACGCCATGACGCGTACCGGGTCGGCGGTGTTCGCCGTGACGGCCCTCGTGCTGTTCACCGTGTCGGCGATCTACCACCGCGGCCGCTGGAGCCCGCGCGTCTGGGCGTTCCTGCGGCGCTTCGACCACGCCAACATCTTCCTGCTCATCGCCGGCACCTACACGCCGTTCTCACTGCTGCTCCTCGAGGGCCGCAACCGAGTCGTGCTGCTCGCGGTGGTGTGGACCGGGGCGATCCTCGGCGTGCTGTTCCGGGTGTTCTGGGCCGGGGCGCCGCGCTGGCTGTACACGCCGATCTACATGGCGCTCGGCTGGGCGGCGGTGTTCTACGTCAACGACTTCGTCCACGGCACGCACCCGGCGGTGCTCACGTTGATGGCGACCGGCGGCCTGCTCTACACGCTCGGGGGCCTGGTCTACGGCTTCCAGTGGCCGAACCCCTCACCGCGCTGGTTCGGCTTCCACGAGGTGTTCCACACGCTGACGATCGCCGCGTTCGTCACCCACTACGTCGGCGTCTCGATCGCGACGTACAGCCTGCGCTGACCACACGACACGTTGTGAGACGGGTCATAGACCCCTCTTTACGCCCTCGGGGACGCGGCGTACCGTCGAAAGACACCAGAAGGTTTCTGTGTGGGAGGTGTTGCCCTTGCATCGCAGCCCAAGCCGATCGCACCACGAGCCCGAAGGGCCGTGACGATCTCGAAACCGACCGGAGGGAAGGCGCGTGGCGCCTTCCCTCCGACCTGTTTCGGGCCCCTTCTCGCCGGCGTCAGCCGAGCAGCGCGCGGAGCTCCTCGGCCGTGGTGACCGGCCGGTCGCACACCATCCCCCGGCAGACGTACGCCGCCGCGTGGCCGTCGACCGGGCCGCGGCCGGCCAGCAGCGGCACCGGTTCCGCCGCATCCGGCGGACCGCTCACGACCACCAGCCCCGGACGGGGGCTCTCCCACGCCGTCCGCGCCAGTGGCCGGTAGCCCTCGTCGTCCGGGTCGCCGACGACCGCTACCTCGAGCGGTCCGTCGACCACCGCCTCCGCCGCGGCGAGTGACCAGCCTGCGAACCGCGGGACCCGCTCGGCGAGGGTGCGGACATGCCGCAGCGCGCCCTCTGCCGCGTCGCGGTGGCGACCGGAGCCGGTCAGCGCCGCGTAGCGCACCAGCGCGTGCAGCAGCGCCGACTGCCCCGACGGACTCGCGTTGTCGCTCGGGTCGCGCGGCCGGGCCACCAGCCTCTCGGCGTCGTCCGCGGTGTCGAAGAAGCCGCCGTCGTCGGCCGCGAACGCGTCCAGCGCCCGGTCGAGCAGCCGCTCCGCGTGGTCGAACCACTCGCGCTCACCGGTCACCGCGTGCAGCACGAGCAGTCCGTGCGCGACCAGCGCGTAGTCCTCGAGCACACCCGCGTGCCGGCCGGCGACCCCGTCACGCGAGACGCGCAGCAGCCGGTCGCCGTCGAGGTGCACGTCGACGAGCAGGCGAGCCGCAGCGACCGCGGCGTCGACGTACGACGGCTCGTCGAGCACGATCCCGGTCTCGGCGAGCGCGGCGATCGCCAGGCCGTTCCAGGCCGCCACCACCTTGTCGTCGCGCGCCGGGTGCGTGCGGGTGGCCGCCCGGTGCGCCTTGAGCCGTTCACGCAGCCCCGCCCAGCGCTCGGGGTCGCGGTCCTCGCGCAGCTGCAGCGTCGACGTACCGTGCTCGAACGTGCCCTCCTCGGTGACCGACAGCAGCGACGCCGCCCAGGCACCGTCCTCCTCGCCGAGCACCTCGACCAGCTCGGCCGGGGTCCACGCGTAGAACTTGCCCTCGACTCCGTCGGTGTCCGCGTCGAGCGCGGAGGCGAAGCCGCCCTCCGGGGTGCGCAGCTCCTCGAGCATGAACTCCGCGGTCTCCCGCGCGATGCGCGCGGCCAGGTCGCCGCCGCCCTGCCGCCACCAGTGCGTGTAGACCGCGAGCAGCTGGGCGTTGTCGTAGAGCATCTTCTCGAAGTGCGGCACCACCCAGCCGGCGTCGACGGAGTAGCGCGCGAACCCGCCGGCCAGCTGGTCGTAGATCCCGCCGCGCGCCATCGCGGTCAGCGTGGCGCTCGCGAGGTTGAGCGGCAGCGCGTCTCCGGTGCGCGCCGCGTGCCGCAGCAGCGCCTCGAGCACCATCGACGGCGGGAACTTGGGCGCCCCGCCGAAGCCGCCGTTGCGCGCGTCGTACTCCCCCGCCAGCGTGCGTACGGCGCTCGCCAGCAGGTCCTCTTCGATCGGCTGCTCGCCGACGGCCATCGCCGCGCTGCGCAGGTGCTCGCTCACGTCGCCGGCGACTCGCGTGACCTCCTCGCGCCGCTGCGTCCAGGCCTGCGCCAGCGCCTCCAGCACCTGCCGGAACGCGGGCTGGCCGTGCCGCGGCTTGTCCGGGAAGTAGGTGCCGGCGAAGAACGGCTCGCCCTCCGGCGTCAGCACGACCGTCATCGGCCAGCCGCCCTGCCCGGTCATCGCGGTGGTCGCCGACATGTAGACCGCGTCCACGTCCGGCCGCTCCTCGCGGTCGACCTTGACGTTGACGAAGTGCTCGTTCATGTACGCCGCCGTCTCCGGGTCCTCGAACGACTCGTGCGCCATCACGTGGCACCAGTGGCAGGCGGCGTACCCGACGCTTAGCAGGATTGGTGCATCACGGCGCTTCGCCTCGGCGAACGCTTCGGGTCCCCATTCCCACCAATCCACCGGATTCTCCGCGTGCTGGAGCAGGTAGGGGCTCGTCGCGTTGGCGAGGCGGTTGGCCATTTCCTGTGACTCCTGACGAGTGGCACGTGCATCACTTCCGTTGGAGTGATGCACGAGAGTGATGCACGAAAAGGCGTACGATGGCTCCTCAAGCGTAGGAGGTCTCGTGGCGACGCGTTCTCAGCCGAAGCTGCTTCATCCGGGCGAGGAACCCGGACCGGCGTTGCGGCAGGCGTGGGACCGACGAGCATGGGCCGACGCCCGACCCGACAAGGTCGTACCGACCAGCGGCGATGATCTACGTCACCGCTGGATCGAGGAGCTGAACGAGCTCGGCTACGTCGCCCCGGCCCGGGGCGCTCCGCTTGACACCTTGCGGGCCGGCGCTGTCGACCGCGACGGTGTCGTCGAGCTGCTCTCGTCCGGCTTGGCTCACGTCGCTCGGCGTGGAACGCGGCCGACGCCCGGGGTGAGGTCGAGCGGATCATTGCGTCCGGCGGAGGCGTGGTCGACGGGGCCGTGCGTCGTGAGTTGGCAGAGGATCTGACCGCTCGCGTCATCGCCGCATCACGCCCGCTACTCCCCCGATCGGACGTGCCCGAGCACGTGCGTTCGTTCACGTCGGTCGACGTGCTGGCCGTCGAGCACGAGATCGTCGACCGCCTTGCGACTCGTGCCGAGGCCAAGACGATCACCGTGATCGAGGGCGCGGCCGGGGCTGGCAAGACCGCCCGTCTCGCGGCAACCCGCGAGCGCGCGATCGCGGCCGGGCGTCGGATGGTCGTGGTGACCCCGACTCTCAGGGCGGCCCAGGTCGCAGAGGGCGCAATCGGCGCGGCGTCGTACTCCGCAGCCTGGCTACTCCACCAGCACGGCTTCCGCTGGGACGGGGACGGTCGGTGGAGTCGAGTCGACTCCGCGCCCGACGTCAGCGCCCGACTACGTCGAGGCGACCTGCTCGTCGTCGACGAGGCGGGCATGGGCGACCAGGACACTGCCCGCGCGCTACTCCGCCTTGCCGACGAGACCCAGGCACTCGTGATGCTGGTCGGCGACCGCCATCAACTCCCGGCTGTCGGCCGTGGCGGGGTCCTGGATCTGGCGATCAGGTACGCACCCGATCGCGTGCAACAGCGCAACGGCGTACGCCGGTTCGTCGATCCGGAGTATGCGCAGTTGTCGTTGCAGATGCGCGCCGGGTCCCGGCCCGGCGAAGTGTTTGATCAGCTGGTGGCTCGCGGGGAGATCGTCGTCCACGCGAGCGATGTCGAGCGGACGCGACGACTGGCTGCCGAAGCCAGCGTCGGCAAGCTCGTCGTCGCCGACACCCGCGAGCAGGTGGGCCGGATCAACGGCTCCGCGCACCGGATCCGCAAGGCGGCCGGTGAGGTCGACGAGCGGGTGCTGACCGCGGCGGGTGAACGGCTCGGCTTGGGCAACACCATCGCGACCCGGCGCAACGACCGCGATGCCGACGTCGCGAACCGTGAGTTGTGGACCGTCATTTCGTGCGATCGCGGCGCGCTCACCGTCAGGGGCGAGGCGGGGACCCGTGTGTTGCCGCCCGACTACGTGCGCCGCGATGTCGAGCTCGCCTACGCCACGACCGCCTTCGGCGCGCAAGGCGCCACGGTCACCGAGAGCCATGTGCTGGTCGGCGAGCACAGCGGAGCCGCGTCGGCGTACGTCGGGATGACACGCGGCCGCGAGCGAAACGTCGCGCACCTCGTCGCCGAGTCCGTCGAGGATGCTCGCAAGCAGTGGTCCGACGTGTTCGGCCGGGACCGTGCCGACCTCGGGCCAGCCCACGCACGGGAGGCGGCGGCCGAGGCGATCGAGCGCTACGGGCCGAAGGCCCGCAAGCATCGGCCGATTCAAAGCCTTCCGCCCGAGTTCGACCACCGACACCCCGCGCGGTCGTCATCGGGCCCGGGCATCGGATTCTGAACCGCCATCGGCGCACAGCAGTTGCTGGAACACCTGGCTGCGGGGACGACGTTCGAAGCTCAGCCCGATCGCCAGAGCGTGATCAGCTGGTGGCCGACGTCGAGCCGGTCGTCATAGGGCTCGACCGTGACGCCGACGACGCACCCGGGTCCGCTCGGTGCCAGCACAACGGTGTGGCCGTTGCCCAAGTCCGCCCACCTCCGCGCGAACGCGACTCCAGCGTTCCACGTGGCCGGTGCGGAGGGGTGCCGCGACGTCGCCAACTGAGTGGCGAGCCGTTCGGCAACCTTGGCGACGGTCGTTGCCGGTTTCATCCCGTCGCCGCCCGCCGTCGGCGCCGGCGGCCGCGGGTCGAAGCGCGTCCGGATGAACCGCACCCGCGGCTCCTTCGGAGCCGGCGCCCTCCTTGGCACTGCTTCGTGTCCGCGGACCACGCTTCAGCCGTGAACGACTCGTCCCCCCGGCCCAGGATCCGCACGGTATCCGGGTGGGTTGGTCCCCGCGCGATCGCAATCGGCCACTTCCACGCCTCGCGGACCGCGTCCGGTAGGTCGAGCTCCTCCCACACGTCGACCAGGAGGGGGCCATCGATCCAGCGGATCATCTCCTCGGTCGAGCCACCTTGGAGCAACTGCTCGTAGACACCCTTGCGCTGCGCGCGGTCGTGCATGTCCCACTCGCGCATCGGCCCGTCGCCGATCAGGTCGGGGAACGCCAGGATCGCGAAGCAGTCGGGCGTCTCGACGTTCCAGAGGGTGCTCGGCACCCAGAAGTGCCCTACTCCGGGCGCTTCGTGCTCGACCCAGTCGATGAGCCGGCGCAGGTTGAGGTCGTACCCCGCGGCCTCGAGGATCCGCGCGGCGACCTTGAGCGTGGGCGACTTCAGACCTCGTTCGTACGCCGACATCGTCGCCTGCGACGTACCGGATCTGGCGGCGAGCTCGGCCTGAGTCAGGCCGCTGGCACGTCGTGCGACTTCGAGCAGGTACGCCCGATCCATCTCTCGACGATATCCGATCGAACGTATTTGGCTTTGCGCGCGGCACCGCCTTCACACCTACCTGTCGCCCACGAACCTCGCGGGCCAACGCCTGACAGGAGGAACCATGAACAGCAACACCCACGACGTTCCTTCCACGCGCGCCACGACGACGAGCTCCTCACGCTCGATGACGTCGCCGAGATCCTGCGGACACCGGTCAACACCGTGCGCTGGTGGCGCCAGGAAGGAACCGGCCCGGAGTTCTTCAAGATCGGCCGGCGCCTCTACACGACCGTCGGCGACCTGCGGACCTTCATCCGCACCCAGCGGCTCGCCTCCCAGCCGGTCCTCGGCAAGCCGAAGGCGGTGTGAGCCGTGCACTGGCCGCCCGACGCCGGAGACGACACCGACCCGCGGCACGTCTTCCTCGACGCGCACGACGTGATGGCGCGCTACGGCTGGGGCAAGACGAAGGG
>NZ_CAMPGZ010000044.1 GCF_946885725.1 uncultured Nocardioides sp.
GTCGGTACGGCGCAGCGGCTGCTCGCGATGCTCGAGGAGCACAAGGCCGAAGACGCCTCGCCGCGGCTGGCGTGGAACCCGGAGTTCCTGCGCGAAGGCTTCGCGGTCAAGGACACGCTGCAGCCCGACCGGCTGGTGTTCGGCGTGACGGAGCCGTCCGCCGAGGCGACGCTGCGCGAGGTCTACGCCAAGGTGCTCGCCGACGGCACCCCGTGCGTCGTCACCGACCTGGCGACGGCCGAGATGGTGAAGGTGTCGGCCAACGCCTTCCTGGCCACGAAGATCTCCTTCATCAACGCGATCGCCGAGATGTGCGAGGTCGCGGGCGCCGACGTGTGGGACCTGGCCGAGGCGATCGGCCACGACGCGCGGATCGGCCGCAAGTTCCTCAACGCCGGCATCGGGTTCGGCGGCGGCTGCCTGCCCAAGGACATCCGCGCGTTCCAGCACCGGGCGGGCGAGCTGGGTGTCGACCATGTCACGAGCCTCATGCGTGAGGTCGACTCGATCAACCTCCACCGTCGAGAGCGGGTGGGACTCATCGCCGCCGAGATGCTCGGCGAAGTGGCTGGCGCGCGCGTCGCCGTGCTGGGCGCGGCCTTCAAGCCCGACAGCGACGACGTCCGCGACTCTCCTGCCCTCGCCGTTGCGGGTCAGCTGCACCTCGCCGGCGCGAACGTCTCGGTCTACGACCCCAAGGCCAACGCCAACGCCGCCAAGCGGTTCCCGACCCTGACCTACGCCGACTCCGCGCTCGAGGCCTGCCGCGACGCGGACCTGGTGCTGCACCTGACCGAGTGGCCGGAGTTCCGCGCGCTGTCGCCGGCCGACCTCGACGGTGTCGTACGGCGCAAGCAGATCCTCGACGGCCGCAACCTGCTCGACGCCGACCGGTGGCGCGAGGGCGGCTGGACGTTCCGCAGCATGGGACGGCGTTGAGCCTCGACCTGCACGTCGCCGACCTGACGGCACTGCGCCGCGCGGTCGAACGCCTCGACCGCGCGGAGACCGCGTCGACCTTCACCATCGAGGTCGACGCCTGTACGACCACCCCCACCCTCACGCCACACCCCTCGTGGCCGCGTCTCTCTCGGCTCGCCGTGACGACGAAGGGCGATGGCGCGCTGCTGGAGGCCGAGTTCGCCGATGAGGCCCCTGTGCGGGCGGTCGTGGCGGCGGTCGCGCGGTCCGTCGCTCCCGGCGCTCTCGACTGGCCGGGCTGGCCGGACACCGCGGTGGGCGTGACCCAGGTGGACGGCAGCGCCGACTTCCCGCCCGACCTTGTCATCGCCGAGCAGGCACCCTTGGTGAGGGACCTGCCCGACCCGCATCCCGTCCTCGCCCGCGCACCCGTGGTCGTCACGACCGGACCCGAGCCGACCTGGGCCGAGGCCGCGGAGGTGACGGGCGGGCCGCTCGCGCTCGGCCCGCTCGACCACCGCACGCTCAACCCGGTCGGGTTCAAGCGCCAGCACCGGCAGCCCGTCGCCCACCTGCTCGCCCACGAGGACGCCGACAGGCTCACGCTCCGCACCGCCAAGGGCGAACTCGCGATCGACGCCCGGCACGGGCCCTCCGACGCGGACATCGACCGACTGAGACGGGTCGCGGCCGTGCACGTGGGTTGGGAGGGGGCCCACGGACCGCACGCCTACGCCCGCGTCGTCGCCGGTCTCGCGATGGCCGGCGTCCCCCTGCTCGCTGATGACGTCCCAGGCTGGGCTCGACAGCTGCTGGCCCCCGACCTCGTCGACGGCCTCACCCAGCAGCCCGAAGACCTCGACGACATCGTCGAGCGCGAGGCGCACAGCATCCGGCTGCGCCGCGCCGCTCTCCGCGCGCACGGCGCCGCGGGCTGGCGCCGAACGGCCGGCGCGGCCCACAGCCTGCAGACCACGCCTCCGCCGAGGGTGTCCGTGCTGCTGCCCACGCGTCGCCCCGAGCAGGTCCCGTTCGTCCTCCGCCAGGTGGCCCGCCAACGCGGCGTCGACCTGGAGCTGGTCCTCGTGACGCACGGTTTCGCGGCTGACGAGACCGCCCTCGCCGCGTTCCGCGCCGCCGGCGCACCTCTCACAGCCCTCGAGGCCCCGGCCGACGAGCCGTTCGGCGCCATCCTCAACCGCGCCGTACGTGCCGCCGGCGGCGACGTGCTGCTCAAGGTGGACGACGACGACTGGTACGGCCGCGACTTCGTCGCCGACCTGCTCCTGGCCCGCGAGTACTCCGGCGCCGACGTCGTCGGAACCCCGCCCGAGTTCACCTTCGTCGAGCCGCTCTGGCTCACCGTGCGCCGGCAGGACGCGACCGAGGCCTACCGCCCCGTCGTCGCCGGCGGCACGATGCTGATGGACCGCGGCACGGTCGCCGCAATCGGCGGGTTCCGCGAGACACGCAAGTTCGTCGACGCCGGACTGCTGCGCGCGGTCACCGACGCCGGCGGCAGCATCTACCGCACCCACGGCCACGGTTACGTCCTGCGCCGCGGCGCACAGGGCCACACCTGGGACCCCGGCCTCGGCTACTTCGTCGGCCGCAAGCTGTCCTGGCACCAGTGGCGCGGCTTCACCCCCAGCCCGCTGCTCGACCCCGACGACGAGGACCTGCCCCGCCGACGCCCGGAGGAGCCGACTTGAGCAACCCCGACCAGCCCCGCGTCCGCGGCAACGACTGGCCCGGCCTGTCCCCCGCGAAGCTCGGTGAGTGGACACCCACACTGTCCGTGACGGTCGTGATCCCGGCGTACGGCGCGCAGCGGACGCTGCCATACGCACTGGCCGCGCTCGCCGTGCAGACCTACCCCGAGGACCTGCTCGAGGTCGTCGTGGTCGACGACGGCAGCGAGCCGCCGCTGGAGCTGCCCGACCGGCGCCCGCCGAACACCAGGATCGTGCGCACCACCGAGTCCTGGGGGCGCGCCCACGCGTGCCACACCGGCGCGATCGCCGCGAAGGGCGAGGTGCTGCACTGGCTGGACGCCGACATGCTGCCGCACCGCGACGAGGTCGAGGCGCAGATGCGCTGGCACCACGTCATCGACCACGCGGTCGTGCTCGGCCACAAGCTGTTCGTGGACGTCGCCGACGACGCGGGCGGGCTGCCCGACCTCGACGCCACGCTGACGGAGCTGGCCGAGGACCGCGCACGCGAGCTGTTCGGCGACCGCTGGACGTCCGAGCACGACTGGGTCGTCGAGCAGATCGCCAAGACCGACGGGCTGACGGCGAACCCGACGCGCAGCTACCTCGTGCACACCGGCGCCAGCGCGTCCGTGCGGCGGGACCTCTACGACGCCGCCGGAGGGATGGACTCCCTGCTCAAGCTCGGCGAGGACGTCGAGCTCGGTTACCGCCTCGCCCAGCAGGGCGCGGTGTTCGTGCCCGACGACGACGCGCGCTCCTGGCACCTCGGGCGCACCACCCTGATGCAGCAGCAGGACGACGTGAACCGCTACAACCGGCCGTTCGTCACCGACCGGGTCCCCGACCTGCGGCACTGGCGCACCAAGGGCCGGTCCTACTCGGTCCCGTGGGTCACGGCGGTCATCGAGGCCGAGGGCCACACCCTCGAGGAGGTCCGGCACTCGATCGACGCGTTGCTGACCGCGTCGTTCCACGACGTCGACGTGGTGCTGGTCGGTCCCTGGAGCCGGCTCGGCGACGAGCGCCGCTCCCCGCTGCGCGACCCCGACCGTGAGCTCCGGCTCGTGCAGGCGGAGTACGTCGGGGAGGGCCGCGTGCGCTTCGAGGAGGAGGCACCGGCCACGGCCTTCCCGGCGCCGTACCTCCTGCGCCTGCCGACCGGATGGGCCCCCGCCACCGACACCGTCGCGCGGCTCGCCCGCGAGATGATGAAGCTCGACCGCGGCCTGTCGTCCGTGCTGCTGCCCGACGGCGACGTCGCGCGGCTCGAGCGCACGTCGGCGTTCACCCGGGCGGCCCGGGTCGTCGGCCCGGGTGAGGACCTCGACGACGCCGTCGACGCGGTCAGCGGCACCTGGTGGTTCGAGGGCCGGGAGGAGGGCTTCACCTGGCACGCCGACCCGAGGCCTGAGCCCGAGTCAGCCGAGAAGGGCCCTCGCAAGCCCCAGGACCGCGGCGGCCCCGACCGGAACGCTGTCGACACGAAGCAGGCGGAGCCGCAGCCGAAGCAGGCCGCGCCCGCCCCGGCCCCGAAGCAGAAGCAGAAGAGGTCGTTGCGGCAACGCCTGACCGGCGGATGACCGTGCGAGGATGACCGACGTGGCACCGGACAGGCGCGAGCAGGTCGTCGTCGGGATCGGCGACGGGGCGGCGGGCTTCGCGGGGCACGACCGCGGCGGCGGGACACCCGGAGGCCTGGCCACGCAGGACATGGTGCTCAACATCGGTCCGCAGCACCCCGCCACCCACGGCGTCCTCCGGCTGAAGCTGACCCTCGACGGCGAGCGGATCGTCGAGTGCGAGCCGATCATCGGATACATGCACCGCGGCGCCGAGAAGCTCTTCGAGGTCCGCGACTACCGCCAGATCATCGTGCTGGCCAACCGGCACGACTGGCTCTCGGCCTTCTCCAACGAGCTCGGCGTCGTGCTCGCTCTCGAGCGGATGCTCGGCATGGAGGTGCCGGTCCGCGCCGTCTGGCTGCGCACGATGCTGGCCGAGCTCAACCGAGTGCTGAACCACCTGATGTTCCTGGGCTCCTACCCCATCGAGCTCGGTGCGATCACGCCGATCTTCTACGCCTTCCGCGAGCGGGAGACCCTCCAGGCGGTGATGGAGGAGATCTCCGGCGGCCGCATGCACTTCATGTTCAACCGCGTCGGCGGGCTCAAGGAGGACATGCCTGCGGGTTGGGTCGACCGCGCCGAGGCCGCCGTCCGCGCCGTACGCAGCCGGATGCCGCAGATCGAGGACCTGGTCTTCGGCAACGAGATCTTCCAGGCCCGGACCAAGGGCGTCGGCGTCCTCCCCCGCGAGCTCGTCGACGCGTACGGCGTGAGTGGCCCGATCGCCCGCGCCAGCGGTGTCGACTTCGACCTGCGTCGCGACGAGCCGTATCTCGCCTACCAGGAGCTCGTCGACGACGGGGTGATGCAGGTGATCACCCAGGAGGAGGGCGACTGCTACGCGCGGTTCGGCATGCTGCTGGACCAGGTCCAGGTCTCCCTCGACATCGTCGAGGCCTGCGCCGAGCGGCTTCGCTCGCTGGACCGCGGTCCGATCAACGTCCGGCTGCCGAAGATCCTCAAGGCGCCGGAGGGTGCGACGTACGCCTGGACCGAGAACCCGCTCGGCATCAACGGCTACTACCTCGTCTCGCGCGGCGAGAAGACCCCGTGGCGGATGAAGCTGCGCACGGCGTCGTTCAACAACATCGCGGTGCTGCCGGAGGTGCTGACCGGTTGCGTGGTGGCCGACATGGTGGCGGTGCTGGGCTCGATGTTCTTCGTGGTCGGCGACATCGACAAGTAGCAGGACAAGTAGCAGATCGCGCTGTCCGGCACACCGTCGATGGAGCCGACCCGTCTGAGCCGGGCGACATCGAGAAATGACCGGGGTCACGGCGCCTCGGGCGAGTCTCGGATCTGGCTGAACGGCCGGTATCGTGCAGCCCATGTCCCCCGAGTCCGAGCGCACGCTGGTGATCGTCACGGGTTCGGGCCGCAGCGGCACGAGCACCGTCACCGGCAGCCTGAAGATGCTCGGCTGCTACGTCCCGCAGCCGGAGATCCCCGCCAACGAGGCCAACCCGCGCGGCTACTTCGAGCCGAAGTGGACCGTCGAGTTCCAGAAGCGGGTCCTCGCCGACGCCGGCGTCCGCACCCTCGACGCCCGGCCCGAGGCCTACGACCTCATGCAGCCGACGTGCGCGAAGGCGGAGTTCCGCGACGAGCTGCGCGAGTGGTTCGCGACGCAGCTCAAGGCGCCGCAGATCGTGGTCAAGGACCCGCGCTCGTTCTGGCTGCGCAACCTCTGGGTCCCGGTCGCGAGCGACCTCGGGGTCGAGACCCGGTTCCTGACCATGCTCCGCCACCCGGCCGAGGTCGTCGGGTCCCGCGACATGCACTACCTCAAGAACGCCGACGAGTCGCGTCGGCTGGCGCGCGAGACCGGAAACCTCGGCGGATGGATCAACGTCGCGCTGACCAACGAGTACGTCGGCCGCGAGAGCCCCCGCGCCTTCGTGCACTACACCGACATGATCAGCGACTGGCGCAAGGCCATGCTCGACGCCGGCGAGAAGCTCGGGCTGACGTACGACGCCGACCTCACCAGCGACGCGCACCACCCGATCGACGACTTCATCGACTCGAGCCTGCGCCGCTCCCAGCTCGACTACGACGACCTCGACGTGCCCGACCAGCTCGTCGAGATCGCCAAGACCGTCTGGGAGAACCTCGACGCGCTGTCGAAGGACCCCTACGACGAGGCAGCGATGAAGAGCAACGACGAGATGCGCGAGGCCTACGGCCAGCTGCACACCTGGTCAGTGGCGCTGACCCAGGATCACACGAACTACTCGGTCGACGTCGCCCGCGCACAGACCCGCCGCAAGGTCACCCGCGAGCTGGGCGCCCAGGCGGCCCAGCCCGCGCAGCCGGCGGCGTCGCTGCCGCGCCGCGTCGTACGCAAGGTCCGGTCGCTGGCTCGCCAGGCTCGACCCTCCCGCACCGGGGCGTGAGCGTGTCCGACCCCCAGGTCCCCAGCGTCGTCGGGGCTGTGCGGCGGCGCCTCGCGCTGCGCACCCGCGCCCGTGCGGCCCGTGAGTCGGTCACCCAGGCCCGCTACGCCCGGTGGCGCGAGAAGCCCGTCGTCCCCGGCACGGTGCTCTACGAGTCGTTCTCCGGAAACGGCATGCTCGACAACCCGGAGGCGATCTTCCGGCACCTGCTGACGCAGCCGGACATGGAGCACCTGGAGCACATCTGGGTGCTCGACGACCTCGAGAAGCACCCCGAGGTGCTGCAGGAGTTCGAGAGCCACCCGCGGGTGCGGTTCGTGCAGATCCGCTCCGACGCGTACTTCAAGGCGCTCGCCACGTCGCAGTACCTCATCAACAACGCGACGTTCCCGCAGGAGCTCGCGAAGCGGCCCGGGCAGACCTACCTCAACACCTGGCACGGCATTCCGCTGAAGTACATGGGCTTCGACATGCCCAACGGCGGTCCGAACTCCCGGAACATCACCCGCAACTTCCTGCAGACCGACTTCATGATCGGCGCCTGCCAGTACATGACCGACACCATGTACCGCCGCGCCTACCGCATGCAGGGCATCTACCGCGGCGCCGTGATCGAGGAGGGCCACCCGCGCACCGACCGCCAGGTCGAGGCGCTCAAGGACCCCGGCCCGACGATTCAGCTGCTCGAGGAGCGCGGCTGCCGCATCGACGGCCGCAAGGTTGTCCTGTTCGCCCCCACCTGGCGCGGCGACTCCTTCCAGGACCCGCGGGTCAACGCCGGCCAGCTGCTCGCGACGGTGAAGGACCTGCAAAAGGCCCTCGACCCCAGCGAGTACGTCGTTCTGCTCAAGGTCCACCAGGTCGTGTACGACGCCGTGAAGCAGCGTGTCGGCGACGGGGTCGACTTCCTGGTCCCCAACAGCGTGCCGACCAACCAGACGCTCGCGGTGGCCGACCTGCTCGTCACCGACTACTCGTCGATCTTCTTCGACTACCTGGCCACCGGGCGGCCGGTCGTGCACTACGTGCCGGACCTCGACGACTACCGCGGCAGCCGGGGGCTCTACCTCGAGGAGTCCGACCTCCCCGGCCCGGTGTGCGCCACGGTGCCCGACCTCGTCGACGCCGTACGGTCCGCGCTCGCGGAGGGCACGTCCGAGCGGTCGCTCGAGCTCGCCGAGGTCTACAACCCCAAGGACGACGGCGCGGTGTGCGAACGCGTCGTGGACATCGTCTTCCGTGGCAAGGAGGACCCGTCCTACACGGTGCGACGCGACTTCGGCACCGACAAGGAGACGCTGCTGATCTACCTCGGCAGCCTCAAGACGCAGGGCATCACCACGTCGGCGCTCAACCTGCTGCGCAACCTCGACTACGACCGCTACGACGTCACGGCGTTCTACACGTTCTCCAAGGGCCCCGACCGGCTGAAGAACGCCGCGCTCGTCGACGACCGTGCGCGCGTCATCCCGCGGGTCGTGCAGTTCAACGGCAACCCCGCGCGGGTGCGTCGCGAGACGCGCAAGCTGATGCAGGAGGGCCTGCCCGAGCAGCTCAGCGCCGACCACGTGAAGTTCTGGACCGACGAGTGGCAGCGCGTCTTCGGGCACGCCCGGTTCGACCACCTGATCGACTTCAGCGGCTACGGCTGCTACTCGCCGTTCCTGTTCTCGGTGACCGAGGCCAAGCACAAGTCGATCTGGCTGCACAACGACATGTACGCCGACAT
Source organism: uncultured Nocardioides sp. (assembly GCF_946885725.1). Next base: position 8,390 of record NZ_CAMPGZ010000044.1, read on the forward strand.
GCAGCGCGAGACGATCGGCGAGAAGCACCTCGAGGACCGGCTGCAGGCCGTGTTCACGACGTACAAGTACTTCGACCACCTCGTCTCGGTCTCCCCCGAGCTCGACGCGGTCAACCGCAAGCACCTCGCGGAGTACGCCCCGCCCGAGCGGTTCACCTATGCCGTCAACACGATCGACGGCGACCGGATCCTGCGGCTCTCCGGCCTGACCGCCGAGCAGGTGGCGGCCAAGGCGCGCGGCGAGGGCGTCAAGAGCGTCGGCCCGGCCGAGAAGGTCGAGATCGACGCCGGCAACCTGACCCAGGCGATGAACGTGCTCCTCGAGCACTTCGACGTGCGCGACGTGCTGCGCGAGGCGCGCGGCCGGCTGCGGCTGGCCAACCAGCCCGCGCCGACGAAGGACGCCGTGACGTTCGTGACCGTGGGCCGGCTGTCCCCGGCGAAGAACCACGCGCGGATGATCAAGGCGTTCGCCAAGGTGCACGAGACCAACCCGCACATCCGGCTGATCATCATGGGCTACGGCCCGCTCGAGGCCGAGCTGCAGGCGCTGATCAACAGCCTCGGCATGGACTCCGCGGTGACGCTGGCGGGCCTGGTCGACAACCCGTTCGCGATCCTGGCCGAGAGCGACTGCTTCGTGCTGTCGAGCGACTGGGAGGGCCAGCCGATGGTCATCCTCGAGGCGCGCGTGCTCGGCCTGCCGATCGTGACCACGGCCTTCTCCTCCGCCACCGACTCCGTACCCCCGGAGGCCGGCATCGTCGTGCCCCAGTCGGTCAAGGGCCTGGCCGAGGGCATGCGACGCTTCCTCGACGGCGACGTGAAGTGCATCCCGCTCGACGCCGCGGAGTACAACGCGATGGCGATGCGTCAGTTCGATGCCGCCATCCACCACCGCCCGGGCGCCTGACAACGATTCGTCTGCGGTCCGCCCGCGTGGATCACCCCGTAAGTCGCAGACGAATCGTTGTTCAGCCCCACTCCGACGCGACGACGCGCTCGGCGGCGTGGCCGTCGTCGAGCGGGAGCAGGCGCGCGCGGAGGGCGTCGCGCCCGGGGTAGTGGTTACCGAGGCCGTCGGTGAGCCACGGGACGAGCCCCTCGGTGGTCGTCGCGACCGGGCCCGGCGGGTCGGCGAACAGGTCGACGAACCAGCCCACGTCCTCGAACTCCTCCCGGTCCGGCACGAACAGCGCCAGCGGGGTGTCGGAGGCGAGCACGTCCACGACGAGTGACGAGAAGTCGCTGACCACCGCGTCGGCGAGCAGCACCAGGTCCGACAGCTCGGGGTAGAGCGTGACGTCCAGCATCCCTGACTCCGGCCCGAGCACCGCGCGGTTGGCGGTGTTGGGGTGACCGCGGTGCAGCACGGTGAGGCCGGGTACGGCCTCGCGCAGGGCGGCGACGTCGAGGTCGACGACCTTGTCTCGGCGGGTGTGCGCGCGCACGGCGTGCCGGGTGGTCGGGGCGTAGAGCAGCACCGGGCCGTCGCCGATCCCGAGCCGGCGGCGGGCCTCCGCGGCGCGGGCGGCGCGGTCGTCGGCTCGGTAGGCGTCGACCGCGGGATGGCCGACCTCGCGCACCTCGCCCTCGTAGTGCGTCGCCTCCCGGAACCATGCGGTCGCCTCGGCGCTGCCGGTGCAGAGCACGTCCCAGCGCGCGGCGTCACCAGCCAGCTGGCGCTGCCCGGGGCCGTAGCCGGTCTCCCCCGGCGGTACGGCGTACCCGAAGCGCAGCAGCGGCGTGCCCGTCCACAGCTGCACGATCCGCTGGCCCGGGGGCTTGCGGTGCCAGCGCGGCAGCGTCCCGTTGGTGAGCACGTGCGAGGCGGTGGCGAGGTGGCCGTACCAGGCGGCCGACCCGCGGGACACCGGCGTGACACCGGGCGGGGGCGGGAGCGACTCGTCGCGGAGGGCCCAGACGACCTGGAGGTCCGGGCGGTGCTCGCGCAGCGCCGTCACGACCGCGCCGGGGGCGTGGAACGGCCCACGCCCGACGAACGCGTCGACGAGAACCTTCGGCCGCCGTTCACCGGCCAGGCCCTCGGCGTACACGCCCGTCTGCAGCTGCTGCTGCCCGTGCCGGGTCTGCTCCTCGAGCTCTCCATCCCGTGTGCGCTCGACGGCCAGCGTTCCGCTGTCGAGCAGCCGCACCGCCCACTCCGGGACGACGTCGCGGGGAGCGTCCGGCGGGTCGAGGCTCGGGACGCCGATGACACCGGGCACCTGGTAGGTGTCGCGCGGGAGCGGGAGGGGGCGGCCGTCGAGCACCGACGGCAGGACGGTCGGCACGACGGCCTCCCAGCGGTCACCGTCGACCGTGACGGGTGCGGACGCGCGGGCGCGGGGCCCGACCAGCTCCAGGGTCTTGAGGGCCGGCCCCGACACGGGACCCGTGATCCGGACGGCGCCCTGCTCGAAGGTCACCTCGGTCGCGCGCATCCGGTCCGGCCGGCCGCCCACGCGGACGTAGCCCTCGAAGGAGTCGTCCTCGGCGTCGTCCGCCCCGTCGAGCGCGGCCAGGTCGAGCAGCGGCTGCGGACGGCCCTTTCCCGTGTCGACGAGGAGTCTCCGGCCGAGGTCCGCGTCGTTCGCCGGGAGCACAGCGCGAAAGGTGCCGTCGCCGACCGGCTCCACGGTCGCCACCTGCTCCCGCTGCACGAGCAGGGCGGTCGGTGTCACACCCGCCGCGGTGCGCAGGTGGAGCGTGTCGCCGTCCCGTCCGCTCAGCACGACCCAGTCGCGGCGCACGGTCACGACGAGGCCGAGCCGGTCCGACCAGGTCACCTCGACGAGCACGTCGCCGAGCAGGTGGCGCAGCGGGTGCAGCGCCGAGCCGTGCTCGACGCGCTCCCGGAACACCGCGCTGCGCGTCCTCCCGAGCGTCGTACAGCTGACCCGGGTGTGCCAGACCGTGCGTGCGCCGTCCGAGGCGGCCACCAGCGCCTCCAGCGGCACGCGAGCGGCGAACCCGTCGTCGCGGTGGTCCTCGTAGGTGCGGTTGGCGAAGTCGTTGGCGTCCTCGACGTGCTCGCCGCGGGTCGCGATGCTGACCGGGTCGCCGCCCGCCCTCCGCTGGAACGTCAGCGTCACCTCGTGCGGCAGGCTGCTGTCGACGTACCGGGTGAACGCGACGCCGCGCACCACCAGCGCGTCGCCGTCGACGGCCAGGGTGTCCATGCGCGCCTCGACGAGGAGGTCGCGCTCGGAGACGGCGAGCAGCTCGGGTGGTACGTCGCCGCGCAGGCCGAGCCGGTCGGGGTCGGCCTCCAGGCGGTCGCCGCGCGTGCGCACCGGCACGTTGCCGCCGAGCAGCGGCGACTCCAGCACGCTGATGAGCGTCTCGCGGCCCTCGTGCACGAGCGCCCAGGCCGCGATCCGGTGCCGCAGGTCGACGTTGTCCCACGCGTCGGCCGGAGCGTTGTCGAGGACGTGCGACACCGTCTCCGCGAGCGTGGCGTAGTAGTCGTCGTCGGCGTCGACCGCGGCGCGGATGTAGGCGAACAGGTCGAACTCGAAGACCTTGCCGTACCAGCCACGCAGCACCACCGGGCTCTGCCGCTCGACCACGAGGCGGCGCACCTCGTCGACCGCGAGGAGCCGGTCGTGCAGGTCGTCCTTACGGGCCTTCTGCTGGGTGATCGAGGAGCCGTCCCTGCGGCTCCGCCAGCGGTAGACGATGTCGGGGAGGATGTCGAAGGTGTTTGCCAGGAGGTATGCGCGGGTGATCGGCACCTGGTCCTCGTAGCGGACGCCGACCGGGAAGCGCAGCCCGATCCGCTCCAGGAAGTCGGCGCGGAAGACCTTGGTGCACGCGAAGACGTTGGCCATCGCCTCCGGCGCCTCCTCGAGGTGCACCCCACGACGGAGCACCTCGTGGAGCCGGCGCGACCAGGGCTTCTGGAGGTACGTCGACTCGCTCTGCTGGCGCTCCAGCGCGCCCACCGAGAAGTCGGAGCCGGAGCGCACCAGCTGGCGGACGTGGGCGGCGATCGCGTTGTCGGGGATGGTGTCGTCGGAGTCGACGAACGTGACCAGGTCGCCCCGGGCCTCGTCGATGCCGCGGTTGCGAGCGGCACCCAGGCCGGCGTTCTCCTGGTGCACGATCCGGATGCGGTCGTCCTTGGCGGCGTACTGCTCGACGATCTCCATCGACCCGTCGGGCGAGCCGTCGTCGACGACGACCACCTCGAGGTTGCGGTAGGTCTGCGCCAGGATCGAGTCCAGGCACTCGGCGATGTAGCGCTCCACGGCGTACACCGGGACCACCACGCTGACCAGCGGCTCGTCCGGCAGCGCCCGAGGCTGCGCGTCCTCGTTGGCGGCACGCTCGGTCGCCTGCGGTTCCGCCGTCGGCGCAGGCTCGCGCCGCAGCCTCCTGGCCAGTCGCCCCGCCAGTCCCGTGCGCTCACCCGCCACGGTGGCGACCATATCGGGCGACCGGAGCGGCTCTCAGACCTGGGACAGCAGCCAGTCCACGGTGCGCGCCGAGGCCCGGCCGTCGTCCCAGGGGCAGAACCGCTCCCGGAAGGCCTTGCGACGGTCGGCGTACGCGTCGTCGGCGACCAGCGCCGCCGCCACTTCGTCGGTGGTCGTGACCATCGGACCGGGCGCGGCCTCCTCGAGGTCGAAGTAGAAGCCGCGCTCGACGTCGCGGTACTGGTCGAGGTCGGGCACGAGAAGCACCTGCGGCTTGTCCGTCAGCGCGAAGTCGAACATCACCGAGGAGTAGTCGGAGACCAGCGCGTCGGCGGCGAGGTACAGGTCCGCGATGTCGGGGTAGCGGGTCACGTCGTGGATCCGGGACTCGCCCCGGAAGGCATCCGCCTGGTGAGTCGCGTTGTAGTGGCCGCGCACCAGCACGACCGCGTCGGGCACGGCCCGCACCAGCGCCTCGGCGTCGAGGTACAGCGGCTTGGGGTCACGGACGCCGACGTACTCCCGCCAGGTCGGGGCGTAGAGCACCACCCGGTCCGCGTCGGACAGCCCCAGACGGCTCCGCACGTCGGCCCGCAGCCGCGGCCCGCGCTCGGCGTCCAGCAGGACGTCGTTGCGGGGGTAGCCGACCTCGAGGAACCTGCCGTCGAACCGGAACGCGCTGCGGAAGTGCTCGGAGCAGAACGGGCTCGGCGAGATCATCGCGTCCCAGCCGGCCGCCTGCAGCGCGATCCGCCGCCGGTGCCGCCAGGTCTGGAAGTCGCCGGGTCCGCGGTCCTCGCCGATCCTCTTCAGCGGGGTGCCGTGCCAGGTCTGCAGGTGGATCTGGCCGGTCTTCTTCGTGAACCAGTACGGCGCCCCGGCGTTGCCGACGTAGGCGCGGGCCCGGCCCAGCGCGTCGTACCAGCGCTCCGACCGGCGGGGCAGGGCGCGCGTGCCCTCCGGGACGACCACACTGGGGTCGTCGACGACCCAGGCCAGGTCGAGGTCGACGCCGCGGTCGAGCAGCTCCCGACAGATTGCGCCGGGGTTGTCACCGACGCTGCGGCCGCGGAAGGTCTCCAGCACCACAGTCGCGTCGTACGTCGGCCGCGGAGGCGCGGCGTAGACGTGGGTCTGCAGGCGCTGCTGGTCGTAGGCGCTGCGCTCGTCCTTCCGCAGCGGCGCGGAGACGGCGAGGACCGGTCCGTCCGGGCCGTCCGCGGGCACCACCCGGAGTCGCTCGGCGACCAGCTCCTGGCCATGCCTGTGCTCCCAGGCGGCCGCGACCGGGGTGCCGGCACGGTCGCGGAGCTCCACGGCGTAGCGGCCGGCGGGCAGTAGCACGTCCTGGCCGAACAGGTCGGTCACCAGCGGCACCCTGGCGACCCACGTGCGGCCCTTCTGCTCGACGTCGGCGGCCGGCGTGCCGCCCTTGCCGCCCTCGAGCAGCACCCGGGCGGGGGCGGGACCGGTGCCGTCCAGCACCAGCACGGGGGTGGGCCCGTCGTCGAGGCCGGCTGCGGCGAGCCGGGGGGGTGGGCCGGCGTCCGGAGCGGCGAGGACGACGTCGTGGGAGCCGGCGCGGCGGCCGAGGTGGACGTCGACGCGCCAGCGGCCGCTCGGGCTCGGCGGCTCAGTGCCCGGGTCGAGCCGGGCGGTGAAGCCGCCGCCGGACCGGTCCTCCCAGGCGCGCTGGGCCCAGAGGTTGACCTCGGGGTCGTGCCGGGGCTCGACGATCATCGGCACCGAGCGGCCGCCCGGTGCGGTCAGGACCACCGAGGGCAGCGTGCTGCGCTCGCCGTACTCGACGAACGCGGCGCCGTTGATGGTCAGTCCGCCGAGGTCGTCGCGGCGCAACGTGCCCACCACCGTGCGCAGCACGCGGTCGACCTGCTCGATCCGGCGGACCGCGTCGGGGACGGGGATGCCGAGGCCGGCGGGGAGGACGACGACCTGCACACCCTCGGCCGAGCGCTCGGTGGGCAGGCCGTGGGGGTTGTCGGCGATGAGGTCCTGCACCAGCGCGAGGTCGTGCAGCGAGCCCTGCGACGCGCGCGCGAGCATCCGGGCCGCCACCGGCACCTCGGCGAGTGCGCCCGGCCCCGTGTCGCCGACGAGGTCGCGCACGAACGGCGCGAGCACCTCCAGCGACCGGTTGCCGCCGCCGACGGCGTCGACCAGCAGCGGCGGAACGACGTGGGTGAGGGTGAGGACCAGCCAGCGTCGGTAGACCGCGCTGTCGGTCTCGGCCACGAGCGCGGCGACCTGGCGGAGCGCACCGACCTCGACGGCGACCACGCTCGGACGGAACCGCGGCTGCTCGTCCACGGGCAGGGAGGCGGTGCGGTCGTGGCGGAGGTACGCCGTGCCGGGCACCACGTCGAAGGTCGAGGTGAGCAGAAGGTGCGCGGCCGTGACGGCGCGCACGGACCAGTCGGCGAGCGAGATGCCGCCGGCCCGCCAGGAGGCGGTGCGGACCACGGCGCCGGTGAGGGCGGCGCCGACGAGCACGTCGGGGCACGAACCGACCTGCTGGCGGGTCAGGTGGCCGGCGTACAGCGTGTCCGCCCAGCTCGGTGGGGTCGTGCGGCCGCCACGCACCTGTGCGACCGGACCGACCGCGACGTCGGAGCCGCTGGCCTCCAGGCTGGCAACGAGCCGCGGCAGCGATCCCGGGGCGAGCTGGTCCGCGCTGTCGGCGAACGCGAGGTAGTCGCCCTCCGCAGCGGCGACCGCGGCGTCGAGGCCTCGCGGGGCGAGCGGGAGCACGCGCACCCGTCGGTCGGCGAGGTGCCGGCTGGCCGCGGCCGCTTGGCCCGCGGCGGGGTCGGCGGGAGCGATCAGCACCTCGACCGCGCGGTGACCGGCGTCCAGCACCGAGGCGACGCAGTCGTCGACGTGGGCCTTCGACGCCGTGCCACCCCGCACCACCACGACGACGCTGACCCGCGGCCCCGAGGCCGGGCCGCGGACCCGCTCACCCAGCTGCTCGGTCGACGCACGCACGCGGCGGCGCAACCGCCCGGCCCACCTGCGCACGTCGCTCACGGGTCCCATCCAAACCGATGCCGGTCCCCGGATCGGGACCCAGGGTGGGTCAGCCGTCGATGAGGCCCGCCTGGGTGAGGTACTCCTTGGCGACGTCGGCGGGGAGCTGCCGCTCGAGGTCCACCTGGCCGATCATCCGGGTGAGATCCAGGGTGGTGAGCTGCTCGGACATCTTGTTGAGCACGTCGGCCACGTCCGCGTTGTCGGCGAGGAAGTCGCTGTTGACCATCGGGACGAGGTTCTCGGCGTTCTGCAGCTCCTTGTCGTCCTCGAGGATGACGATGCCGAGCTGCTCCAGGGTCGCGTCCGTCGTACCGACCTGGCCGAGCGTGACCTCGCCCTTGCGCAGGGCGTCCTTGGTGGCCTCGGTGCCGAAGCCGAGCGGCTCGACCTTGGAGATGTTCAGGCCGTAGGTCTTCTCCAGGCCGAGCTTGCAGTCGCCGCGCTCGGGGCAGTCCTCGGCCGCTGCGAGCGTGACCGGCTTGCCGAGGTCCGCCAGGTCGCTGAGCGTGGTCACGGAGTTCTCGTCGGAGAACTCCTTGGTCACCGCGAACGCGTTGGCGTCCTGGGCCTCGGCCGGCTCCAGCGGCTCGATGCCGGTCGGCTCGGCGAGCTTGCGCAGCTCCTCGAGCGTCGCGTCGGTGTCGTGGGAGGCGACCGGTTCGGCGTCGGGGCCGTTGGCCTGGGCGTTGAGGTACTCGGTCATCGAGGAGAGGTAGTCGGCCGAGACGTCGACGTTGCCCTTCTGCATCTGGGGTGCGTAGACGTCGCGGCTCTCGACCAGCTTGAGCGTGACGTCGTAGCCGGCGTCCTCGAGAAGCGCCTTGTAGATCTCGCTCATGATCTGCATCTCGGTGTAGTTCTGGCCGCCGATGACGACCTCGCCACCACCTCCGCCTCCCTCGGAGCCGGAGTCGGGCTGGTCGAGAGCGTCCTCGCCCGCGCAGGCGCCGACGAGCGCCAGCGGCACGAGCGCCGCGGCCGCCGCGATCCGACGCGTGAGTGCTGAATGGGTGAACAGGCTGCTACGCATGTGCCGCCCCGCCTTCTGTGTCCCGCGACAGTTCGTCGTCGCGCGTGTCCGGCGGGCGCCAGTGGTCGAGCACCCGCGACACGCAGACTACGCCCGGGCACCGACGGTGCAAGTGATCCGATCGGGTTGTTACGAACCCTCAATCGGGAGGGGACGAACCCGGCGAACGGGCCTCGACCTCGCGCGGCGGCGCGCCCGGGCGACCGGGTCGAGGAGGTACTGGAGAGCGACCAGGACCACCTCGAGCAGCAGCGCGCAGACCGCGATGACCAGGGCGCCGCCCACGATCATCGCGATGTCCTGCCGGACGAAGCCGAGAGTGACGATCCGGCCGAGGCCGGGGCCGGCGACGAGCGCGGCGATCGTGGCGGTGGCCCAGACCTGGACGACGGCGAGCCGCAGCCCCGCCATGATCAGCGGCAGCGCGAGCGGTATCTCCACGCGGCGCAGCAGCTGGCGGCCGGCCATCCCCATCCCCCGCGCGGCCTCGACGGTGTCGCGGTCCACCTCCCGCATCCCGACGTACGCGTTGGTGACGATCGGCGGCAGCGCGAAGAGCACGAGCGCGACCAGCGTGGCGAGGCCGGCGCGGCCGTAGGGACCGAGGTACGACGAGCCGATCGGGCCGAGCGCGAGCAGCAGCAGGACCGCGAACGTCGGAACCGCGCGGCCGACGTTCGTGATGTTCACGGCGAGCAGGCCGCCGCGGCCGATGTGGCCGAGCCAGATCGCCAGCGGCAGGCCGACGAGCGCGGCGACGATCGTCGCGGTGAGCGTGAGCAGCCCGTGCTCGAGCAGGCGGTTGAGGATCCCGTCCTCGCCCTGCCAGTTGGCGGGGTCGGCGTACCAGGCCCAGACCGAGCCGATCACGACGCCGCCCTCGCCCGGGTCCACGGTGTGAGCAGCCGTTGCAGGCCGACCAGCAGCACGTCGAAGAAGACGGCCAGCACCACGCAGAGCGCTCCGGATGCCAGGACCTGGGCCTTGAACTGGCTGTCGACCGCCTGCAGGAGCAGGTTGCCGAGGCCGCCGTACCCGACGATGGACCCGACCGTCGCCAGGGCGACCGTCGACACGAACGCGACCCGCAGACCGGCCATGAGGGTCGGCAGCGCCAGCGGCAGCTCGACGCCGAGCAGGAGGCGGACGCGGCCGTAGCCCATGCCGAGCGCGGACTCGCGCACGTCGGCCGGGACGGCCTTGAGCCCCTCGACGATGTTGCGGACCAGGATCGTCAGCGAGTACAGCGCGAGCCCGATGATCACGGTCGCGGGCGTCAGCCCGGTGAACGGCAGCAGCAGGGCGAAGAGGGCGAGCGAGGGGACGGTGTAGATCGCGGTCGTCGCGCCGACGATGATTCCTTCGAGCCTTCGGTAGCGTCTGGCCAGCAGGGCCAGGGGAAACGCCAGTGCGAGACCGAGCAGGACGGACACCACCGTGATCCAGACGTGCTGCACCAGGGCATCGGTCAGGATGTCCGACCGGGTGCGGAAGTACTCCGCACACACCCACTCGTTGTCGACCAGGCAGCTCGGTGCCGCCGTCGAGGGGATCGCCACGTGAGTGACCGTAGCCCAGCCGGCCCCGGCCGTGACGCCGCCGGCTCCGACGACTTCGCGATCCGCCTCGTCGGCGTGGGCAAGACCTACGACGACGGCACGGTCGCGGTGCAGGCACTCGACCTCGACGTGCCCCGCGGCCGGACGGTCTCGCTCGTCGGGCCGTCAGGGTGCGGCAAGTCGACGACGCTGAAGATGGTCAACCGGCTGATCGAGCCCACGACCGGCCGGATCTTCCTCGAGGGCGAGGAGATCACCCGGGCCGACCCCGTCGCCCTGCGGCGGCGGATCGGCTACGTGATCCAGCAGGTCGGTCTGTTCCCGCACCAGTCCGTCCGCACCAACGTCGCGACGGTCCCGACCCTGCTGGGCTGGGAGCGGAAGAAGGCGCAGGCGCGGGCCGACGAGCTGCTGGAGCTGGTCGGCCTGGACCCGGCACAGTACGCCGGCCGCTACCCCCACGAGCTCTCCGGCGGTCAGCGGCAGCGTGTGGGCGTCGCGCGGGCGCTCGCCGCCGACCCGCCGGTGCTGCTGATGGACGAGCCGTTCGGCGCCGTGGACCCGGTCGTGCGGGCCCGGTTGCAGGACGAGTTCGCCCGGATCGCGCGCGAGCTCGACAAGACCGTCCTGTTCGTCACCCACGACATCGACGAGGCGATCCGGATGGGTGACCGGGTGGCGGTGTTCGCGACCGGTGGGCGGCTGGCGCAGTACGCCGAACCGGCGACGCTGCTGGGGCGGCCGGCCGACGACTTCGTGGCCGAGTTCGTCGGCGCCGGCCGCGGGTTGCGGAGGCTGTCGGTGACGCCGATCGAGGAGCGGCACCTGGTGCGCCACGACGGTGAGCCGCCGTCGGCCTCGGTGCCCCTCGGCGGCACGCTCGAGGACGCACTGGCCACGATGATGCGTCAGGACGACGCCCGCGTGGCCGTCGTGCGCGACGGCACCATGCTCGGCGTGCTCACGCCCGGCGCGGTGCACCGCGCGCTGCGGGCGTCGGTGGCGGAGGACGAAGAGGCAGCCTCTAGGTAACTGGCACTTCCTTGTGCCAGGACTGGGTGACATAGCGGGTCTCCCAGCCCATCGACCGGTAGAGCCCGTCGGCCCCGGTCGGCGAGTCCGCGTCGACCTCGAGCCCGACCCGGTCGCGGCCGCGGCGGGCGGCGTCGGCGATCACGGTCGCCAGCAGCGACTTCGCGACGCCGCGGCCGCGTGCATTCGCCAGCACGCCGATGTACTCCACGTAGCTCCCGCCGGGCCGGTCGTCCTCGCCGTCGCTCTCCGCCGCGACCAGGGCGCCGGCGGGCTCCGCCGTACCGGTGGAGGGGTCGGTGATCTCGGCGATCCACCAGTGGTCCCAGCGGTGGCCGGGGTCCTCGCGCAGCCGGAAGACGAACTCGTCGAACGTCTCCTCGTGGCTGTTGAAGTGGTCGGCGAAGGCGCTCTCGAGGACGTCGTGGACGATGCGCAGGTCCTCCTCGGACGGCATGCCCGAGCCCTGCCGCTCGACGAGCCGGATCGTGACGCCGTCGCGGGGCGCGTAGTCCCCGCTCTGGTCGAGCGTCGCCTCGTCCGGCGACACCGGCCGCGACATCTGCCACCAGGTGCGGACCTTTTCGAAGCCGGCCCGCTCGAGCCAGCCGTGCTGACGCGGGTCGTCGGCGAACGCACCGGAGTCGATCTGCTGGACCTCCAGGCCGCGCTCCTCGCCGATCCTGCGGGCGGCCTCGTCGCCCCAGGCGAACAGCACCTCAGCGACCCGGTCGGCCGTCTCGGGGTCGGTCTCGTCGAGCCGCGGGTCGACCACGACGACGAGCAGCATCCGGCCGGCGGCCCGGTCGTGGGCGCTGGCCCACCCGCGCAGCTCGCCCTCGGCGTCGCGCAGGATGACGTTCTCGCGGGTGATGTAGCCGCGCGCCGACACCTCGATCAGCACGTCGTCCTCGCCCGCGCTGGCCCACCCTCGCCCTCGCTCCTCGTGCCGCCGCAGCAGCGCGGTGATCTCCGGGGCGTCCCCCGCGTCGGGCTCGGACGCCGACCACCCCTCCGGCAGTCGGTGGAGCAGCGCGTCGGTCAACAGGTCGCTGGAAGTCACGCCTTGCAGTGTTCCGCATCGCGCGACCGGCCAACCCTCGGCGTACCACGACGTGACGCTCCGCACAGGCGCCGGCGGACATATGTAAAGCGGAGTTATCGCGACCTCGAGCCCGCCGAGACGGGTGCCGAGTCGCAGTAACTCCGCTTTACATGACGTGAGTGGCGGTCAGGCCTCCTTGGCCTCCGGCGGCAGCGCGGCCTTGGTGATCGCGCCGACCTTCTCCTCCCAGGCCATCAGGTCGACGACGGTCTCGAAGCCGTCCCAGGTGGCCAGGCCCTCGTCGGGCTCCTGTACGGCGCGAGCGGCCTGCTCGGCCTTCTCGTCCTCGAGCTGCTTCAGACGCTGCTGCAGCTCGAGGACCTGGTTGTCGGCGGCCAGGGCGCGCTGCGCCTCGCGCTTGACGCGGGACTCCGCCTCGGCGGCGCGGCGCTGGGCCGCGACGATGCTGTCCTGGAGCTCGGCCACCTCGGCGTCGGCGCGGCGCATCCGGTCGGTCATCGACGTGGTGAACGCCGCGTGCTCGACGGCGCGCTCGGCGAACATCTCGCGGTAGGCCTGCGCCTGCTGCGCCCGGTCGCGCGCGTTGTCGCGGCGGGACTGCGCCAGCTCGGTGTACACGATCCGAGCGGCGGCCCAGCCGCAGGCGAGGGCGAGGACGGACGAGAAGGTCAGCCAGACGGGCGACTGTGTGGGGACCGTGAGCACGACCGCGACGGTCGCGAAGGCCAGCAGCGCGACCGCGACGGTCACGCGCACGCTCCGCTGCCGACGACGGGACGGCGTGGCCGTTGCTGGTGTTGCGTTTGGGGAAGAAGTGGCCATGCGAAAAGGGTAGGGGTCACTCATCGTCGCGCCGGACCCGACACGCTCGTTCCAGCGCCAGCGATGCCAGGACGATCGTCACACCGGCGATCCCGGCCAGCGCGGAGCGCAGCAGCCGCTCCCCCGCGAGCTCCTGCTCGTCGATCCCGACCCACGCCAGGGCGTAGCCCAGGTACCCGCCGGCGACCGCCGCGCCGGCGATCGCGCACGCCTTGGCGAGCACGAGGCGGTTGACGGCCTGGTGCGGTTCGATCGTGAGCCGTCGTACGTGCAGGGTGCGGTACGTCGTCCAGGCGACCGCGGCCATGATGACCGCGACCAGCACCAGCGCGAACACCTGCAGCCACGTCACGCGCGGGGCGGTGCCCAGCCACCTGATCGTGGCCGGTCGCAGCGCCCAGCCCAGCACGAGCGTCACGAGGCCGATCCCGAGCAGCATGGTGGGACTGGTCGTGCGGATGGTGCCTTCGGGCTCCGGCTCCGGATCGGGCTCGGGAGGCAGCGACGGATCCCTCACCGGCGTTGGCTCAGGAGAGGCTCAGCGTTAGGTCGTCGCGGCGGGCGATGCCGTCCTTGTCGGCCTTCGCGAGCAGCTCGGCGACGGGACCCTGGTCCGGGATCTCGGCGTCGGGCTCGATGTCGTTCCAGGGCGCGAGCACGAAGGCGCGCTCGTGGGCCTTCGGATGCGGGAGCCGCAGGTCCGGCTCGTCGGCACGCCGGTCGCCGACGACGATCAGGTCGACGTCGAGCGTGCGCGGGGCGCCCGGCTCGCTGCGTTCGCGGCCGAAGGCGTCCTCGATCGCCAGCGCCCGGTCGAGCAGCGTGTGGGCGGACAGCGTGGTGTCGGCGAGCACGACCGCGTTGAGGAACTTCTTCGACCCCTCGGGCGCGTCCACGGGCTCGGTCTCGTAGACCGGCGACACCTCGGTCACCCACACCTCCGGGGTGTCGGCCAGCGAGGCCAGCGCCCCCTGCAGGTAGTTGAGCCGGTCGCCGAGGTTGGAGCCCAGCGCCAGCACGCAGCGCCGGATCGGGTGCATCTCCCCGGTCAGCGTGTCGGTGTCGACGATGTTCGGGTTGGGGGTCTCAGTCACGGTCGGCTCCGATGAATCGTCAGGGCGACGTCCGAGAACGTCGCTTCGATGGGCGCGTCGGGCTTGTGCACGGTGACCTCCGTCCACGCGACTCGCGGATCGGCGAGGCACACGTCGGCGATGCGCTGGGCCAGCGTCTCGATCAGGTTGACCGGGTCGTGCTCGATGGCCCGTTTCACCGCGGCCACGAGGGTCCCGTAGTCGACCGTGTCCTGCAAGTCGTCACTGGCGGCCGCGCCTCGCGTGTCCACGCCGAGCACCAGGTCGGCGCGGAAGACCTGCCCGTCACACCGCTCGAACTCGAAGACCCCGTGATGACCGACCGCCTCGATGCCCACGACGGCCAACCGGTCCAGCGGCGCGTCGGGGCCGCGACCGGCGACGGGGAGGGAGCCGCCGGAGGCGGTCCCGGCGACGGGGGAGTCAGTCATGGTCTGGCCCCGACAGTACCGGGGAGGCGTGATGGATCCACAACCGCCAGCC
>NZ_CAMPGZ010000045.1 GCF_946885725.1 uncultured Nocardioides sp.
AGCTCGCGGGCGAGGGCGTCGCGGACGGGGTAGCCGTCCCAGCCCGGCATGATCGGCGGGCTCACCGGTACGCCGCGGTGGAAGTCGACCGGTCCGGGCACGGAGATGCCGGCGCCCATCGGCTTCTCGATGCCGAGCTCGTCGAGCAGGGCGCGGGTCTCCTTGAGCGCCAGCGCGAGCACCGGCTCGGGGCCCTGCTTGATGTCGCACGCCATGTGCCGCGTGGCGAGCACGGTGACGCGGCCGTCGGTGACGCCGACGGAGAGGCCGGTCGCGCCGATCGAGATGCCGACGAAGCGGATGTCGCCGGCCAGGTCGACGAGCGTGGACCGTCGACCGCCGCGGGAGGCGGCGTGCCCGACCTCCGAGGCCAGGCCGAGCTCGGCGAGCCGGGCCACCTCGGCGGCGATGGTCGTGCGGGACACCTCGAGCATGCCCGCGAGCTGGACCCGGCTCAGCGGTCCCTCGTCACGCAGCCGCTCGAGGATGCGCGCCTGCATGGCGTTCTCCGCGCGGCCGGCCAGTGAGTGCAGCACGCTGCGCATCCTCGCACGCGGATCCAGGGTTCATCCGGCGTACCGCGGGTACGCAGGGTCCCATGAGCTGGAGCCGCACCGACCTGCCGTCCTTCTCCGACCGCACCGTGGTCGTCACCGGAGGCAACTCCGGAATCGGACGCCACGTGGCGTCCGCACTGGCCGATGCGGGGGCCGACGTGACGATCGCCTGCCGCAACGTCGGGGCGGGAGAGGCGGTCGCCGCCGAGCTGGCCGAGCGCGGCACTCCCGGGGTCCGGGTGGCCGAGCTCGACCTCGCCGACCTCTCGTCGGTGCGCCGCTTCGCCGAGCGCTGGGACCGCCCGCTCGACGTGCTGGTCAACAACGCCGGGGTGATGACGCCGCCGCGCTACCGCGAGACCGTCGACGGCTTCGAGCTGCAGTTCGGCACCAACCACCTCGGCCACGTGGCGCTCACCGCCGGGCTGCTGCCGCACCTGCTCGCCACCGAGCAGCCGCGGGTCACCACGGTCTCGTCCATCGCGCACTGGCGCGGCCGGCCCGACGTGCTCGACGGCAACCGGGGCGGGCCCTACCAGCCCGAGCGGGCCTACGCGAACAGCAAGCTCGCCAACCTGCTTTTCACCTTCGAGCTCCAGCGCAAGGCGTCGCTCAGCGACAGCGCGCTGGTCTCCAACGCCGCGCACCCCGGCGTCTCGGCCACCAACCTCGTCACCAGCCAGCAGGGTCTCGGCGCGATCCCTGGCGTGCGCCCGCTCGCGCCGGCCGTTCTGCGGTTGCTGTTCCAATCGGCGGCGGCCGGCGCCGACCCGGTGCTGTACGCCGTCGCCGAGGCCGGCCCGGCGTCGTACACCGGCCCGCAGCGGCTGCGCGAGAGCCGCGGCCCGGCGGGGCCGGCGCGACTGAGCCGCTACGCGCGCGACGAGATGCTGGCCGCCAAGCTCTGGGACCTGT
Source organism: uncultured Nocardioides sp. (assembly GCF_946885725.1). The sequence continues at coordinate 1,473 of NZ_CAMPGZ010000045.1, forward strand.
CGCTGGACCTCACTGGCGCCCGTTTCGACTGGAGCTGAGCACCTGGGCGAGCGCGGCGATGTCCTTCGGGCCGACCTGGCAGCAACCGCCCACGTACGCTGCACCGCGGGCGACCCAGTCCGGCGCGAGGTTGACGTCGTACGACGCCGGGCCGACCCAGCTGTGCGTGCCGTTGTCCCAGCCCTGGCCGCTGTTGGGGTAGGCCACCCCCGGCTTGCCGGTGACCCGCGCGGCGACGTCGAGTGCGGCCGCCACGTCGTCGGGGTCGCAGCAGTTGACGCCGACCGCGACGAGCGCGCCGACCCCTGTGGCCACCGCGAACGCGTCCTCGAGCGGCTGGCCGGCACGGGTGCTGTCGCCGGCGATGCTGTAGCTGAGCCAGCCCGGTACGCCCACGTCCGCGACGATCTCGGCCAGCACCTCCGCCTCGTCGGCGTCGGGCACGGTCTCGACCGCCAGCAGATCGGGCCCCGCCGAGGCGAGCAGCTCGATCCGCGGCCGGTGGAAGTCGTGCAGGCGGGTGCGGCAGACGCCGTACCTGCCCCGGTACTCCGACCCGTCGGCGAGGAACGCGCCGTACGGCCCGACCGACGCGGCGACCAGCCGGTCGACGCCGTCCTCGGCGAGCGCGTCGCGCACCTCGCGCGCGAGCGTGACGCTCCGGACGATCAGCGACTCGGCCTCCTTGCGCGAGAGCCCGACGTGCACGAAGCCCTCGACGCTGGCCTGGTAGCTCGCGGTGGTGGCGACGGTCGCGCCGGCGGCGAAGTAGGCGCGGTGCACGGCCGCGATCTCGTCCGGCGCGTCCCGCAGCAGCCGCGCGGTCCACAGGTCGTCGGCGAGGTCCTGCCCGCGCTCGGCGAGCGCGTTGGACATGCCCCCGTCGAGGACGGTCGTCATCGGGTCACCGGTGCTTCTCGAGGTGCGCGCGGATCGCGGCGTTGAACGCCTCCGGCCTTGCCACGTTGGTGATGTGGGCGGCGTCGTCGATCACGACGAGCTCGGAGTCGGGTATCGACTCGACCATCGCCTGGCCCACCGAGGGCGGGCAGGTCGGGTCCTCGGAGCCGGCCACGACGAGCGTCGGCACGCGTATCGCCGCGAGCTCGTCGGTCGCGTCGAACTTCGCGAGCGCGGCGCAGCAGCCGGCGTAGCCCTCGGCGGGCGTCGCGCGGAACATGCTCATGATCCAGTCGACCTGGTCGGGGTGCTCCTCCCGGAACTCCGGGGTGAACCACCGCTCGACGGTCGCGTCCACCAGCGCCTGCGTGCCTTCCGTGCGCACCTTCTCCGCGCGCTCCTCCCACATGTCGGGCGTGCCGAACACCGGGGCGGTCGAGCACAGAGCGAGGGCCGTGAGCCGGTCGCCGTGGTCGACGCCGAGCCGCTGCCCGATCGCGCCGCCGAGGGAGATCCCCGCGTAGGCGAACCGTTCGATGCCGAGCCGGTCGGCGAGGGCGATCACGTCGGCGGCCAGCTCCTCGACGGTGTACGGCGCAGCCGGGGCCGGCGAGCCGCCGTGGCCGCGGGTGTCGAACCGGACGACGCGGAAGTCGCGGGCCAGGTCGGCCGCGAGCGCGTCCCACATCCGGTGGGTGGTGCCGAGCGAGGCGCCGAGCAGGACCGCGGGTCCGCCCGGCGCCCCCTCGTCGACGTGGTGCAGGTCTACATGGGTGTCGGTGGCCATGCCCCGAACTTACGCGGAGACCAGGTCGCGCTCCCGGGACGGCGGCTCGGGCTCGGAGGAGGCCGGCTCGGGCGCGATGCCCTCGCGGTGGCCGTGCCGCTCCCACCAGCGGGCGAGCGGCGCGGGTGCCCACCAGTTCGCCCTGCCCAGCAGCCGCATCGTCGCCGGCACCAGCAGCGCCCGGACGACGGTCGCGTCGAGCAGGACCGCGACCAGCATGCCGACGCCGATCATCTTCAGGAACACGATGCCGCTGGTGGCGAAGCCGCCGATGACCACGGCCAGCAGCAGCGCCGCGCTCGTGATGATCCGGCCGGTGCGCTGCACACCGGTGGCGACGGCAACGGTGTTGTCATGCGTCCGGTCCCATTCCTCGCGGACCCGTGACAGCAGGAACACCTCGTAGTCCATGGACAGCCCGAACAGGATCGCCAGCATCAGGATCGGCTGGGTCACGTCGAGGTAGCCGGGCGAGGTGAAGCCGAGCAACCCCGACAGGTGGCCCTCCTGGAAGATCCAGGTCACCACGCCGAACGACGCACCGATCGACACCGCGGCCATCACGACCGCCTTGACCGGCAGCACCAGCGAGCCGAACGCCACGAACAGCAGCACCAGCATCACCGCGACCACGACCAGGCCCATCCACGGCAGGTGGTCACCCACCGAGTCGATGAGGTCCACGGCCTGCGCCGACGGCCCACCGACCAGCGCGGTGACGCCGTCGCCGGGGTCGACCGCGCGGATCTCGCGGACCATGTCCTGCGACGCCTGGGTCTGGCCGTTGCCGGACCAGGTCGCCTGCACCAGCGTCATCGCGTCGCCGCCGTCGCGCGCGCTGTCGATCGGCTGCACGTCCTTCATTCCCGGCAGGTCGGCGAGCTCGGCGACGTAGTCGCGCACCTCCTCGCGGTCCGCGCCGCGCAGCACGACCGTCGCCGACGACGTCTCGCCGCCGAACTGGTTGGCGAGCAGGTCGGCCGCGACCCGGCTCGGCATGTCCGGGGGCAGCACGCGCTCGTCGACGCTGCCCCACCGGGCGTTGGCGAACGGCCCCGCGAGGGCGAGCAGGCCGACGGCGATGACCGCGAGGTACGTCGCGGGCCTGCGCATCACGCTGTGCGCGACCCGGGCCCACGCGCCGTGCTCGTCGGCCCGGCGGTCGGCGCGGCGACCCGCACGACGCCGCCAGGGCATCCGGCCGAGCTCGATCCGGCGGCCCAGCACGGTGAGCAGCGCGGGCAGCACGGTCAGCGCCGCCGCCATCGCGACCAGCACGGCCGCCATCCCGCCGTACCCCATGGAGCGGAGGAACGCCTGCGGGAAGATCAGCAGCGAGGCCAGCGACGCGGCGACGATCAGGCCGGAGAACAGCACGGTCCGGCCGGCGGTCGCCATCGTGCGCGCGACCGCGGCGCGCACGCTGTCCTTGCCGTCGTCGGGCTGCGCGGCGAGCTCCTCGCGGAACCGGCTGACCACGAACAGCGCGTAGTCGATGGCCAGACCCATGCCCAGCAACGTGATCACGTTGATCGCGAACACCGAGACCTCGGTGACACCGGTGATCAGCCGTACCACCGCGAAGGCCCCGAACACCGCGATCGCGCCGACCAGCGTCGGCATCAGCGCCGCGACGAGGCTGCCGAAGATCAGCAGGCTGAGCAGGAAGACGATCGGCATCGAGAGCGACTCGGCCCGCGCGATGTCCTCGGACACCTGCTCGTTGACGTCGCCGTAGACCGCCCACTGGCCGGCCAGGTTGGTGGTCAGGCCCGGCGCGTCGAGCGCCTCGGAGACCTCGTCCCAGCTCTGCGACTTGGCGTCCTGGCTGTCGCCGGCGAGGGTGAGGATCACGCGCGTGGTGCGGCCGTCCTCGCCGACCAGGCTCGGGTCGGGGGTGTCGTAGTAGGACACGACCCGGTCCACCGTCCCGTCCGGCAGGTCCTCGATCGTGCTCGTCACCGCGTCGCGGAACGCGGCGTCGTCGACCCGCAGCTCGTCGCTGGAGTAGACCGCGACGACGTCCGCCCCGCGGTCGCCGAACGCCTCCTGCTCCACCTCGAGCGCCCGCGACGACTCGCTCGCCGGGTCGTCGAACCCGCCCTGGCTCAGCCGGTCGAACACGCCGAGCCCGAACGCCGCCGCCGCGGCCACCAGCACCAGTGCGCCGACGAGCACCAGCCGGGCCCGTGCAGCGACGATCCGTCCCCATGTGTACATCGGTTACGCTCGCTATCGGTCGTCATTTCAGTGAACGGGCATAACAGTGAATGATGTAAACTCTGGTGTCAAGCGTTTATGGTTAGGTGGTCCGGACGCACCCGCGACCCACAGGAAGAGGCGATCCGCCCGATGACGAGCACGGCCGAGGGGACGGAGCCCCTGGGGCAGGCGACGCGGAAGACCGGGCCCACCCGGCGCGAGCGGCAGCGTCAGGCGACCTTCGACGAGATCGTCGAGGTGGCGCGCCGGCTGCTGCGCGAGGGGCAGGACGTGTCGATCCGGGCCGTGGCCTCGGAGATGGGGCTGACCGCCCCGGCGCTGTACCGGTACGTCGACAGCCACGCCGAGCTGCTGACGCTCGTCGCGCGGGCGATCTTCGTCGACGTCGTCGCGGCGATGACCGTCGCGCGCGACCGGCACTCCGATGACGACCCGGCCGCGCAGATCATTGCCGGGGTCGGGGCGTTCAGGGCCTGGGCGCTCAACAACCGCGAGGAGTTCCGGCTGGTCTTCGCCTCACCCCCGACGCCGGAGATCGAGGCTCACGCGCACATGCCGCTGATGTCGTTGACCGACTGCGTGCCCGAGGAGATGGGCGCGCGAGAGTTCGGGACGTTCTTCGCCGACATCTTCGGCCGGCTCTGGATGAAGTACCACTTCCCGGTCCCCGCCGACGACGCCCTGCCTGAGGGTGTGCTGGAGGCGCTGGCCGGGGAACCGGTCGAGGGGTTCGAGACCAAGCTGGCGCCTTCCGCCCAGCAGGCCGGAGCGCCGGTGACACCGGGGATGCTGTGGCTGTTCGAGCGGTCCTGGGCGAAGCTCTACGGCACGGTCACCCTCGAGGTGTTCGGCCACGTGCACCCGGGCCTGATCACGACCAACGCGCTGTTCGAGGCCACCGTGCTCGACATCGGCAGCGACCTCGGCCTCGCCGGCGAGTGGGAGCGGCTGCAGGGCGTGGTGCGCGAGGCGGCAGCGCTCCCGAGCGCCTAGACCGCTTCTAGCTCCGGGGCCGTAGCCGGCGCGCGAACAGGTCGAGCAGCGCGTCCCAGTGCCGCTCCGTCGCCGCCTCGTCGTACACGTGGGTGTCGGCCATCGTGAAGCCGTGCTGCGCGCCGTCGTACTGCTCGCAGGTGTGCACGACACCGGCCTCGGTGAGTGCGTCGTCGAGGCGGCGCTGCATCTCCGGCGGCATCCCCGGGTCCTTGTCCGCGCTGCCGACGTACACCTCGGCCCGGATCCGGTCGGCCAGCAGGTGCGGGCTGTCCGGGTCGTCCGTCGCCAACCGCGCGGGATGGAACGCCGCGACGGCTGCGACGTCGTCCGGGCGGGACGCCGCCGACCGCAGCGCGACGCCGCCGCCGAAGCAGTAGCCGACGACGCCCACCGGTCCGGTCACGTCGCGGAGGCCGAGCAGGTAGTCGAGGTACGCCGCGTTGTCGGACGCCAGCATCTGCGGGGTCGTCGCGCGCATCCACGGGCTCAACGTGCCGAACAGCGAGCGCCGCTGCTCGGGGTCGGCGAGACGGTTCACATCGACGAGGGGGGCGCGGCGGTGCCGGTGGAAGACGTTGGGCACCAGCACCGTGTAGCCGTGCTCCGCGAGCCGCGCCGCCATCTCGGCCAGCCGCGGCCGCGGCCCGAACGCGTCCATGTAGAGCAGCACGCCCGGGTGCGGGCCCGGCCCCTCGCCGGTCACCACGATGGCATCGGCGGTCCCGTCCGGGGTCGGTACGCCGACGGTCTGCGGTGTCGCCATCAGGCGGCCCGGCCCTCGGCGGGCACGACCTCGTCCTCCGGCGGCGCCGACGGCGGCGTGCCGTCGCCGAACGGGCGGCCGCCGAGCTGCTCGCGGTGGTGCGGCGTCAGCCAGCCCGACAGGTCCGGGCCGGCCGGGATGATCCCGGTGGGGTTGATGTCCTTGTGCACGACGTAGTAGTGCGCCTTGATCTGCGCGAAGTCAACCGTGTCGCCGAACCCCGGCGTCTGGAACAGGTCGCGCGCGTAGGCCCACAGCACCGGCATCTCGGTGAGCTTGCTGCGGTTGCACTTGAAGTGGCCGTGGTAGACCGCGTCGAAGCGCACCAGCGTCGTGAACAGCCGCACGTCGGCCTCGGTGATCGTGTCGCCGACCAGGTAGCGGCGGTCGCGCAGCCGCTCCTCGAGCCTGTCGAGCGCGGCGAACAGTCGCCGGTAGGCCCGCTCGTAGGACGCCTGCTTGCCGGCGAAGCCGCAGCGGTAGACGCCGTTGTTGACGTCGTTGTAGACCCACGCGTTGACCTCGTCGATCTCGTCGCGCAACGCCTCGGGGTAGAGGTCGGGCGCACCGTCGCGGTGGTACTCCGTCCACTCGGTGGACAGGTCCAGCGTCATCTGCGCGAAGTCGTTGGTGACGAGCTTCCCTGACGGGATGTCGACGATCGCGGGCACCGTGATGCCCTTCGGGTAGTCGGGGAAGCGTGCGAAGTAGGCCTCCTGGAGCCGCTCGATGCCGAGCACCGGGTCGACGCCGCCGGGGTCGAGGTCGAAGGTCCAGCTGCGCTCGTCGTGGGTGGGGCCGCAGAGCCCCATACTCAGCACGTCCTCGAGCCCGAGCAGTCGGCGCACGATGATCGCCCGGTTGGCCCAGGGACAGGCGCGTGCGGCGACCAGCCGGTAGCGGCCGGGCTCGACCGGCCACTCGTGCTCGCCCTTGCCGTCGCGGGTGATCCGGTCCTCGACGTAGTTGGTGTCGCGCTGGAACTCGTCCTCGACGTACTTGCCCATGGTGCGATGCCTCCCGAGATGTGGTGCGGTGTGCTGTTGTCAGGCGGTGCCCGGGTTGTTGCCGAGCAGCTGCTCGAACGGCGTCGGGTTGTCGAACGGGTCGGCCGGCGCGGTGCGGGGCCGGCGCAGGACCAGGTCCGCGAGCTCCCGCCCCGCGCGGTCCGCACGCACCGACAACGACGTACCCGATCCTGCCGTGCCGAAGTCCTCGCTGGCTGCGAAGACCGCGGTCGGTGCGACGGTGGCGCGCAGGTAGGCGAACAGCGGCCGCAGCGCGAACTCCAGCGCCAGCGAGTGCCGGGCGGTGCCGCCGGTCGCGCCGATCAGCACGGGCTTCGCGTCGAGCGCGCCGTCGTCGAGGACGTCGAAGAAGGACTTGAAGAGCCCGCTGTACGACGCGGAGAAGATCGGCGACACGGCGATCAGCCCGTCGGCGTTCGTCACGGCCTCGATCGCCTCGGCGAGGCGAGGCGGCGCGAACCCGGTCAGCAGGTGGTCGGTGATCTCGTGCGCCAGGTCGCGCAGCTCGATCACCGTGATGTCGGCGCGCTCGTCATGGAGCCGCAGGGCGCGGTCGGTGGCCTCGGCCAGTCGGTCGGCGAGCAACCGTGAGCTCGACGGCTGGCTCAGCCCGGCCGTGATGACCACGATGCTGCGGGTCATCGGGTCACCGCCTCGGGGGAGCGCCCGGTCACGTCGTCGCCGTCGACGTGCACGGTCGTGTCGCGCGGGCCGCCGGCCTCAGCGACGCGCGAAGCGTGCGTCGGCGCGTCCGGCACGTGAGCCGGCCTGAGCGCCGCGAACTCCTTGCGCAGCACGGGCACGACCTCCTCGCCGAGGATGTCGAGCTGCTCGAGCACGGTCTTCAGCGGCAGACCGGCGTGGTCCATGAGGAACAGCTGGCGCTGGTAGTCACCGACGTACTCGCGGAAGCCGAGGGTGCGGTCGATGACCTGCTGCGGGCTGCCCACGGTCAGTGGGGTCTGCTCCATGAAGTCCTCGAGCGACGGTCCGTGGCCGTAGACCGGCGCGTTGTCGAAGTACGGCCGGAACTCACGAACGGCGTCCTGGCTGTTCTTGCGCATGAACACCTGGCCGCCGAGGCCGACGATGGCCTGGTCGGCGGAGCCGTGGCCGTAGTGCTCGAAGCGCTGGCGGTACAGCCGCACCATCCGCGCGGTGTGCGACGCCGGCCAGAAGATGTGGTTGGCGAAGAAGCCGTCGCCGTAGTAGGCCGCCTGCTCGGCGATCTCGGGGGAGCGGATCGAGCCGTGCCAGACGAACGGCGGCACGCCGTCGAGCGGACGCGGCGTCGAGGTGAAGCCCTGCAGCGGCGAGCGGAACTTGCCCTCCCAGTCGACGACGTCCTCGCGCCAGAGCCGGTAGAGCAGGTGGTAGTTCTCGATCGCCAGCGGGATGCCGTCGCGGATGTCCTTGCCGAACCACGGGTAGACCGGGCCGGTGTTGCCGCGGCCCATCATCAGGTCGACACGGCCGTCGGTGAGGTGCTGGAGCTTCGCGTAGTTCTCGGCGATCAGCACCGGGTCCGTGGTCGTGATCAGCGTGGTCGCGGTCGAGAGGATGATCCGCTCGGTCTGCGCGCCGATGTAGGCGAGCGTCGTCGTCGGGGCGGACGCGATGAACGGCGGGTTGTGGTGCTCACCTGTGGCGAAGACGTCGAGCCCGACCTCCTCCGCCTTCTTCGCGATGGCGACGGTGGCCTTGATGCGCTCGTGCTCGGTCGGCGTCCGCCCGGTCGTGGGGTCGGTCGTGACGTCGCCGACGGTGAAGATCCCGAACTGCATCGCTGCTCCCTGGTCGATAGTTTCGAATTCAACCATACGAACCACGCGGGCGGCCCGGCTATTCCTCGGCGCCGCCGTCGGTGTCGTCGGTGTCGTCGGACCCTCGAGAGGCGTCAGTCGCGGGGTCGGGGGCGACCATCGTGGTGTCGTCGGCGTGGTCCACGACCTGCCGGTTGATCAGCGCGGAGGCGCTGCCCAGCCCGCCCAGCCGGATGTCGTCGTAGGCGCGGAGCTGGTGGGTGTGCTTGTCGACGTACAGCACCGAGAGCTGGATGTCGGCCGGCTCCTCCGGCTCGAGCGCCCGCAGGCCGGAGCCGCCGGTGGAGCCCTGCGTCATCAGGTACGACCCGGTCTCGCCGCGCTCGACGTGCCGGTAGTGCTTGTGCCCGAACAGGGCGAGGGGCGCCTGGCCGTCGAGCAGCTCCGCGTCCGTCGGGTCGTGGAAGACCAGCACGTCGACGCCGCCGGCGTTCTCGGCCGCGGCAGCGAGGTCCTCGGTGGCCTCGGTGACCAGGCGGGCGTCGTTGTCGAGCGTCTTGTCCGGCGTGAACGTCGGGTCGCCCAGGCCGAGGAAGGTGAGCCCGGCGACCTCGCGCGGCCTGCCGTCGAGCACGACCGCGTTCGGCACCTGCCGCATCGCGCGCTGGGTGACGAGGGAGTCGTGGTTGCCGCGCACCCAGACGTACGGCGCAGGCATCCGCCGCACCTCCTCGACGTACCGGTTCTCGGCGCGGCTGCCGTGGTCGGTGATGTCGCCGGAGTCGACGATGACGTCGACGTCGTACTGCTGCGCGACGGTCGAGATCACGTCCCACGCCTGCGGCGCGAGGTGCAGGTCGGAGACATGCAGCACCTTCACGACCTCGTCCTGGCCGGGCAGCAGCGGCAGCGAGGACGTGGCCGAGTAGAGCCCGCTGACGTTGCCGACGATCTGGGCGAGCTGGTCGCCGTACGTCGAGAAGTCGGTGACGATGCTCTCCGCCGTGCCGACGACGGACGGTGCGGTGCTCAGCAGACCGGTGTAGCGCGGCTCGGCGAGCGCGTGCGGGTTCCAGCCGGTGACCGCGACGGCCAGCGCGGCTGCCGCGGTGACCAGCACCGTGCCGCCGCCGACGAGAGCCGAGCGCACGCGCCGCAAGGCGAGTCCCGCGAGGAGCACCGCGCCGACCAGGGCCGCGGCGAGACCGCGCAGCACCGCCATCTTCACCGCCCAGGTGATGTCCGCGACGGCGTCGGGCTTCAGCGTGCTGAGCTGCTCGGGGTTGGTGACCAGCGCACGGGCCTCCTCGACGTCGAACCCGTCGAGGGTCGCGTGCACGCCGAGCGGCCCGGGGTGGGTGTCGAGCCGGAGCTCTCCGAGCGGAGCGACCTCGACGACGGTCCCGCCGCCCCAGGTCGGGACGACCTGCATCGACGTGGTGAGCGGGCCGACCTCGTGGTGGACGGACCCCGCGACCACCAGGCCGAGCCAGCCGCCGGCGAGGCCGAGCCCGACGGACAGGAGGAGGGAGAGCGACAGACGCGCGGCCGGGTGCACCCGGGCCCAGGACAGCGACATGAACGAACCAGACCGAGACGATGAATGGGGCTCTTTTGTAACCCCGGGAGCCGTTCTCTGTCCGGCGAACGCGGAAGGACCGGCCGATCGGCTACTCGGGCTCGTTGCGGCGCTCGCCGCCGATCCGGAACGGGGTGTCCACGCCCTCGTACATCAGGTGCGCGAGCAGCCCGTCCCTGGCATGCGGGAGGTTGTGGCAGTGGTCCATCCAGAGGCCGGGGTTGTCGGCCAGGAACGCGATCTCGTAGGTCTCGTCGGGGTCGACGGCGAGCGAGTCCACCCACCAGGGGCTGCCCGTCGCCTTCACGCCGTCGCGGCTGAGCACCACCGCGTGGTGGCCGTGCAGGTGCATCGGGTGGTCCTCGCCGGACCCGTTGTGGATCTTCATCACCACGACGTCGCCCTCGCGCACGACGTACATGGGTACGTCGGGGAACATCTCGCCGTTGACCGTCCACCACAGACCGGGCTTGCCGTCGAGAAAGCCCGGGCGCCGGCCGATGTCGTAGTCGAACACGCGGTCGGGGTCGGACACGTCGAACGGCAGCTCCTGAGGCGACCCGTAGGTCAGCAGGTCGAGCTTCTCGGTCGGCTGCGGCGCCTCCGGGGCGGACGCTCCCTCCGGGCCGACCACCAGGGACGTGGGGCCGACGTGCACGCGAACGGCCGAGCCGTCGTCCGGCACCGTCACCTCGAGGTCGATTCGCGCGCCGCCGGTGAGCGTGACGCTCGTGTCGGTGACCGGCGTGGGCTCGTTGAGGTCGTAGCCGTCGACCGCGCGCACGACGTACGGAGCGCCGGCCCAGATCTGCGTCGGCGAGTTGTCGGTGTTGACGGCGCGCACCCGGACCCGTTGGCCCGGCTCCGCCTCGAACGACGCCTCACGCTCGAAGCCGTTGATCGTGCGCGTGCCGGAGTAGGTGTGCGCCACGGCCATGGCGTCGACGACCTGGTCCTGGTCGTCCTGGCTGTCCTGTGGGTGGACGACCAGCGTGCCGAAGAGTCCGCCGATGACCTGCTCGTGGGAGACCTGGTGGGAGTGGTACCAGTAGGTGCCCGCCTGCTCCGCGACGAAGCGGTACGTGTGCTCGCCGCCGACCGGGACCGCGTCCTGCGTGACGCCGGCGACGCCGTCCTCGGCGTTGGGCACGTCGACGCCGTGCCAGTGCAGGGTCATGCCGGCGGTGACGGACTCGTTGCGGACGGTGACCTCGACGAGATCCCCCTGGTTGGCCTCGATGACCGGGCCGGGCGAGCTGCCGTTGAGGGAGTAGCCGGCGACCGTGCGGCCCGACTCCAGGGTGACCTCGCCCTGCTGGGCGAGCAGGTCGACCTCGACGTCGGGCGGACCGTCGGCATCGGCGACCAGGTCGGCGACGCTGACGGTCTCCTCGCCATGGGACATGCCGGCCATCTGCATGTCGCCCATGGCGTGCTCGTCGTCATGGCCGGCGGGCCGGGGGCCTCCGCCGTAGTCGAGGGTGCCCATGTCCATGACGGAGTACGTCGAGGGCACCAGGCTGGCCTGCCACATCCAGGCCAGCGGCGCGACGATCACGAGTGCGGCGGAGCAGGCGAGCACCAGTCGAAGTCGGCTCCTGCTCATCCTGCTCCGCCGTGCGCTCTCGTGGGTCGTGCTTGTCAGTGCTGAGTTGCTGTGGTGCTTGCTGTGCTGCTGCCGACCTGACGGTCAGACGGTCACACCGACGCGGTGGCGCGCGGCGCCGTCGCGTCGACGTCCTTCTTCACCGACTGGCCGGTGTGCAACGCGGCGGCGAACAACACCAGTGCGTTGATGCCGTGCAGCAGACCGATCCAGGCGTTCTCGTGGCCGAAGATACCGAGGGCCACCTGGAGCACGATCAGTGCGAGCACGATCGCCGCGTTGCGGACGCCGCCCGGCACCTTGGCGAAGAACGAGACGACCAGCAGCGCGAGACCGATGATCGGGATGATCATCATGCCGTTCATGCCGTGGATCATGAACCCGATCGCGCCGGTGAACTCCGGCTCGCTCTCCATGGTTGCGGAGTCGAGGGCGTTGCCGTCCTCGACCCAGAGAAAGAGTCCTGCCGCCGCGAAAACCATCACGGCGGACTGCACGATGACCAGCGCCGCGATGACGTAGGCCAGGATCTTGAACGCAGACTTCATGTGAATTGCCTCCAATGACGAAGCGTCCGGCTCTCCCGGACGCCTGCTGGCGGCGGCCCCCGAAGACCTCCAGCAGCCGAGTTTGCCGCTCCGTGGCCCGTTTGTCGCCCTCATTTCGCCGTGCGCCCGCGTGTCCCGCCGTCCGATCGCGCCGGTACTGTCGCGACGTGCTGAGGCTCGGTCGCGGTGAGTTCGACGATGCCGCCCTGCTGGTGATGGCGATCGTGAACCGCACTCGCGACTCCTTCTACGACCGTGGCGCCACCTGGGAGGAGGAGCGTGCTCTCGATCGCGTGCGCCAGGTGGTCGCCGAGGGCGCCGACCTGGTCGACATCGGCGGGGTCAAGGCCGGCCCCGGTGAGGTCGTCGACGCGGCCGAGGAGATCCGGCGGACCGCGCCGTTCGTCGCGCGGGTCCGCGAGGAGTTCCCCGACCTGGTGATCAGCGTCGACACGTGGCGCGCCGAGGTGGCCGAGGAGGTCGTCGCTGCAGGCGCCGACCTCCTCAACGACGCCTGGGGCGGTCACGACCCGCGGCTGGCCGAGGTGGCCGCCGCCCATGACGTGGCCGTCGTCTGCACGCACACCAACGGCGCCGCGCCGCGCACACCGCCGCACCGACCTTCGTACGACGACGTCGTGGCGAGCGCGATCCGGGACACCGTCGCGCTGGCCGAGCGCGCTCTCTCGTTGGGCGTCGACCGGCGCAGCATCCTGATCGACCCGGCCCACGACTTCGACAAGAACACCTGGCACTCCCTCGAGCTCACCCGCCGCCTCGACGAGATGGTCGAGACCGGGTGGCCGGTGCTGGTCTCGCTGTCCAACAAGGACTTCGTCGGAGAGACGCTCGACCTTCCGGTGGGAGAGCGGCTGGTCGGCACCCTGGCCGCGACCGCGGTGAGCGCCTGGCACGGCGCGCGCGTCTACCGCGTCCACGAGGTCGCCGAGACCCGGCAGGTGCTCGACATGGTGGCCTCCATCAAGGGCGACCGGCCGCCCGCGCGCGCGGTCCGGGGCCTGGCATGAGCGTCGTCACCGCTGTCGTCGTACCGCATCCGCCGCTGCTGCTGCGCGAGCTCGGCGGCATCGCCGACCCCGTCGCCGACCTGCGCGCGGCCTGTTCTGCCGCGCTGTCCGCTGCTCTGGCCGATGGCCCGGTCGGCGTCGTGGTGGTGGGACCGGCCGAGCCCGGCTTCGACGAGAGCGCGGGGATCGACGTCCGTCGCTTCGGTACGGCGTCCGCCCGCACCGGCCCGGGGCTGCCGCAGGCGCTGGGCGTCGGCCGTCGCCTGCTGGACGAGGCCGGCTGGACCGGACCGACCGTGCTGCGCGGCCTCCTGCCCGATGCTCCGGACGACGAGGTGAGTGGTCTGGCCCGCGAGCTGGCCGACAGCCCGGGTCGTGAAGTGCTGCTGCTGCTCGCCGAGGGCAGCGCGCGACGGCTCGCGTCGGGGCCGGGGATGCTCGACGAGCGGGCACCCGGCTTCGACGACAAGCTGGTCGAGGCACTGCGCGCGGGCGACGCCGAGGCGCTGACCGGTCTGGACGTCGACCTCGCGCGCGAGCTGATGGTCGAGGGGCGCGGCTCGTTCCGGCTGCTCGGCCGGCACGGCGCTCCGGTCAACGCCGAGGTGACCTACGCCGAGGCACCCTACGGCGTCCTCTATCCAGTGGCTCTCTGGGCCTTCTAGCGCTTCACGACCAGCAGCGCCTGCGCACTGCGCGCCACCAGCCCGAGCTCGTCGTGCACCGACGACGTGGCCAGCCCGACCGAGCCGGTGCCGAGCGTCGTGGTCGCGTCGAGGCAGATCCACTCACCCACGGGCGGACGCAGCACGTGCACGGTGAGCTCGGTGTTGAGGAAACCCCACTCGGCGGGGTCCAGGCACGCCGACGCTCCGGATGCGGAGTCGACGCAGGCCATCAACCGTTGCAGCGGGCTCATCGGCTCGCCCTCGACGAGCTCGGCCGGGGGACGCATCCAGACCACTCCGGGTCCCGGTTCGCCGACCGACCCGACGATCCACCGCCACTCGACGGCGTCCAGGTAGCCGCCCGACCAGCTCGCCGGCCGCGGCTTCTCCTCGCCGTCGGCCGGGCCGTGCGGCAGCGGCGTCGGCTTGCCCGGTCCGTCGTCGGTCGCCGGGAACAACCAGGCGTGCGCGCGGGCCACCGGTCGGTCCCGCTGCTCGTCGTACAACGTGGCCTCGACCAGCGACACCGTTCGGCCCGGCCGGACCTCGGACGCGGACACCCGAAGAGGCCCGACGGGCACCGGCCCGAGCAGCTCCACGGTGAGGCGGCCCACAGTCCGCTCGCCATGATCCGTGAGGTCCTCGATGGCCCGGCAGAGCAGCGCCGCGGGTGGTCCGCCGTGCTGGCTGTCGGGGCCCCACGGGCTCGCCGTCGACGGCTGGGAGAGGAAGCGGTCGGGGCCGTCCTGGACGTAGAAGGCGGTCACCGGTGACACGATTTCATGATCATCAGGGCGCCTGTGTATTCTCTTCCGGCGTTGCCCCTTTAGCTCAGTCGGCAGAGCGTCTCCATGGTAAGGAGAAGGTCTACGGTTCGATTCCGTAAAGGGGCTCTGGGTCAGGAAGTCGCGTGAGCCGAAGGCCTGCGCGGTGCCCGTCCCGGTGGCGGGGTAGCTCAGGTGGTTAGAGCACACGGCTCATAATCGTGGTGTCGCGGGTTCGAGTCCCGCCCCCGCTACTCAACAGACTGAATCCGCAACAGCCCGATGGAAGAGGCACACCGTGGCCAGCAAGAGCTCAGACGTTCGCCCCAAGATCACCTTGGCCTGCGTGGAGTGCAAGGAACGCAACTACATCACCAAGAAGAACCGCCGCAACGACCCGGACCGCATGGAGCTCAAGAAGTTCTGCCCGCGTTGCCGCAAGCACACCGACCACCGCGAGACCCGCTGAGTCGTCGGTCACACGCCTCGCACGCTTCGAAGGAGCGGCGCCCCGGACGGGGTGCCGCTCCTTCGCTTTGTGCGCTTCGCCAACTCATGAGGCCCCCGATAGATTCGTGCGCATGCCAGTCGACCCGTCCCTCGCCGGCCGGACCTTCCCGCCGACGGCGCCCTACACCGTCACCGAGGAGCGGGTCCGCGAGTTCGCGGCCGCCATCGGTGCGCCGTACGACGGTGGCCCGGCGCCGGCCACGTTCCCGATCGTCGTCGCGTTCGGCGCGATGACCGGGCTGATGGAGGACCCCGAGGTCGGCATCGCGCTGCACCGGGTGGTCCACGGCGAGCAGCGGTTCAGCTACACCCGGCCGGTCCAGGTTGGTGACGTGCTGACTGCCGAGCTGACCGTCGACAGCCTGCGCCAGATCGGCGGCGCCGACATCATCGGCACCCGCAGCGAGATCACCGACGCCGACGGCAATCCCGTGTGCACCGCGTTCGCGACGCTGGTCCACCGCGGCGAGGAAGGGGAGGACTCCTGATGCAGCCCGGAGACGTCCTGCCCGAGCAGGCCTACACCGTGACCCGCGCCGACCTGGTCCGTTACGCCGGCGCCAGCGGCGACCGCAACCCGATCCACTGGTCCGACCGCGTCGCCAAGTCCGTCGGGCTGCCCGGCGTGATCGCCCACGGGATGTACACCATGGCGCTCGCCGCCCGCGCCCTCGACACCTGGGCCGGTGCGCCCGGCAAGGTGCGGGAGCTCTCCTGCAAGTTCACCAAGCCGGTCGTCGTACCCGACGACGACGAGGGCGTGGTCGTGCGCGTCGCCGGCACCGTCAAGCAGCTCACCGACGACGGCGTCCAGGTCTCGCTCGAGGTCACCTGCGGCGACGACAAGGTGCTCGGTGCGCCGAAGGCCGTGCTGGACGTCTGACGTGCCCGAGCTCAAGGACCACACCACGCTCCGCCTCGGCGGCCCCGCCCGCGACTGGGTGACCGCGACGACCGGCGACGAGCTCGTCGAGGCCGTGCGCACCGCCGACGAGGCCGGGACACCCGTGCTCGTGCTGGCCGGCGGCAGCAACGTCGTCGTCGCCGACGAGGGGTTCGACGGCACGGTCGTGCACGTGGCCACCCGGGGCATCTCGGTCGCGAGCGACACCTGCGGCGGCGCGTTCGTCACGGTCCAGGCCGGCGAGGTGTGGGACGACGTGGTCGCCCGTGCAGTCGAGGAGCACTGGGTCGGCGTCGAGGCGCTCTCGGGGATCCCCGGCTCGACCGGCGCGACCCCGATCCAGAACGTCGGCGCCTACGGCCAGGAGGTCGCGGACACGATCGCGTCCGTGCGCTGCTGGGACCGGGTCGCGTCGGCGTACAAGACGTTCTTCGCGGCCGACTGCGGCTTCGGCTACCGCACCAGCCGGTTCAAGCAGGACCCCGGGCGGTACGTCGTCGTCGACGTGACGTTCCAGCTGCCGCTCGGCGACCTCGGCGCGCCGGTCCGCTACGCCGAGCTCGCCCGCGTCCTCGGCGTCGAGCAGGGGCAGCGCGCTCCGTCGCGCGAGGTGCGCGAGGCCGTGCTCGGCCTGCGCCGGTCGAAGGGCATGGTGCTCGACGCCGACGACCACGACACGTGGAGCGCCGGGTCGTTCTTCACCAACCCGTTCGTCAGCCCGGAGGACCTCCCCGAGGGCGCGCCGGCCTGGGAGCAGCCCGACGGCACGGTGAAGACCAGTGCCGCGTGGCTGATCGAGCGCGCGGGCTTCGGCAAGGGCTACGGCAACGGCAAGGTGGCACTGTCGGGCAAGCACACGCTCGCGCTGACCAACCGCGGCGGAGCGACCACCGCCGACCTGCTCGCGCTGGCCGCCGAGGTGCAGCGCGGCGTGCACGAGGCGTTCGGGGTGTGGCTGGTCAACGAGCCGGTGCTCGTCGGCTGCGACCTGCCCGTGCCGTCCGCGTAGGCGCCGCCTAGATCCGGACGCCGCCCTCGGAGAACCCGCCACCGGGCACGGCGATCGCGATCAGGATGACGGCGACGAACGCCAGCACCCCGAGGATCAGCAGGATCGTGGCGATCACGCCCATGACGTAGCCGGCCATCGCCATCCCGCGACCGCCGTACCGGTGCGGCTCCTGGTCGATCTCACGCACCGCCCGGCGTCCGATGCCCCAGGCCCACGGCCCGACGATCAGCGGCAGCCCGCAGGTGAAGCCGCCGACGATCGCGACCAGGCCGAGCACGAGCGCGGTCGTCGCGCGCGGGTGGTCGGCGGGGCGGTAAGGCGGCTGGCCGTAGCCCTGCGGCGGGTACGGCGGGTAGCCCGGAGGCTGTTGCTGCTGCCAGTAGCCCAACGGCTGGGTCGGGTCGGGCTGCTGGCCGGGCTCATGGCCGGGCGGCTCTCCCGGGGGCGTGCTCATAGGGGCGATTGTGCCAACCACGCGTCGATGTCGCGCAGGATGGCCGCCTTGAGGTCGTCGGGCGCGCGCGAGGCGCGGACCGACATCCGGGCGAGCTCGGCGAGGGTGGCGTCGTCGAGGTCGTGGGCCGCGCGCATCGTGGCGTATTGCCCGGCCAGCCGGGAGCCGAACAGCAGGGGGTCGTCGGCGCCGAGGGCGACGGTCGCGCCGGCCTCCAGCAGCGTCGGCAGCGGCACCGACGTGAGGTCGGTGTAGACGCCGAGGGCGACGTTGGAGACCGGGCAGACCTCGAGGGGTACGTCGTCCTCCACGACCCGCTTCAGCACCTCCGGGTCCTCCGCGGCGCGCACGCCGTGGCCCAGCCGGTCCGCGTGCAGCTCGTCGAGGCAGGTGCGGATGTGGTCGGGCCCGCGCAGCTCGCCGCCGTGGGGCGCGAGCATCAGCCCGGCACGCTCGGCGATCCGGAAGGCCGGTGCGAACTCGGACGTGGTGCCGCGCCGCTCGTCGTTGGAGAGCCCGAAGCCGACGACGCCGCGGCCGGCGTACTGCGCGGCCAGTCGGGCGAGCGTGCGGGCGTCGAGCGGGTGCCGGGTGCGGTTGGCCGCGATCACGACCGCGATGCCGAGCCCGGTCGTCGCTGAGGCCTCACGGACCGCGTCGAGCACCAGGTCGGTGAACGCGGTGATGCCGCCGAAGCGCGCCGCGTAGCCGCTCGGGTCGACCTGGATCTCCAGCCACCGGCCGCCGTCGCGCACGTCGTCCTCGGCGGCCTCGCGCACGAGCCGCCGCACGTCCTCCTCCGTGCGCAGCACCGACCGCGCGACGTCGTACAGCCTCTGGAAGCGGAACCAACCCTTCTCGTCGGCCGCCGACAGCTGCGGCGGCCAGTCCTCGACGAGGGCGTCGGGCAGCACCACACCGTCACGCTCGGCCAGCTCGAGCAGCGTCTCGTGCCGCATCGAGCCGGTGAAGTGCAAGTGCAGGTGCGCCTTGGGCAGCGCGTCGATCGGCCGCCCGGCTCCGGAGTCCCCCACCCGGCTCAGGCGAACAGCTTCTGGAGGCGGGTGATGCCCTCGACCAGGTCGTCGTCACCGAGCGCGTAGGAGAACCGCAGGTAGCCCGGTGCCCCGAACGCCTCACCCGGCACCGCCGCGACCTCGGCCTTGTCGAGCATCAGCTCGGCGAGCTCCGCGGACGTGGTCGGCGTGACGCCGTCGAGGTCGCGGCCGAGCAGCCCCTTGACCGACGGGAACGCGTAGAACGCGCCCTTGGGCTCGGGGCAGACGACGCCGTCGATCTCGTTGAGCATCGAGACGATGGTGCGGCGGCGCCGGTCGAACGCCTCCTTCATCTTCGCGACGGCGGAGAGGTCGCCCGAGACCGCGGCGATCGCCGCGCGCTGCGCGACGTTGGTGACGTTGGACGTGGCGTGCGACTGCAGGTTGGTCGCGGCCTTGACCACGTCCTGCGGGCCGATCACCCATCCCACGCGCCAGCCGGTCATGGCGTAGGTCTTCGCGACGCCGTTGACGACCACGCACGTGTCGGCCAGCTCCGGGACGACCACCGGCATGGACGGCGCCTCCGCTCCGTCGTACGTCAGGTGCTCGTAGATCTCGTCGGTCAGCACCCACAGCCCGTGCTCGAGCGCCCAGCGGCCCAGCGCCTCGGTCTCGGCGCGGTCGTAGACGGCTCCGGTCGGGTTGGACGGTGAGTTGAACAGCAGAACCTTGGTGCGGTCGGTGCGCGCCGCCTCGAGCTGGTCGACAGTGACCTTGTAGTCCTGGGTCTCGTCGGCGAGCACCTCCACCGGGATGCCGCCCGCAAGGCGGATCGCCTCGGGGTAGGTGGTCCAGTACGGCGCCGGCACGATGACCTCGTCGCCCGGGTCGAGCAGCGTCGCGAACGCCTCGTAGATGGCCTGCTTGCCGCCGTTGGTCACCAGCACCTGGCTCGGCTCGACGGCGTACCCGCTGTCGCGGAGCGTCTTCTCCACGATCGCCTTCTTGAGCTCGGGGAGCCCGCCGGCGGGGGTGTAGCGATGGTTGGCCGGGACCCGGCAGGCCTCGACCGCGGCCTCGACGATGTAGTCGGGCGTCGGGAAGTCGGGCTCGCCCGCGCCGAAGCCGACCACCGGGCGGCCGGCCGCCTTGAGGGCCTTGGCCTTCGAGTCGACCGCGAGCGTGGCGGACTCGGCGATACCGCCCACACGGGCGGAGATCCGGCGGCGGGCGGTGGGGGCGGCGTCGGTCGGAGCGCTCATGCCGCCTATCGTTCCACCCTGGCCTCCGGAGCGGCACCCGGGTTCTGACCGGTGGTCAGCGCCGGAGCAGTCCGCTCGGTTCGACTTCCCTTCGGCCTTCCCCGTACACTTCACCGTTGGTGGATCTCACCCTTGACTGTCATGCCCACGATCCGCGGTTTGCGCCCTACCGGCGCGCCACGAAGCGGGCCAAAGGTGGACAGGGCGGCACGGATGAGGACCCCGTAGGGCACTAGCTCAACTGGCAGAGCATCGGTCTCCAAAACCGAAGGTTGGGGGTTCAAGTCCCTCGTGCCCTGCGAGGAGCGGAGTCGCGGAGGACGCGGCCTGTGATCGAGTAGCAGTCGAGTGAGAGGCAGAACAGTGGCGGACAGCCGTTCGGTGTCGACGTCTGGCGGGAGCCAGTCGCGCGACCGTCGCACCAGCCCCGCCACGTTCTACCGGCAGGTCGTCGCCGAGCTCCGCAAGGTCGTCTGGCCGACCCAGGAGCAGCTGGTCACGTACTTCATCGTGGTCCTGGTCTTCGTGGCCGTGGTCATGACGCTCGTGTCCCTGCTCGACCTGGGTTTCGGAAAGCTGGTCTTCGCCGTCTTCGGCTGACCGGCCCGGCCGCCGGGCAACCCCGTAGTTCTTCAACAGTGAAGGTGAATCGATAACCGTGTCGCAGTCGTACGACGCCCAGCCGGACCCCGACGCTCCGGCGAACGAGGCCCCGTCGGACGAGATCCCGACCGCTGACCCGACCGCGGATCTGGGGACGGAGGTGCCTGGCGACGCTCCGGCCGAGCCGGAGACCCCCGCCGCGAGCGACGCCGACCTCGGCTCCGAGGAGTCGGCCGAGACCCCCACGGACGAGACCCCCACGGACGAGGCCGCTGAGGGCGCTGAGGCCGCTGAGGCCCCCGTCGAGCCGATCGACGAGGCCGCTGCCGAGACGCCCGAGGCGACCAGCGAGGCGGTTGGCGAGCCCGCCGAGGAGACCGCCGGGGCCGCTGCCCAGGACGACGAGTCCGGCGACGCGCCGGTCAAGGACCCGCTCGAGGAGTTCCGCGAGTCGCTGCGCTCCAAGCCCGGCGACTGGTTCGTGGTGCACACCTACTCCGGCATGGAGAACCGGGTGAAGGCCAACCTCGAGAACCGGATCACCTCCCTCAACATGGAGGACTACATCCACGAGGTGATCGTCCCGACCGAGGAGGTCGCGGAGATCAAGAACGGCCAGCGCAAGCTGGTCAAGCGCACCGTGCTCCCCGGCTACGTCCTGGTCCGGATGGACCTGACCGACGAGTCCTGGGCGGCCGTGCGCCACACCCCGTCGGTGACCGGCTTCGTCGGGCACAGCCACCAGCCGGTGCCGCTGAGTCTCGAAGAGGTCGAGAGCATGCTCGCGCCCGCCGTGGTCGCCGAAGCCGAGGCTGCGGCTCCCGAGCAGGGTGCGGCGGCCGGTGCCACCGCGACCAAGAAGAAGGTCGAGGTCGCCGACTTCGACGTGTCCGACTCGGTCATGGTGGTCGACGGCCCGTTCGCCACGCTTCACGCGACGATCACCGAGATCAACGCCGAG
>NZ_CAMPGZ010000046.1 GCF_946885725.1 uncultured Nocardioides sp.
CGGGAGCAGCGCCGGGAAGTAGCGGACGTTCTCCTCGAACAGGTCGAAGATCGAGGTGATCCAGCGCTCGCCGAACCACACGCGCGGCCGGACGCCTTGGGTCTTCAGCTCCTCGCTGCGGGTGTCGGTGGCCTGCTCGAACAGCGCGATCCGGGTCTCCCGCCAGAGCTCCCGGCCCAGCAGGAACGGTGAGTTGGCGCCGATCGCGAGCTGCACGCCGGAGATCGCCTGGGAGGCGTTCCAGTAGGCGGCGAAGTCCTCGGGGCTCACCTGGATGTGCAGCTGGGTGCTGGTGCAGGCGGCCTCCGGGATGATCGAGTCCGAGGTGGTGCGGAGGCGCTCGGGACCGCCGATGTCGATCACGATGTCCTCGCCGCGCGAGGCCAGGATCTGGTCGCTGAGCAGCTGGTAGCGCGGGTTGGGGCTCAGCGAGTCGGGGCTCATGTGGCCGGCGGAGAGGGTCGGCAGGATGCCGATCATCACCAGGTGCGCGCCGACCTCCGAGGCCTTGCCGTCGGCGTCGTTGAGGCTGCGCCGCACTCCCTCCTCGAAGTCGGTGAACCCGCGGTCCTTGAGCTGCTTGGGAGGAACGTTGATCTCGAGGTTGAACTGGCCGAGCTCGGTCTGGAAGTCCGGGTCGGCGATCTTCTCCAGCGCCTCGAGGTTCTTCAGTGCCGGGTCGCCCTTGTCGTCGACCAGGTTGAGCTCGATCTCCAGCCCGGTCATCGGGTAGTCGGCGTCGAACCGCGACTCCCGGAGCATGCGGGCGAACACGTCGAGGCAGCGCCGCACCTTCTCGCGGTAACGGGTGCGGTCCTCGCGTGAGAACTCCTGTTGTGCGACCTCTTCGCCCATGGCGAGACAGTAGTGCCCGAACCCACCGGAGGGCACTCATCCGGATTGACCATCGCGGCGTCATGCGCCGTCCCGGAACAGGGTGAGGGCGTCGCGCGGCATCGGCCGCCAGGAGTCGGGCGGAAGACCGGCTGCCAGCGCCTGGGTCAGCACGCCCGCCATCGAGTAGCCGGGCTCGGCGTCCTGGCAGAGGTCGAGCGCGCAGGACGCCAGCGCGCCGTCGCCGGAGAGCCAGGCTGCGAACGCGAGCAGGCACGCCGGCGCCGCCCGGGTCTCCCACGGGGCGCGGCGGACGACGTCGCGCCAGAGGTCGACGTGGCGCGGAGCGTCGTCGTGACTGATCTCGGCCCACGCGACGTCACGGACCTCGATCGCCGCGACGGCGACCAGCAGCCGCCCGACGTCGTGGTCGTCGAGGCGGAGTCCGTCCGCGATGAAGCGGCGGACGCGGTGCTGCACCCAGCGGCCCTCGGCGACGAGATACGCCCGGCCGCGGGCCGGGTCGAGCGGCGCGGTGCGGTCGAAGGGCGACTCGCAGGCCGCCACCAGCCGGTCCCCCGCCATCTCGACGGCGGCCGCGACCCGCTGGACCTCGAGCAGGTCGTAGGCGAGCAGCGACTCGCGGAGCGCGTCGCGGCTCGGGTGCACGACGCGGCCCTCGACCACTGCCTCGAGGGTCAGCGGATGGCGGGTGAGGTCGTAGGGCGTTCCCCCGGGAGGGCACGGGCGGGGGCAGTCGCAGCGGCCGGCCTCGTCCGGCAGGCAGTGCCAGCGCCGGCCGTCGGCACGCAGCGCGACGGCGACGTCGATCCCCGCGGCCACCAGCGCCTCGACGAGGGCGCGGCTGACCGGGTCGGCGACGGCGGGGTCGTCGGAGTAGGCCACCACCGCGACCCGGCTGACCCCCGACCGCCGGGCGACGCCCACGAGCTCGGCGACCAGCGCCGACAGCTCCTCGGGGTCGTCGAGGCCGTCGGGCAGGTCCTGCCGGGCGTGGACCGGTGTGCGGGCGCGGCCGAGCGTCAGCATCACGACGGACCGGTCGGGGTGGAAGCCGAGGAGGTACGGGACCATCGCGAGCAGGTCGGTGGGGCTCGTTGCCCGGATGGTGCGGGAGACGGGTGCGCTCATGGGCCGACTCTGCGCCGAAGCGGTGACGGCCCGGCGACGCCGACGGGCGGGCTGGGGACGAGGCCCGCCGACGACCGGATGGGGACGGAACCCGGCCCGCCGGGCGGTCGGGAGCGGTGCCGGTTCCCGGGGGTGGTGCGTTGCATGATGGGGCCCGTGCGTCCCCCCAGGCCCCGCGCGGAGCCGACGATCCTGCACGTCGACCTCGACGCGTTCTTCGCCGCGGTGGAGCAGCGCGACAAGCCGTCGCTGCGTGGCAAGCCGGTCGTGGTCGGCGGTGTCGGCGGCCGGGGCGTGGTGTCGACGGCGTCGTACGAGGCCCGGGTGTACGGCGTGCGCTCGGCGATGTCGACACAGGAGGCGCGGGCGCGCTGCCCGCACGCGGCGTACCTCAGCGGGCGGTTCGACGCCTACCGGCTGGCGAGCCGGCAGGTCATGGGGCTGCTGCGGGAGCTGTCGCCGCTGGTGGAGCCGCTCTCCCTGGACGAGGCGTTCGTCGACCTGGCGGCGTCGCGGCACACCGACTTCTCGGTCGCCGGCGTCACCGCGATCGCGCAGGAGCTCAAGGACGGCGTGCGCGAGGTGACCGGCGGGCTGACCGGGTCGGTGGGCGTGGCGACGTCGAAGTTCATGGCCAAGGTGGCCAGCGACCTCGACAAGCCCGACGGGCTGGTGGTGGTCGCACCGGGCACCGAGCAGGAGCTGATCCGCCCGATGAAGGTGTCGGTGATCCCCGGCGTCGGGCCCGCTACCACCGAGCGGCTGCGCCGGGTCGGCGTGCACACGGTCGCCGACCTCCAAGCGGTCTCGCAGGACGAGCTGGTGCGGCTGGTCGGGCAGGCGCACGGGACGTCGCTGTACTACCTGTGCCGGGCCCAGGACGACCGGCCGGTCGTGGCCGAGCGGGAGGCGAAGTCGGTCAGCGTCGAGGACACCTACGACACCGACCTGGTGGACCGGCGGCTGCTCGAGGCGCTCATCGACCGCTACGCCACGCGGGTCACCGAGCGGCTGCGCAAGGCGCGGCTGTCCGGGCGGACCGTGACGCTCAAGGTGCGGCTGCACGACTTCAGCACGCACACCCGCTCGACGACGCTG
Source organism: uncultured Nocardioides sp. (assembly GCF_946885725.1). The sequence goes on from NZ_CAMPGZ010000046.1 coordinate 3,085, forward strand.
CCGTCCCCGACCGACAGCACCAGGACGGTGTCTCGGCTGGCCCGGTCCCTGCTCTCCGAGGTCGACACGTCCGGCGGCGTACGCCTGCTGGGCGTCGGCGTGTCCGGGCTGGCGGACTGGATCCAGGAGGACCTGTTCGAGATCGGAGGGGCTGCGACGAGCGACGACGGTGCGGACGAGCCGGACGAGGTGCCCGAGGTCGATTTCTCCCGGCTGGGTCGCGACCGGCGCTGGTCACCGGGCCAGGACGTCGTGCACGAGGAGCACGGGCCGGGCTGGGTGTGGGGCTCAGGCCGCGGCCGGGTCACGGTGCGGTTCGAGACCGCGCAGACGTCGCCGGGGCCGGTGCGGACGTTCTTCGTCGACGACCCGGCACTGGCGCCGCGGTCGATCCTGCCCGTCGGTGGTCTCGACGGGCTCGACCACCCGGAGACCGAGCTCGACCACCCGGCCAGTGGTCTCGACAAGCTCGACCACCCGGTGACGCAGGAGCGGGGCCCTTCGGAAGTATGAGTTCCAAAGGGCCCCGCGGGTGAACGAGCGTCTCGCCGAAGCAAGGTGACGTTGCCCGTTCGATCGAGCGGGCCCTCCGGTCCCGCCAGCCGCGTCACCGACTGCCGGAGGCGGGTTTCCCCACCTCTGAAGGACCTTCGTTCCTGCCGATCCGCCTTCCCTGTCGGGAGGGCGTGAGAGATTTCTACGGCACCCGCGAGTGCCGCACAACCCCTTTGCCACAAGGAGTTTCGACAATTTTCGACAGTCGGCGTGTCGTCCCCAGGGGGCGACCAGATACCCACAGCCAAACGAGGTTTGTGCACACGTTCTGCACAGGAACGAGCCTCGCCTGTGGACGAGAACGGCGATGGATGCGGGCCTGGCACCCGGCCGCCGGTTAGGTTCTGCGCATGCCTGACTACCCGGTCGCGAAGAAGGTGCCCACGAAGCGCACCCACCACGGCGACACCTTCATCGACGACTACGAGTGGCTGCGCGACAAGCACTCCCCCGACACGATCGCCTACCTGGAGGCGGAGAACGCCTACACCGAAAAGCGCACCGCGCACCTCGAGGGCCTGCGCGAGGCGATCTTCGGCGAGATCAAGGCCCGCACCCAGGAGACCGACCTGTCGGTGCCGTCGCGGATCGGCGGTTACTGGTACTACGGCCGCTCCTTCGAGGGCAAGCAGTACGGCGTCAGCTGCCGCTGCCCGATCGAGGGGGCCGACGACTGGACCCCGCCCGAGCTCTCCGCCGACATCGACGTACCCGGCGAGGAGGTGCTGCTCGACGCCAACGAGCTCGCCGAGGGCCACGACTTCTTCTCCCTCGGCACCGCGTCCATCAGCCCCGACGGCAACCTGCTCGCGTTCAGCACCGACACCGTCGGCGACGAGCGGTTCCTGCTCCAGGTGAAGGACCTCCGCACCGGCGAGCTGCTGCCCGACCAGGTGCCCGGCACGCTCGGCGGCGCGACCTGGGACCTCGCCGGCACCACCCTGTTCTACACGACCGTCGACGAGTCGTGGCGCCCCGACAAGGTCTGGCGGCACGTGCTCGGCACCCCCGTCAGCGACGACGTGGTCGTGCACCACGAGACCGACGAGAGGTTCTGGACGTCGGTCGGCCGCACCCGCAGCGACCGGCTGATCGTGATCGGCTCCGGCTCCAAGACCACGAGCGAGTACCGCGTGCTCGACGCTGCCGACCCGACCGGTGAGTTCCGGGTGGTCGCGCCGCGCCGCCAAGGCGTGGAGTACGGCGTCGAGCACGCCGTCATCGGCGGCGAGGACTGCCTGCTGGTGCTGCACAACGACGGCGCGGAGAACTACGCGCTGGCCAAGGCGCCGTTCGACGCCACGTCGCACGAGCAGTGGGAGCCGGTGCTGCCGCACGACCCGGCGATCCGGCTCGAGGACGTCGACGCGTTCGCCGGCCACCTCGTGATCAGCCAGCGCAGCGACGGTCTCACCCAGCTGCGCGTGATCGAGCTCGACGACGCCGCCCCGGGCGGCCTGGGCGACGACTACCTGATCCGGTTCGAGGACCCCGTCTACACCGTCGGCGCCGGTGGCAACCCGGAGTTCTCCCAGCCGACGATCCGCCTGGGCTACACGACGATGGCCACCCCGCCGGCGGTCTACGACTTCGACGTACGCACGCGCACGCTGCACCTGCGCAAGGAGACGCCGGTCCTGCCTCACCCCGAGCGCGGCCCGTTCGACCCCTCGCACTACGAGCAGCACCGCACCTGGGCCACCGCCTCCGACGGCACCCGGGTCCCGATCTCGCTGGTCGTCCCGGCCGGTGCCCCGCGCGACGGCAGCACTCCGTTCCTGCTCTACGGCTACGGGTCCTACGAGGACTCGATCGACCCCTACTTCCGCATCGCCCGGCTGTCCTTGCTCGACCGCGGCGTCGGCTTCGCGATCGCGCACGTGCGGGGCGGCGGCGAGATGGGGCGGCGCTGGTACGACGAGGGCAAGCTGCTCAAGAAGAAGAACACCTTCACCGACTTCATCGCCTGCGCCGAGCACCTGGTCGCCGACGGTTGGACGTCCACCGACCGGCTGGTCGCCGAGGGTGCCAGCGCCGGCGGGCTGCTGATGGGCGCGGTGGCCAACCTCGCTCCCGACCTGTTCGCGGGGATCTCCGCCGGGGTGCCGTTCGTGGACCCGCTCACGTCGATGCTCGACCCGTCCCTGCCGCTGACGGTCGTGGAGTGGGAGGAGTGGGGCAACCCGCTCGAGGACCCCGAGGTCTACGCCTACATGAAGTCCTACTCCCCTTACGAGAACGTCGCGCCTCGCCGCTACCCGCCGATGCTGGTGGAGACGTCGTTGCACGACACCCGCGTGCTGTACGTGGAGCCGGCCAAGTGGGTCGCCCGGTTGCGCGAGGTCGCCACCAACCCCGAGGACATCCTGCTGCGCACCCAGATGACCGCAGGTCACGGCGGTGTCTCGGGCCGCTACAACGACTGGAAGGACCGGGCGTTCACGCTGGCCTGGATGCTCGACCGGTTCGGGCTCGCCGATACTGCATGACCCCGCCCGCCGCGGGGCACTCTCCTCCCTGAGAAGTCCCTGAGTTCTCGCGCGGGCCGCAACTTCCCAGGACTGCCGTTCGTCGTACGGGGCAAGGGAGCCATCACGGCACTCGGCGGCGGCCCCGGGATTCACGCGTACTCAGGAATTCCGCGAGGCCTTCGCCCGTTGGGATGAGTACGAGGGCTACCGGCGGGTACGCCGGAGCCTCTGGGGCACTGTGAAGGGAGCGCACGTGGCAACGAGTCGCACGCACACACGCGAGATCGAGGGGCGCGACAGCGTCGGGCTGTACCTCGACGAGATCGCGCGTACGCCGCTGCTCGACGCGGTCACCGAGGTGGAGCTGGCCAAGGCCATCGAGGCCGGGCTGTTCGCCAAGCACCTGCTCGAGGAGGGTCGAGTCGGGCGCAAGAAGGGCGGTGCTCCGAAGTACGCCACCCAGGAGGAGCTCGAGTGGCTCGTCGAGGAGGGTGAGCGGGCCGTCCAGCGCTTCATCGAGGCCAACCTGCGTCTCGTGGTGTCCATCGCCCGCAAGTACGGCCGCAGCCAGATGCCGATGCTCGACCTGGTCCAGGAGGGCAACACCGGCCTGATCCGTGCGGTCGAGAAGTTCGACTACCGCAAGGGCTTCAAGTTCTCGACGTACGCCACCTGGTGGGTGCGTCAGGCCATCACCCGCGGCATCGCGCAGCAGGCCCGTGTGGTCCGGCTGCCCGTGCACGTGGTCGAGGAGCTCAACCAGGTCGGCGCCGCGCGCCGCACCCTGGAGCGCCAGCTCGGCCGCGAGCCGGAGCCGCAGGAGATCGCCGACGAGCTCGGCATCGAGCTCGACCGCGTGGTCGACCTGCTCAGCTGGGGCCGCGAACACGTCAGCCTGGACACCCCGGTTGACGAGGACGGCGACACCTCGCTGGGCGACCTGATCGCGCAGGAGACCGCCCCCGGGCCGGACAGCACGTTCCTCGACGTCGAGTCACGCGACCGGCTCAGCCACCTGGTCGAGCTGCTCGACGACCGCGCGGCGGACATCATCCGCTCGCGCTACGGCCTGGTCGACGGCCGGCAGCACAAGCTCGCCGACATCGGCGCCAAGCACGGCATCTCCGCCGAGCGGGTTCGCCAGCTCGAGCGGGAGGCGCTGCAGAAGCTGCGCGAGCTGGCCGACCCCGACCTCGCCGCCTGAGCCGGGCCGTCCCGGCGACGGCCCCATGATCCTCAGCGCCCGTCTTCCCCCGAGCGGGCGCTGAGCTCTTCGAAGACCTCCGTGACCCGAGCACGGAGGTCTTCGAGCGTTCCGGTGTTGTCGATGACGTACGTCGCGGCGGCGAGGCGCTGTTCGCGGGTGGCCTGTGCGCGGATGCGGGCCTCGGCGTCCTCGCGGGTCATCCCGCGCAGGTCCACCATCCGCTCGACCTGGGTCTCGACCGGCACGTCGACGACGACCACGGCGTCGAAGCTCTTGGGCTGGCCGGTCTCCACCAGCAGCGGGATGTCGTGGACGACGACCGCGCCGGGCGGCGCGGCCGCCTCGAGCTCGCGGCCGCGCGCCCGCACGCGCGGGTGGATGATCGCCTCGAGCGTGCGCCGCTTGTCCTCGTCGCCGAAGACGATCGCGCCGAGCGCCGGCCGGTCCAACGAGCCGTCGGGGGCGAGCACGCCCTTGCCGAACGCCTCGACGACCGCGGCCAGTCCCTCGGTCCCCGGGGCGACGACCTCGCGGGCGAGCAGGTCGGCGTCGATCACGACGGCGCCGAGCTCGGCGAGGATCGCGGAGACCGTGCTCTTGCCCGAGGCCACTCCCCCGGTCAGTCCGACGCGCATGGCGGCCAGTGTGGCAGCCCCTTTGGAGCCGGGCTCAGCGGGTGAGCGTCACCTTCGAGAGGTCGCCGGGGTTGTCCACGTCGACGCCGCGCATCTCGGCCACCCGCCAGGCCAGCAGCTGCCCGGGCACGATCGCGGCCAGCGGAGTCAGCCAGTCCGGCAGCGCCGGCCCGTCCCGGCCGAGGACGACGACGGGTGCACCGCGACGCTCGAGCTCGGGCAACGCCTCCAGCACGCTCGCGGTCGCGGGCTCGTCGGGCGCGACGAGGAGGGCAGGTACGTCGCGCCCGACGGCGGCCACGGGGCCGTGCATGAGATCGGCGGGTGAGTACGGCGCGACCAGCGTGCCGGTGAGCTCGGTGACTTTCAGCGCCGTCTCGTGCGCGGTGGCCAGGTTGAGACCGCGGCCGACCGCGACCGCCCGGTCGGCGCGCGCCAGCGCCTGCGCCGCCTCGTCGGTGCCGCTCGTGCCCGAGATCGCCTCGGCCAGCGCGTCAGGCACCCGGCGCAGGTCGTCGGCGCCGGTCCCGCCGTCCTGCAGCGCCACGCCGAGGACCGCGAGGGCGAGCAACGAGGCGGTGTAGGTCTTGGTGGCGGCCACCGACCGCTCCCGGCCGGCGGCGAGGTCGACGACCACCTCGGCGGCCTCGGCTAGCGGCGAGGCCGGGTCGGTGGTGATCGCCAGGGTCGGTCGGCCGGCCTCACGCGCCTGCTCCACGACGGCCACGACGTCCGGCGACCGGCCGGACTGGGAGACCGCGACGACCGCCTGGTGGCGAAGGTCGGGAGGTACGTCGTACACGGTGGCGAGCGAGGGCGTCGCCAGCGTCACGGTGACGCCGGCGCGGACCGGCCAGAGGTACTGCGCGTAGCGCGCCGCGTTGTCCGACGAGCCGCGCGCCACGAGGTAGACGCCCTCGGCGCCGCGCGAGGTGAGGTGCCCGCGCAGGTCGGCGAGCTGCGTCAGCAGCCGGTCGAGGAGCCGGGCGGCGACCTCCGGCTGCTCGTTGATCTCACGCTCGAGGTGGGTGGTCATCGGACCTGCTCCCCTCCGACGTAGGTCGCCGCGACGGTGAGGTCGTCCTCAAGGACGACCAGGTCGGCGCGGGAGCCGGGCGCGAGGACACCGAGGTCGGTGCGGCCGATGAGCCGGGCCGGCGTGGCGGTGACGGCGGTGAGCACCTCGGCGAGGTCGAGGCCGAGCGCGACGGCGTTGCGGACGGCCGCGTCGAGCGTGAGCGCGCTGCCGGCCAGGACGCCGGTGGCGTTGCGGACGGCGCCGGCGCGGACCTCGACCGGGACGCCGGCGATCTCGTACTCGCCCTCCTCGCGCGCGGCCGCCTCGGTGGCGTCGGTGACCAGCACGACCCGGCCGCGGGCGGCGGACCAGACGAGGCGGACGACGTCGTCGGCGAGGTGGTGACCGTCGACGATCAGCTGGACGGTGACGTCGGGGCGGGCGAGGGCGGCGCCGGGGAGGCCGGGGTCGCGGTGCCGCAGCGGACTCATCGCGTTGAAGAGGTGGGTCGCGCTGCGGGACCCGGCGTCGAAGCCGGCGTGGGCCTGCTCGTTGGTGGCGTCGGAGTGGCCGAGCGAGACCAGGACGCCGTCGGCGCTGAGCTTCTCGACCAGTTCCAGCGCGCCGGGCAGCTCGGGCGCGAGGGTGACCGCCGCGATCGGCGCGAGCCCGCGCCAGGCCTCGACCTCGTCGAGGTCGGGGTCGCGGCGGTGCTCGGCCGGGTGGGTGCCGAGGCGCTGCGGGCTGAGGTACGGCCCCTCGAGGTGTACGCCGAGCACCTGCGCACCGGGCGTGCCCTCGGCCATGGCCTCCGCAAGCACGCCGAGGGCGCGTCGGGTGTGCTCGGCCGGGGCGGTGATCAGCGTCGGCAGCCAGGCGGTGACGCCGTGGTCGGTGAGCGCCGCGCTGATCCGGCGGATCCCGTCGAGGTCCGCGGCCATCACGTCGACCTCGGCGAAGCCGTTGACCTGGAGGTCCAGCAAGCCGGGGGCCGCGATCCTGCTGCGGCCGGCAGCCGGCAGTCCGACGGCGCTGACGGTGCCGCCGGTGATCTCGACGTCCCCGGGCAGAAGGGCTCCGTCGACGAGCGCGGCGGCGACGCCGAGGCGGCGGGGCTGGCGGTCGTTCATGCTGAGCAGGCCTCCGTGATGAGGTCGTGGCCGGGCCGCACGCGCAGCCGGGTGGGCGCGTCGGCGGGCGTGGGCAGGACCAGAGGGCCGGCGCCCGGGCTGATCCGGCCGAGCACGCGCGGCGAGCGGGCGGAGTCGGTGGTGACGGGTACGCCGTACCAGGTGAGGAAGCCGAGCAACGCCCACAGCACCGCCTCCTTGCCGTCGACGGGGAGGCCCAGCTCGTCGCTGGTGCGCACCGGCGCGGGCAGGTGCCGAGCCAGCGCCGCCATGACCGCGGGGTTGCGGGCGCCGCCGCCCGAGACGACCATCTCGGTCACGTCGTACGGCGCGAGCGCGTCGGTCACGGTCCGGGCGGTGAGCTCGACGAGCGTCGCGGCGACGTCCTCCCATGCGGGTTCGGGGCCGACCATGCGGTCGAGGTACTCGGCCGAGAACGTCTCGCGGCCGGTCGACACCGGCGGCGTCAGCGCGTAGTGCGGGTGCGCGAGCAGGCGGTTCAGCAGGTCGGGCAGCACGCGGCCGCGGGAGGCGAGCGCGCCGTCGACGTCGTACGACAGCTCGCCGCCGCTCGCGCGCGACGCGGCGACGTCGAGCAGACAGTTGGCCGGACCGGTGTCCCAGGCGAGCGACGTGCCGTCGGACCGCACGACCGTGACGTTGGCGATGCCGCCGAGGTTGAGCGCGACCCGCGGGCCCGAGCCGCCGGCCAGCCACAGAGTGTCGAGGACCCCGGCCAACGGTGCGCCGTGGCCGCCGGCGGCGACGTCGCGGGTGCGCAGGTCGGAGACGACCGGGAGACCGGTCGCCTCGGCGACCCAGGCGGGCTGGCCGATCTGCAGCGTGCCGAGGCAGCGGTCGCCCTCGATCTCGTGGTGCACGGTCTGGCCGGGCGAGACGACGAGGTCGGCTCCGCCGGCGCGCTCGGCCGCGGCGGTCGCGACAGCACCGACGGCCTGGCCGACGGCGGTGTCGAGCGCGCACAGCTCGGCGGCGGTGGCGCCGGCCGGCGGGAGCAGGGCGAGCAGGCGCTCGCGCAGCCCGTCGGGCCACGGCTCGGTGCGGCTGTCGAGCACCTCGGCGGTCACGCAGTCGCCGTCGAGGGTCAGGTCGACGACGCCGACGTCGAGGCCATCCACGGACGTGCCGGAGGCAACGGACACGACGATCACGACGCACCACCTCGCAGCGCCTCGAGTGCCGGGCGGACCCGGTCGCCGTGCGCCGCCAGCGCCTCCTTGGCCGCCGCCACGTCGACGCCGGCGAGCAGCGCGACGAGCGCGGGCTTGGTGCGCCAGCCTGCCGCCTCGAGCATCCGCAGGGCGGTGGCGTCGTCGGCGCCGGTGGCCTCGCGGAGGATGCGGCGGGCCCGGCGGCGGAGCTTCTCGTTGGAGGCCACGACGTCGACCATCCAGGCGCCATAGGTCTTGCCGTGCGCGACCATCGCGCCGGTCGAGATGACGTTGAGGGCGATCTTCTGGGCGGTGCCGGACTTCAGCCGTGTCGAGCCGGAGAGCACCTCGGGCCCGGTGCGCAGCTCCACCGCGACGTCGGCGGCCGCGGCGACCGCACTGCCGGCGTTGTTGACGATCGCGACCGTGGCGGCGCCGCAGCGGCGGGCGGTCTCGACGGCGGCGAGGACGTACGGCGTCCGGCCGGAGGCGGTGATCCCCACGACCACGTCGTCGGGGCCGGGGTTGAGCGCCAGGATGTCCTTCTCGCCCGCCGTCGCGTCGTCCTCGGCGCCCTCGACGGCGGTGCGATCGGCGTCGCGGCCGCCGGCGAGCACAGCGACGACCGTGTCAGGGGAGGTGCCGAACGTCGGCGGGCACTCCGCCGCGTCCAGGGCGGCGAGCCGGCCGGGCGTCCCGGCACCGACGTACAGCAGGCGGCCGCCGCGGTCGAGCGCCTGCCCCGCGAGCCGGACCGCCTCGGCGAGGGCCGGGCGGGCGGCGGCGAGCGCGGCCGGGACGGTGGCCTCCGCCTCGAGCAGCACGCCGACGACCTCCTCCGGGGTGCGGGTGTCGAGGTCGTGCAGGTCGGCGCGGACCTGCTCGGTGGCCAGGGCGTCGACGTCGTTGCCTGCGGCGGGGGCGGCGACCACGGCCGTGGCGCGGTGGACCGACGGCTCGTGCGGCAGGTCGTGGCTGCGCGCGACCAGGACGGCGCCGTCCAGCGGGCTGCCCGGGTCGCGCACGAGCTCGAGGTCGGCGGGCAGCAGCGACTCGAACCGGCTGCGCAGCGCAGGCACCGCGGCCAGTCCCCCGACGACGGCGACCCGCGGCTCGCCGACCGCGTCGGCGCCGGCACGCACCTGGGCGACCCAGTGCGCGACCGCCCGGTCGAGGATCAGGGTGGCGGCGTCGTCGCCGGCCTCGGCGAGTGCGACCACGTCGGGAGTGAACGCGCCGGTCGCGCTGGCGACGCTGCCGGACTCGTGGATCCGCCGCGGCAGGAGGTCGAGGTCGCCGAAGCGCTCGACCGCGGCGTCGGTGAGGGCGGTGGCGGGCGCCCTCCCCTCCCGCGCGGCCAGCACGGCGCGCAGCGCCTCGCGGCCGATCCAGGCGCCGCTGCCGTCGTCGCCCAGCCAGGGCCCCCAGCCGTCGACCTGGCGACGGCGGCCGTCGGGACCGAGGGCGAGTGCGACGGAGCCGGTGCCGACGGCCAGCACGGTGCCCGGGGATCCGCCGAGGGCGCCCGCGTGCGCGGTGACGGAGTCGGAGGTGACGGCGGCGGAGCTGCCCGGGTACGCCGCGGCGACCCGGCGGGCCAGCTCGGCGGCCTCCTCGCGGGCGGCCTCGGCGCCGGCGGCACCGACGGCGAGCTCGGCGGTCCCGTCCATGCCGAGAGCGTCGAGCACGTGCCGGACCGCCTCCTCCGCGCGGTCGACGCCGCCGGGGTCCGCGTGTCCGGGTGCGCCCGGTCCCTCCGCCGTCCGCCCCGTGTCGGTGCGGACGGCGCGGCAGCCGGTCTTGCCGAGGTCGACGCCGACGATCACTTGGATTCCTCCCCGAGCAGGACGTTGACAGCGGCCACCGCAGTGGCGGCGCCGGTGCCGTGGGTGTGGACCGTGCGGGTGCCCCAGGTCGTGCCCTCGTCGTCGCGGCGCAGTCCGCCGTGCACGACGACCGCGTCGGGCCGCCGCTCGAGCACGGCGGCAACGGCCGGGGCCAGGGCGTGGGTGTCGGCCCCCTCGACGACGACGAGCACGTCGCCGTCGTCAGGCTCCGCTTCCTCGAGCCGCTCCACGACGCGCCACCCGGGGCGGCGCCGCTGCAGCTCGGTGACGAGCGCGGACGGCTTGCGGCCGGCGGCGTACCCGGTGACCGGGCGAGGCACCACCACGACGGCCTCGTCGCGGAGCCGGCCGTCGCCGACGACGGTCAGCGCGCGGGCGGCGACCGCCGCGCCCCGGTCGAGCAGGTCGGCGCGGTTCGGCAGGGGCAGTGGTTCACGGGTGGGTACGGCGGCGAGGCGGCGGACCCGGGCGGAGGCGTCCTCGAGCCGCTCCCGCGGGAGCGTGGCGGCGCGGACGGCATCGACGACCGCGGCGACGATCTCCTCGAGCACCGCCTCCGGGTCGTAGCCGTCGGGGAACACGGGGTTGCCGACGCAGAGCAGGTCGACGCCCGCAGTCAAGGCCTGCACCGCGCCGGCGGCCCGACCCCCGGGTGCGTCGGCGATCGCGCGCATGTCGAGGGCGTCGCTCACGATGCAGCCGTCGAAGCCGAGCTCGTCGCGCAGGATGCCCAGCACCGGCGCGCTCGTGGTGGCGGGTCGCTGGTCGAGGCTGCGCACGACGACGTGCGCGGTCATCACCGACGCGACACCTGCGTCGACGGCTGCGGCGAACGGCTGCAGGTCGCGCTCGGCCCACACCTCGCGCGACACGTCGAGGACCGGGAGCCCGACGTGCGAGTCGACGGTGGTGGCGCCGTGACCCGGGAAGTGCTTCACGCAGGCGGCGACGCCGGCCTCCTGCAGCCCGCGCACGAACGCGACGCCGTGCCGCGACACCAGCTCGGTGCTCGCGCCGAACGACCGGACGCCGATCACCGGGTTGTCCGGCTCGGAGTTCACGTCGAGCACCGGCGCCAGCACCAGGTCGACACCGCACGCTCGAGCCTGGCGGCCGAGCCCGAGCGCGACGTCGTACGTCGACCGCACGTCGTCGAGCGCACCCAGCGTGGCGGCACCCGGCCACGGCGAGCCGAGGCCGGCGTCGAGCCGGGTCACGGAGCCACCTTCCTCGTCGGAGGCGACGAGCAGGTCGTCGCGTCCATCACGAAGCGCGCCGGCCAGCGCGCGGACCTGCTCGGGGCTCTCGACGTTCTGGCCGAACAGGCAGACGCCGGCGAGCCCGTCGTCGACGGCACGCCGCAGCCAGCCCGGCGGCGTGGTGCCGACGAAGCCGGGCAGCAGCACCGACAGCGCGAGCCGCCGCAGGTCGGAGTCGCTCATCCCTTCACCGCCCCGGCGACGAGCCCCTCGCTGAGCCGCCGCTGCACGATCACGAAGAAGATCATGACCGGCAGCGTGATCAGCGTGGAGCCGGCCATCACCGCGCCCCAGTCGGTGCCGAACTGGGTGAAGAACTGCCGGAGTCCGGCGGCGACGGTGTACTGGTCCTGGTCGTTGAGGAACGTGATCGCGAAGACGAACTCGTTCCACGCGGTGATGAACGAGAACACGCTCGTCGCCACCAGCCCGGGCGCGACCAGCGGGAACAGGATCGACCAGAACATCCGTGGCCAGGTCGCGCCGTCGACGTACGCCGCCTCCTCGAGCTCGCGCGGGATCGCGGACACGAAGCCGCGCAGCGTCCAGATCGCGAAGGGCAGGCTGAACGCGACGTACACGACCACCAGCCCGAACAGGTGGTTGAGCATGCCGAGGTTCTTCGCCTGGATGAAGAGCGGGATCACCAGCGCCTCGAGCGGGACCATCTGCACGACCAGCACCATGATCAGCACCGAGGTGCGGAACCGGAACTTGAAGCGCGAGACCGCCACCGACGCGAGCAGGGCGAGCGCGCTGCTGATGACGACGGTCGCGAGCGCGACGACGAGCGAGTTGCGCAGGTAGGTGACGAAGCCGCCCTCGTCGAGCACGAAGCGGAAGTTCTCCAGGCTCCATTCGGTCGGCAGCAGCCCGCGCGATCCGTCGTTGGCGCGGCCGTCGAACGCGGTCGACAGCATGATCAGCACCGGCCCGACGCTGAAGCAGAGGACGGCGAGGAAGCCGATGGCGAGCCAGACCCGGCTGGAGAGAGTGCGCGTCACAGCTCCTCCTGCCGGAACAGGGTGCGGAGGTAGACGGCGGTGATGACGAGCAGCAGCAGAGTCAGGAGTACGGCGATGGCGGCGCCGAGCCCGTAGCGGTTCTGCGAGATGGCGGTGATGTAGGACCAGGTGCCGAGGTTCAGCACCTCGCGGTTGGTGCCCGAGCCGCCGGGCATCAGGTAGATCTGCGTGAACACCTTGAAGTCCCAGATCGTCGACAGGATCGTCACGACCGCGAACACCGGCTTGAGCAACGGCATCGTGACGTGCCGGAAGCGCCGCCACGCGCCGGCGCCGTCGAGGGAGGCGGCCTCGAGCATCTCCCGCGGCACGGTCATCAGCCCCGCGAGGACGGTGACCGCGACGAACGGGAACCCGTGGTGGACGACGTTGGCGGTCGCGATCGCGTAGAACGGGATCCGTTCGGTGAACCAGTTGGTGGTCTCCGGGTCGACCAGCCCGAGCGAGCCGAGCGTCTGCATGACGAAGCCGTCGCGCGCGTCGAAGAGGTAGACCCACACGTAGGTGCCGGTCACCGCGGGCATGGCCCAGGCGACCATGATCGTGCTGGTCAGGACCCCGCGCGCCCACGGGCCGAGCCGCGCGAGCAGCAGCGCGACCGCGGTGCCGAGCGCGACGGTGAGGAACACGTTGACCGCCGCGAAGACGACGGTGTTGGGCAGCGCGACCTTCCACAGCAGCGGGTCGGTGAGCACCTCGCGGAAGTTGTCGAGGCCGACCCAGGTGGACTCGCCGGTGACGAGCTCGCGCAGGCCGAAGTCCTGCACGGACAGGATCGCGACCCGCGCGAGCGGGTAGACCAGCAACCCGAACAGGACTACCAGCGCCGGCACCTGGAGCAGCCAGGGCAACCACCCGGGCGTGAGCCCGGTGCCGGCGGCCCGGTTGCGCCGTTCCCGTCCGGCCCCGCCGACGGGACCGCCCGGCGCCGCCGGACCGGCAACGCTCGCGGGTGCGGGAGCGCTGCCGGTCCGGACGTCGGTCGGGCTGGTCGGGCTGGTCACGGTTCCTCTGCTGTGCCGGTCCTGGACTGTGCCGGGGCTCAGCCCTGCTGGAAGATCTCGTCCATCTCGTCGGCCGCCTTCTCGGCCGCCTCGGCGACGGAGGCGTCACCGGAGAGGATCGACTGCAGCATGGCGGAGACGGTCTTCTTGCCCTGCACCTGGCCGTACTTCGGGGTCACCGGGAGGCTCGCGCCGCCCTCGACCATCTGCGTGGCGAACGGCGCGACGACCGGGTCGTCGGCCTCCTGCACCTTCGCCAGCAGCGTCTCGGTGCCCGGGAAGAAGCCGGACTGCTCGCTCCACTTGTCGGCCATCTCGCCGGTGGCCATCAGCTTGACCAGCGCCCAGGCGAGGTCCTTGTTCTCCGACGCCTCGAAGACGCCGAGGTGCGAGCCGCCGAGGAACGACGGGGACACGCCGCCGTCGGGACCCGGGATCGGGAACGCCCCGATCTTGCCCTCGAGGTCGGGGTTGGCCTCGACCAGCGCGCCGGGCGTCCACGAGCCGGCGATCATCATCGCCACGTCGCCGCGCGAGAACGCGTCGGAGAGGTCCGCCTCGTCCCAGGTCGTCGCGGCCGGGGAGGAGAAGCCGTGCTTCTTCGCGAGGTCGGTGTAGAAGGTGATGCCCTCCTGCGCCTCCGGCGAGTCGATCGTGCTGGCCCAGGAGTCGCCGTCCTGCTCGGCGATCTCGCCGCCGGCGCCCCAGACGAACGGGTAGACGCCGTACTCGCTGTCACCGGGGACCGGGAAGGTGATCATGTCGGGGTTCGCGGCCTCGAGCTTCTCGCCGGCGGCGACGAGCTCGTCCCAGCTGGTCGGCGGGGTGACGCCGGCCTTCTCGAACACGTCGGTCCGGTAGACGATCGAGCGCACGCCGGCGTACCACGGCATGCCGTAGAGGCCTCCGTCGACGGTGCCCGCTTCGACCAGCCCCGGGACCAGGTCGTCGTCGAGCCCCGCCTCGGAGACCACGTCGGAGAGGTCGGCGAGCGCGCCGGCGTCGGCGAACTCCGGGGTCCAGGTCGTGCCGACCTCGGCCACGTCGGGGGTGGTGCCACCCGCGATCGACTTCACGAACTTGTCGTGGGCGTCGGCCCACGGCACGAACTGCACGTCGAGATCGGCGCCGGTCTCGTCCGTGAAGGCCTCGGTCAGCTCCTCGACGTACGGCTCGGGGTCGGGGTTGGTGCCCTCCATGATCCAGACGCTGAGCGTCTTGCCCTCGCCGGAGACCGAGTCGGCGTCCTGCAGCTCCTCGCCGCCGCTGGAGTCGCCGCCGCACGCGGCCGTCACCAGCACCATCGCCGCCAGGCCCGCCCCGAGCACTCCGCGGCGTCGTGCCGCGCGCGTGACCGAGGCTCCCGAGACGAACTTCCTCATCCCTGCACCACCTTGCCGAGTGAATGAATGAACCAAAGGTCTAAGACCTCTGGTGCATTCTTGGCGCTCGGTGAACGGGCGTCAAGACCCCTGCGGAGGGAAGATGTCGACGACGATGCGGTAGCGGTCGCCGCGGTACGTCGACCGGACGAACTCCGCGACCCCGCCGCTGCGCACCCGCGAGGTGCGCTCGAACAGGAACACCGGCGCGCCGGGCTCGACGCCCAGCAGCTCCGCGACGTCCTGGCCGACCAGCGCGGGCTCGACGGTCTGCGTGCCCGACACCACCGGGTCGCCGTACTTGTCGGCGAGCAGGTCGTAGAACGAGCGGCCCTCGAGGTCCGCCCCCGTCAGCCCGGGTGCGACGGTCGACGGCACGTGCAGGTCCTCGACGGCCATCGGCTCGTCGTCGGCGAGACGCAAGCGGCGGACGAAGAGCACCTCGGTCTGCGGGGGCACGTCGAGCAACCCGGCCAGCATCATCCCGGCGGGGAAGCGGCGCGACTCGATCGTGCGGCTGTCGGGGCGCATGCCGCGGGCGCGCATGTCGGCGGAGAACGACGTGGCCGCCAGCCGCTGGGTCACCTTGGCGCCGGCGACGAACGTGCCGGCGCCGCGGCGGCGGATCAGCCGCTGCTCCTCGACGAGCCCGTCGACGACCCGGCGCAGCGTCATCCGGGCGACGCCGAGCTCGCGGGCGAGGTCACGCTCCGCGGGCAGCGGCTCCCCCGGCGCGAGACCCGCGATCAAGGTCTCGAGCCGCTCGCGCACCTGTCGCTGCTTGCCCGGTGCCGGCCCCTGCTCGATCGCGCTCATGGACCATTGGTACAGCACCGGGCGGCCGTGCGTCATCTCATCGGACCGTGACGCGCGGGCCGAGCCTGCTCTCGCGGTAGGCGCGGTCGAGCGCGGTCACGACGTAGGTCGCCGTGCCCGACGGAGCACTGGCGTCCACGAAGCGCTCCTCACGGGTGGTGCCGACGAGGTGCGTGGCGTCCGCGGTGTCGCAGCGGCCGACCCGCGGGCCGTCGACCCGGTAGACGGCGTACGACGTGCCGTGGCCGTCCCAGCTGAGCGCGACCCCGTCGTCGCCGCGGGTCGCCCGCAGCTTGCGCACCGGGACCGGCGCGTGGCCGGGGACGTCGTCGGTGACCGGCAGCAGCGCCGGGCGGGCGTAGTGCTCGGCCTGGAGCAGGTCGAAGTGGTCGAGCCGGTCGGCGCGCACGTCCTTGGCGGAGAAGTAGATGTCGCCGTCGACCTCGGGCACGTCACGGTTGAACGTGAGGTGCTTGCTCATCTCCTCGGGGTCCATCCACTGCGGTGCCTGGGTGGAGGTGCCGACCTTGTACGTCGCCTGGCCGACGTACATCTGCACGTTGGTGCCGCGCACCTGGTCGGCCCACCACGGAACGAGGACGGCGTAGTCGGCGACGGTGAAGCCGATGTTCCAGTAGACCTGTGGCGCGATGTAGTCGAGCCACTCCTGGCGCACCCACTTGCGCGTGTCGGCATAGAGGTCGTCGTAGGTCTCGGCGCCGGCCTGCGTCGCGGAGCCCTCGGGGTCGGTGGACCCGTTGCGCCAGACGGCGAACGGGCTGACGCCGAACTTCACCCACGGCTTGGCGTCGTGGATCCGCTGGTCGAGCTCCTGGATCAGCAGGTCCGTGTTGTGCCGGCGCCAGTCGGCGAGGCCCTCGGGGGTGTCCGGGAAGCCGTCGCCGTGCTCGGCGAAGGTCTCCTCGTCGGGGAACTCCTGGCCGGCGACCGGGTAGGGGTAGAAGTAGTCGTCGAAGTGCACGCCGTCGACGTCGTAGCGCTCGACCGCCTCGAGGATGACGTCCTCGGTGAGCTCGCGGACCTGCGGCAGGCCCGGGTCGTAGTAGAGCTTGCCGCCGTAGGCGTGCACCCACTCAGGGTGCTGCGCGGCGGGGCTGTCGGGAGCGAGCTGAGTGCGGTCGGTGTTCATCGACACCCGGTACGGGTTGAACCAGGCGTGGAACTCCAGGTTGCGCTCGTGCGCCTCCTCGACCGCGAACGCCAGCGGGTCGTAGCCGGGGTTCCCGCCGGGCGTGCCGGTCAGGTAGCGCGACCACGGCTCGAGGTCGGATGGCCAGAACGTGTCGGCGGTCGGCCGGACCTGGACGATCACCGCGTTGAGGCCGCGGTCGACCGCGTCGTCGTACCAGCGCTCGAGCTCGGCCTTCTGCTGCGCCACGGGCAGGCCCGGGCGCGACGGCCAGTCGATGTTGACGACGCTGGCGATCCAGTCGGCCCGCAGCTGGCGCTTGGGCGCGGCCGGGTCGGTGGCGCAGTGACCGCCGGCGGGGTCGCCGGTGGCGGCCGGAGTGGTGGAGACGAGGGTCGCGACGACCAGACCGGTCGACGCGGCGAGGACGGAGAACAGGCGAGAACGCCGCATGGAGCACACTCCCGAGAATGAGTGAACCATTGGACTAGACCAAACATCTTTGCCAGGTGGCGGTCCGGTCGTCAAGAGGGCACGACGAACCGGCCGCTCCCCTGGCGGTCATCGGGTACGGCGGGAGCGGTGTCCCGGCAGGGTCAGCTGGCTGCCGCGCTGAACGTGCGGCGGTACTGCTGCGGGCTGACCGAGCGGGCGCGCGTGAAGTGGTGCCGCAGCGTCGCGGCGTTGCCGAACCCGACCTCGGCGGCGATCCAGTCGATCGAGCGGTCGGTGGTCTCCAGCAGCTCCTCGGCGCGCAGCACACGCCGGCTGGTGATCCAGGCGTGCGGCGTCGTGCCCGTCTCGTCACGGAAGCGCCGGGCGAAGGTGCGCGGCGACATTGCCGCGCGGCGGGCAAGCGAGTCGACCGTGTGCGGCTCGTCGAGGTGCTCGTCGAGCCACGTGAGCAGCGGGCCGAGCGTCTCGGCGTCGCAACAGTCAGGGACGGGCTTGGCGATGAACTGCGCCTGGCCGCCCTCGCGCTGCGGCGGCACAACCATGCGCCGCGCGATCCTGCTCGCCGCTGCGGCGCCGTACTCCTGGCGAAGGATGTGCAGGCTGGCGTCGATCCCCGCGGCGGTGCCGGCGCTGGTGATCACCTGGCCGGCGTCGACGTACAGCACCTCGGGGATGACCTTGGCGCGCGGGAAGCGGTGCGAGAGCTCGTCGGTGTACATCCAGTGCGTGGTGCACTCGCGGTCGTCGAGCAGGCCGGCGTCGCCGAGGACGAAGGCGCCGGAGCAGACCGAGATGAGGCGGGCGCCGCGGTCGTGCGCGGCGCGCAGCGCGTCGAGCACCTCGCCGGGCATCTCGGTGCCGTAGGCGAAGGCGGGTACGCCGACGAGGTCGGCCTCGACGAGGCGGTCGAGACCGTGGTCGACGGTGATGCCGAAGCCACCCTGCGTGGAGTAGCTGCCGGGCTCGACGGCACAGACGGCGAAGTCGATGACGGGCAGTCCCTCGTCGGAACGGTCGTACCCGAAGGCCTCGACGAGCACGCCGAGCTCGAACGGAGCGAGGTTGTGGTGGGCCAGCACGGCCACGTTCTGGAGCACGAATTCATGCTGCCACAAAGTTGGCAGAAAATCGATGGGGGTTGTCGTTTCTGCCACTCGTGGCAGGATGTGACGCAGAGCATGATTACTGCCATGACCGAGATCATCGTCCTCATCACCGCCACGCTGATCGTCGCCGCGATCGTCGGCACGATCGTTGTCACGCTGCGCGAGGTCTTCTCCGACGGAGTCGGACACCCGCGCATCCCCGCCAGCCACCTTCCGGACGCGTTCGACCCGCGCTACCAGAAGCTGGCCTGAGCGCCCCAGTCACGTCGCTTCAGGACAGCACAGCGCCCCGCAGCCGATTGGCTGCGGGGCGCTGTCGTGCTGGATGACGCTGCGGGTCAGTTGCCCCCGCCGGTCAGCTTCTCGCGGAGCGCCTGGAGCGCCTCGTCGGACGCCAGCGAGCCACCGTCGGCGGCCTGCGCCGGAGCGCTGGCGCCGCTGTCGGAGGAGTACGACGTCGCCTCGCCGGCCTCGACCTCGGCCTTCTTGGCCTCGGCCTGCTGCTTGACGTGGGCCTCCCAGCGGGCGTGCGCCTTGGCGTACTGCTCCTCCCAGGCCGCGCGCTGCTCGTCGTAGCCCTCGAGCCACTCGCCGGTCTCCGGGTCGAAGCCCTCCGGGTAGATGTAGTTGCCCTGCTCGTCGTACGACGCGGTCATGCCGTACAGCGTCGGGTCGAACTCCTCGGCGTCGGTCGCGGCGGCCGTCTCGTTGGCCTGCTTGAGCGACAGCGAGATCCGGCGACGCTCGAGGTCGATGTCGATGATCTTGACCATGACGTCGTCGTTGACCTGGACGACCTGCTCGGGGATCTCGACGTGACGCTCGGCGAGCTCGGAGATGTGCACCAGGCCCTCGATGCCCTCCTCGACCCGGACGAACGAGCCGAAGGGCACCAGCTTGGTGACCTTGCCCGGCACGATCTGGCCGATCTGGTGGGTGCGGGCGAAGTGCTGCCACGGGTCCTCCTGCGTCGCCTTCAGCGACAGGGAGACACGCTCGCGGTCCATGTCGACGTCGAGGACCTCGACGGTGACCTCGTCGCCCACGGCGACGACCTCGGACGGGTGGTCGATGTGCTTCCACGACAGCTCGGAGACGTGGACGAGGCCGTCGACGCCGCCGAGGTCCACGAACGCACCGAAGTTGACGATCGAGGAGACGACACCCTTGCGGATCTGACCCTTCTGGAGCTGGGTCAGGAAGCCCTGGCGGACCTCGGACTGGGTCTGCTCGAGCCAGGCGCGGCG
>NZ_CAMPGZ010000047.1 GCF_946885725.1 uncultured Nocardioides sp.
GTCGTGCCGTCACCGGCGACGTCGTCGGTCTTCTTGGCGACCTCCTTGACCAGCTCGGCGCCGATCTTCTCGTAGGGGTCCTCGAGCTCGATCTCCTTGGCGATGGAGACACCGTCGTTGGTGATGGTGGGGGCGCCCCACTTCTTCTCCAGCACGACGTTGCGGCCCTTGGGACCCAGGGTCACCTTGACGGCGTCCGCCAGCGTGTTCATGCCACGCTCGAGGCCGCGACGGGCCTCTTCATTGAACGCAATAAGCTTCGGCATAGCTCCCGCGAATCCTCACGCGTTGATGTGTGGTGGTCCGGGCGATGCCCGCGACGGACGATCCCCGACCGGCCCGGCGGACCCTTCCCGCCGACGTCAGGGACCTCATCGGTCCGGTCCTTCGGTGGCACTCTCAGAGCGAGAGTGCTAACCAATTCTTAGCACTCGCCCCTTGTGAGTGCAAGGCGGGACCTCGTGGCCGGCCACACGCGGTGGCCCTACCCCAATTCGGGTCACTGTCTAGACCATGCGGGATGGTGTATCCGGGCCATTGACCCCCCTTTCAGGCCCGGAATAGCCTGATCACACCTCGTGGGTGCGACGGGGTTTCGGCCGGGGCGGTGACAACACCGCCCCGGCCTTTTACGTGCCTCCGGCTTATTGTCTACTCTCTCACTAGACATTGTGCACCCGTCGTCGAACGAGAGAGAGCCGATGAGCACCACCGCGTCCCCCGCCACGACCGAGTCCCTGCAGGTGCTGGGCCTGGTCGGCAACCCCGCCCCCTCCTCGCGTACGGCGCGCGTGACCCAGCACGTCGTCGCGCTCGTGCGCGACGCGCTCGGTCCGACCGGCACGGCCGGCGACATCGTCGAGCTGGCCGACCACGGCGGCGACCCGTCCGTCCAGGTCGCGGTCGGCGACGCCCACGTGCTGGTGGTCGCGACGCCGGCGTACAAGGGCTCCTACACCGGGCTGCTCAAGCTGTTCCTCGACACGCTGGCCGGCGACGGCCTCCGGGAGACCGTGGTGGTCCCGGTCGTGACCGCCGGGTCGCCGGTGCACGCGACGATGACCGACCTGCACCTGCGCTGGGTGCTCGGCGAGCTCGGCGGCTCGCTCCCGGTGCCCTCGGTGGTGCTCACCGAGCGCGACCTGAAGGCGCGCGACGACGTCGCGGACGCGGTCGGCGGGTGGCGCGACGCGCACCTCGCCGGTGTCGTCGCGGCGGTTCAGGCGGTCGCGTCGAGCAGGTCGACGACGAGGTCGGCGAACGACCAGGCATTGGCCGGCACCACGTCGAGGTAGAGCCCGGGCTCGGTGATCTCGAGCTCGCTGAGGGCGAGTGTGCCGTCGTCCAGGCGCATCATGTCCGCGCGGGCGTAGGGCAGCGGGACGCCGAGCAGCCCCTCCGCGACCGCCACCGCCTCGCACGCCAGCTGCGCCGCCTCGGACGTGACCGGCACCGGCTTGGACGCGCCGCCGAACTCCTCGTGCACGCGGATCTCCTCGCCCGCCGGCAGCTTGACCACCTGCGAGACGACGTCGCCACCGAAGACGAAGACCGAGGTCTCGCCCTCGGTGCGGATCGAGGCGACCAGCGGCTGGACGACCCACGGCCCGCGCTCGATCTGCGACTCGTCGAGGCCCGCCGGCCCGCCCGGCTCGCCGTCGAAGACCACGACGCCGCGGCCGCCGGCGCCGACCCGCGGCTTCACCACGGCCGGCGCGAACGCCGCGACGGCGGGGCCGATCTCGCCCTCCTCGTCGACCGCGACGGTGGGAACGACCGGCAGCGAGGTCTGGCCGAGGTCGACGAGGTAGGCCTTGTCGGTGTTCCAGGCGATGGCCTCGACCGAGTTCACCAGCGTGTCGCCGACCTTGCGGCACCACGCGAGGAACTCGTCCCGGCGGCCGTCGTAGTCCCAGGTGCTGCGCACCAGCACCAGCCGGGCGACCTCCCAGTCGACGTTCGGGTCGTCCCAGACCGCGAACCGCGCCGCGATCCCGCGCTCGGCCAGCGCGTCCAGCAGCAGCTGCCCGCCGGGCTCGCCGTCGGGGAGGTCGGCACAGGTCGCCAGCAGCACGTCAGCCATGGATCGAGGCTAACGAGCGGGTCCGGTCTCCCCACCCAGCCGGTGCCCGACGAGCAGCGGGCCACCCACGCGCATGAGCACGTCGACGGCGGCCCGATGCAGGACCGCGGTGTCGCCGTACACCACGACGTGTCTCTGCCCGTTGACCAGCCGCTCGGCGAGGTCGGGGTCCACCCGGCGGAGCGCCCGCGCCAACCCCTTGCCGCGGCCGGACCACTCACCGCCGGCCGCCAGCGCGAGCGCGGCGGTCTCGGAGACGACCAGCCCGGCGAGGTAGGCCAGCTCGTCCTCCCGGTCGCTGCCGGCCATGTCGTCGAGCAGATCGGTCAGCGCATAGCGCGCCATCGCCAGCTCGGTCTCGTCGTACGGCGGCGGCCCGGCGTCGAGCAGCTCGCGTGCACGCGCCACGAGCCCACCGGCCACGCCGTCGCGGTCGAGCAGCACCCGGCTCTCGGCGACCAGCCGCATCAGAGTCGGCTGACGTCTCGCGACGTCCTTGGCCATGTAGTGCTCGAGGCTGTCCCGGTCGTGCACGAACGCCTCGACCACCCAGCCCTCGTGCTCGAGGGTGTCGCGGTACGGCGCCGTCAGCCCCGTCGACGCCACCACGACGCCCTTGTCGAGCACGATCGTCACGTCGAGGTCGGAGGTCGGCGTGGCGTCGTCGGTCAGCACGCTGCCACCGAGGAACGCCACCGACGCCTCCGGCGCGTACCCCGCCACGAACGCCGTCGCCGCCTCGATCGGCTCCGGCCGGTCCCCGTACATACGGGTGTTTCTACCGGTGAGGGGTCGGTTGTGCCGCGACACGCCGCCGACTGCGCTGAAGTACTGACTCCTCGCCGTCCGGGACCACCCGGGGGGAGCCGCGGGAGATTTTGCCGACGATCCGGCTCCGGGCAGGGCCGTGCAGCCCCACACTGGGCGAATGAAGCGCGTGGTCGTGACCGTCGCCGCCGTCGCGGCGACCGCGGTGGTCGGGACCGCCGTCCCCCTCGGGCTGAGCATGACCGCGTCCGGGAGCGAGCAGCCGCCGGCCGCGAGCCGCGTCGCCCAAGGCGACGGGCAGGGTCCTCCGGCGTGGGTGCACCACAAGCCCGGCAAGGCGCGCGACGCCGCGAAGGGGCGCTGGCAGCGGGAGCGCCGCGCCCACCTCGACGCCTGGAAGGCGTGGAAGAAGGAGCAGCAGGAGGCCTGGCGGACCCAGGACTCCCACGACGGCCCGCCGCCGTGGGCGGGCGGGCCGTGGCGGACCGGCCCCGGCCGCTGACCGACGGGCCGAAGGGTCAGGCGCCGCCGGCGACCGCGGGGATGATGGAGATCTGCGTGCCGTCGGGCGTCTTGGTCTCGAGGTTGTCGAGGAAGCGGACGTCGTCGTTGCCGACGTACACGTTCACGAACCGACGGATCGCGCCCTGGTCGTCGAGGATCCGCGCCTTGATCCCGGAGTACTTCGCCTCCAGGTCGTCGATCACCTCGGCCAGCGTCTCGCCCTCGGCGGACACCTCGGACTCGCCGCCGGTGTAGGTGCGCAGGATGGTCGGGATGCGGACGCTGACGCTCATGGATGCTCCTTGTTCCGAGATGGCTCGACGATAGGGCGACCGACCGGGCTCACGCGAGCCCGGTGGCGGCGAACGCGTCGTACGACGGGGAGATGGTCGCCGCGGGACCGACCTCGTCGGCGACGGCGTCGAGGGTCTTCAGGCCCATGCCGGTGTTGATCACGACGGTCTCGAGCTCCGGGTCGAGCTGCCCGGTCTCGACGAGCTTCTTCAGCACGCCGACCGTCGTTCCGCCGGCGGTCTCGGTGAAGATCCCCTCCGTGCGCGCGAGCAGCAGGATGCCCTGGCGGACCTCGTCGTCGGTGATGTCCTCGACGGCGCCACCGGTGCGGCGGCAGATGTCGAGGACGTAGATGCCGTCGGCGGGGTTGCCGATGGCCAGGCTCTTGGCGATCGTGTCCGGCTTCACCGGGCGGATCGCGTCGACGCCGGACTTGTAGGCGACCGAGACCGGCGAGCAGCCGGTGGCCTGCGCGCCGAACACCTTGTAGGGCTTGTCCTCGACGAGCCCGAGCTTGATCAGCTCCTGGAACGCCTTGTCGACCTTGGTCAGCTGCGAGCCCGACGCGACCGGGATGACGATCTGGTCCGGCAGCCGCCAGCCGAGCTGCTCGGCGATCTCGAAGCCGAGGGTCTTGGAGCCCTCGGCGTAGAACGGCCGCACGTTGACGTTCACGAACGCCCAGCCGTCCTCCTCGCCGGCGATCTCGGAGGCGAGCTTGTTGACGTCGTCGTAGTTGCCGTCGACCGCGACGAGGTTCGACGTGTAGACGGCGGAGTTGACCTGCTTGGGCTTCTCGAGGTTGCTCGGGATGAACACCACGGTCTTGATCCCGGCCCGGGCGCCCGCGGCCGCCACGGCGTTGGCGAGGTTGCCGGTCGAGGGGCAGGCGAAGACCTTCGCGTGCAGCTCACGCGCGGCGCTCAGCGCGCACGCGACGACACGGTCCTTGAACGAGTTGGTCGGGTTGGTGGAGTCGTCCTTCACCCAGAGCTTGGTGAGGCCGAGCTCGGCGGCGAGGTTGTCGGCCCTGAGCAGCCGGGTGAACCCGGGCTCGGTGTTGGGGCTCTCCTCGATGTCGGTCGGCACCGGCAGGAGCGCCTTGTAGCGCCAGATGTTGCGCGGCCCCGCGGCGATCTCCTCGCGGGTCACCGTCGGGAAGTCGTAGGCGACCTCGAGCGGGCCGAAACACTCGGGACAGGCGTAGTACGGGCCGAGCGCGACCTCGTGACCGCACTCGCGGCACGACAGCGCGCGGGCGTTGCCGAAGGCGCCGTCCCGGAGGCCGTGCTCCCCGGCGGTCGTCCTGCCGGTCGTCCTGCCGGTCGTCGTGGCCGGGTCGATGACTGACGTGCTCAAGGAGGCCTCCTTCTCATCTTCCCCCGGTGCCGACTCTCGGCCGGGGACGGAATTAGCACCGTGGCCGGACCGGGACCGGGCACCGTTTCGGGTGGTGCACCGGAGGTCGCGGCGGGTTGCCGGGGCTTCACAGGGCCGTGTCCCTCTGCCCCTCTCGATGAGCGGGCACAACTCTAGGGAGCCGTCTCAACATGCGCACATCGACGCCAGCATCCGAGACAGCCTCGTCTCACGACACAATCGGCCCGTGGAGTCCTGGCGGGTCAAGGAGGCGGTCAACGCCCTCAACCTGAGTACGGCGGTCGGCGTGGCCGTGGCCGTGGCGGGTCGTGCCCGCCTGGTCCGCGGCCCGCGCGGGCTGCTGCTCGCGACCGGCTACCGGCTCGGGCTGCCGAAGGCGCCGGCGTTCACGGTCGGCAACGTCGTGCTGACCCGGCACGACGAGGAGTGGCTGGCCGAGCGACCGCGGCTGCTGCGGCACGAGGAGCGGCACACCTGGCAGTACACCGCGTGCCTGGGCCTGCCGATGCTGCCCATGTACGGGCTCGCGGCCGGCTGGTCGTGGCTGCGCGGCGGCGACGCCGGCACGCACAACGTCTTCGAGCGCGCGGCCGGGCTGGCCGACGGCGGCTATCCCGTGGTCAGTGCGCGGCGGCGTCGACGGCGAGCTGCCTGAGCAGCTCCAGCACCCCGGGCGGCCCGGGCACGACGAGGTCGGCGATCTCGGCCAGGGCCCGCTCCTCGGCGGAGCCGGAGCACACGAGCAGCGTCGGCATGCCCTCGTCGCGCATGGCGCGGGCCGCCTCGAACGCCTCGAGGTCGCCGAGGTCGTCGCCGCCGAACAGCACGCCGCCGGCACGGGTGCCGGCGACGACCTCGCGGAGCGCGTGACCCTTGTGGGCGCCGGGCGTGCGCAGCTCGAGGACGAGCTTGCCTGGCTCGAGGGCGAGGCCGTGCCGCTCGGCGGCGTCCGCCAGCGGGGTCTCGAGCCGGGCGAACGCCTCGCCCGGGTCGGGCAACCGGCGCGTGTGCACCGCCAGGGCGAGCCCCTTGTCCTCGACGTACGCGTCGCGAGCATCCGCCGCCGCGAGCAGGTCGGGCAGCTCCGCCGCCAGCGCGGCGAGACCCGGCGGGACGTCGGCGCTGTGGAACTCGCGGGTGGCGGAGTCCCAGCGCTCGTGGCCGTACTGCCCGCGCACGAGCAGCACCGCCCCCTCGGGCAGCCGGTCGGCCACCTCGTCGAGGCGGCCGAGCTCGACCACCTGGCGGGCGGGGCGGCCGGTGACGATCGCGACGGCGCGCACCTGGGTCGCCAGTGCGACGAGCACGTCGGGGCCGTCGGGGTGGATGTGCGCCTGCGCCGGGTCGGGGACGATCGGCGACAGCGTGCCGTCGAAGTCGAGACCGACGACGGTCGAGCCCGCGACCGCGAGCAGGGCGTCGTAGCGGGCGCGCACGGGATCGGGGAGGGCCGAGAGGTCCATGCCCGTCACCCTGCCACCCCCCGCGCCCTCACGGAGCGGGGGTGGGGGCGGGATCAGCCGGTGAGGATGACGGTCAGGCGGTCGAGCCGCATCGGCGCGACAGCCGGGCGGAGCCGGTTGATGCGCAGGTCCTTGCCGAGCAGCCTGGCGGCCGCCTCGAGGCGCGGCGGGTAGTAGACCGTGCTGGCCGGGATGGTGCCGTACCAGTTGTCGGAGCCGACCACCTGCCAGCCCGCGTCGGAGGCGCGGGTGGCGGTCTGGCCGGCCAGGCCGCTGATGCCGGAGTTGTTGTAGACCTCGACGTACACCTTCGCCCGCTGGACGGCGGGCTTCTTCTTGACCTTGCGCGGCTTCTTCGCCGGCTCCTCGGTGACCGTCGGCTCGGGGGCGGTCGAGGTGGGCGCGGCGGTCGGCGAGGTCGCGACCGGGCGGGCCTGCGCGGCGGGCTTCTCGTCCGGGGAGGTGGTGAAGAACACGACGCCGGCGACGACGACGGCCACGGTCGAGAGCACCGCGAGCGAGGAGGGGAGCGCGAGGCCGCGCTCGTCACGGCCGAGCATGGGGCGGCTCAGACCTCGAAGCCGAGGCGCCGGGCCGAGCGGGCGCGCTGGCGGGCGGCGCGCAGCCGGCGCAGCCGACGCACGAGCAGCGGGTCGAAGGCGAGCGCCTCGGGACGGTCGATCAGCGCGTTGAGCACCTGGTAGTAGCGCGTGGAGGACATGTCGAACTTCTCCCGGACGGCCTGCTCCTTGGCCCCGGCGTACTTCCACCACTGGCGCTCGAAGTTGAGGATCTCGCGGTCGCGCTCGGACAGCTCCTCGGCGGCGCCGCCGCTGGCGGCGACCTCGCGGGCGTTCGCGGCGTCCATGTGGCTCTCCCCGGCTCTCGTGACTCTCGACTGGCGCTCATCGTAGGTGACGAATCCCAACGATGTCATTCAACCCGGCCGTGGCGCGGCAGAATGCTCCGCATGCCGTCTCGACCGGTCCCGAACGTACCCACCACGCTGCCGACGAACCTCCCCGACCCCGAGGTCACACCCGGCCCCGTCCGGGCCGAGCCGCTGCCGTCGTACCGGCCGGTCCGCTGGGGGATCCTGGCCACCGGCAAGATCGCCGGCGGCTTCGCGGAGAACCTCGCACTGCTCCCCGACGCCGAGATCGCGGCCGTCGGCGCCCGCCGCAGGGAGTCGGCGGAGGCGTTCGCGAAGCGGCACGGCGGCCGCGCGTACGAGGGCTACGAGGCCCTCGTCGCCGACCCCGACGTGGACGTGGTGTACGTCGCCTCGCCGCACGCGCTGCACAAGGAGCACGTGATGCTCGCGTTCGAGGCGGGCAAGCCGGTGCTGTGCGAGAAGGCGCTGACGCTCAACGCCGACGACGCGGCGTACCTCGTGGCCCAGGCCCGCGAGCGCAACCTGTTCTTCATGGAGGCCATGTGGATGCGCTGCAACCCGCTGGTCCGGCGGATCCGGCAGCTCCTCGAGACGGGTGAGCTCGGGCCCGTCACCCAGGTCCGGGCCGACCTCGGCTTCCGGGTCGACGCCGAGCCGACCGACCGGCTGCTCGACCCAGCGCTGGGCGGCGGCGCGCTGCTGGACATGGGCGTCTACCCGGTGACGTTCGCGCATCTGTTCCTCGGCCGGCCGGACAAGGTCGCGGCGGTCGCCGCGCTGTCCGACGCCGGCGCCGACGTGAACATCGCGATGTCGTTCGGCTACGAGAGCGGAGCCGTCGCGGCACTGACCGCGTCGATGCTCGGTCCCACGCCGCGGACCGCCTCGATCGCCACCGACCGCGGCCGGTTCGACCTGCCCGACGGCTTCCACCACCCGACCACCGCCACCTGGACCAGCGAGGGCCACGTCGAGACGATCGAACGCCCGGTGATCGGGACCGGCCTGGCCAACGAGGCGCAGGAGGTGATGCGGTGCCTGCGCAACGGCGAGACCGAGAGCCCGCTGGTGCCGCTCGACGAGACGGTGGACCTGATGCGGCTGATGGACGACGTACGGCGTCAGGTCGGCGTCGTCTACGCCGCCGACCAGTCCTGAGCGGACTCGCGGTCCCGGGTTAGGTTGGACGAGTGAGCGCGCACCAGGCTGATTTCGTCGTCGTCGCGAACCGCCTGCCCGTGGACCGGGTCGTGAACGACGACGGCTCCGTGGACTGGCGTCGCTCCCCCGGCGGCCTGGTCACCGCCCTCGAGCCGGTGATGCGCGCCAACGACGGCGCCTGGATCGGCTGGGCCGGCGACGCCGACGCCGACGACGAGCCGTTCGTCGAGGACGAGATGACGCTCGTGCCGGTGCCGATCAGCGCGCAGGAGGTCGAGGAGTACTACGAGGGCTTCTCCAACGCCACGCTCTGGCCGCTGTACCACGACGTCGTCGCCAAGCCGGAGTTCCACCGCGAGTGGTGGGAGGCCTACGTCCGCGTCAACCGGCGCTTCGCCGACCGCGCCGCCGAGGTGGCCGCGGAGGAGGCGACCGTGTGGGTGCAGGACTACCAGCTGCAGCTGGTGCCGTCGATGCTGCGCGAGAAGCGGCCGGACCTGCGCATCGGGTTCTTCCTGCACATCCCGTTCCCGCCGGCCGAGCTGTTCCAGCAGCTGCCGTGGCGCCGCCAGCTGCTCGAGGGCCTGCTCGGCGCCGACCTGGTCGGCTTCCAGCGCCCCAACAACGCCCAGAACTTCGTCCGCCTGGTCCGGCAGCGAGTCGGGCACAAGACCCACCGCGACCTCGTCTACCTGCCCGACGGCCGGATGGTGCAGGCGGCGGCGTTCCCGATCTCCATCGACAGCGCCGGGCTCGAGGAGCTCGCCCGCACCGACACGGTCGAGCAGCGCGCGAAGGAGATCCGCGAGCAGCTCGGCAACCCCAAGCACGTGCTGCTCGGCGTCGACCGGCTCGACTACACCAAGGGCATCTACAACCGGCTGCGCGCGTTCGGCGAGCTCATCGAGGAAGGCGCGGTGTCCGTCGAGGACGCGGTGTTCGTGCAGGTGGCGACGCCGTCGCGCGAGCGCGTCGAGCAGTACCGCCGCCTGCGCGACGACATCGACCGCCTCGTCGGCCGGATCAACGGCGACATGGGCCGCATCGGCCGGCCCGCGATCCACTACATCCACAACTCGCAGCCGCGCGAGGAGATGGCCGCGCTGTTCCGGGCCGCCGACGTGTGCGTGGTGACGCCGCTGGCCGACGGCATGAACCTCGTCGCCAAGGAGTACGTCGTCTGCCGCTACGACAACGACGGCGCGCTCGTGCTCTCGGAGTTCGCCGGCGCGGCCGGGGAGCTGCGCCAGGCCTACCTGGTCAACCCCTACGACATGAACGGCATGAAGGAGTCGATCCTCGCGGCCCTCAACGCCTCGCCCGCCGAGCGCGCCAAGCGGATGAAGGCGATGCGCAAGACGGTGCTCGAGAACGACGTCACCGGCTGGGCGACCAAGTACCTCGACGCGCTCTCCCACGTCCGGCCCTCACACCACAAGCACGTCCGCCCGGCCCGCGAGCACTGAGCGTGGCCGACGGCCTGCCTCCGCCGCGCGACCTCGAGGCCCAACCGCGGGAGCTGCTGGTCGAGCTGGCCGCTGTGGTCGGCGAGCCGGAGGCGGCGCGCCGCTGCGCCGGCCTGCTCGCCGGTGACGACCCCGCGCGTCACACCGACCTGCTGCCGCACCTCGCCGGGCGGCCGGGAGTCGGCTACTTCACCAACGGCTGGGCCGGGTACTGGCCGCGCGTGTGGGGCGCTCGCGGCCTGCTCTACGTCTGGCACGACGACGCCACCGGTGCGGTCCTTGGCGGGCTGCGCGACGAGGCCTGGCGGGTCGCGGAGATGTGCCTCAAGGTCAGCGCGCTCCGCGAGCTGCCCGCCGGCGACGACGCCGTACGACTGGCGGAGCACGAGCTGCCCCGTGTGCGCGCCGCGGCGATGCGGGCACTGGCCGCGGCCGGCGACGTCGAGCACGTCGACGCGGCCCGGGAGGCGCTGGAGGACGAGTCGGAGGAGGTACGGCGGGCGGCGCACCGTGCACTGAAGACGATGCGCGACCGGCTCGATCTCTAGGCATCGGTAGCGTTTCGCGGCGTGGTACTCGCCGCGACAGCCACACCGCAACCGGACCTCCGGCTCGCCGTGGTCCTGGTCCTGCTCGTCGCCGTCGCGATGACGGCGTCGTACGCCGGGAAGCTCGGGGTCGAGCGCGACCAGTTCACGGCCGCCTCTCGAGCGGTCGTGCAGCTGTCCGTCGTGTCGCTGGTGATCGCGGCGGCGCTGCGGTCGCCGTGGTGGTCGTTGGCGTTCGTCGGGCTGATGTTCGTGGTCGCGTCGGTCACCGCGCAGGGCCGGATCGGCGTGCCGCGGCGGTCGCTGCCGTGGGTGATGCTCGCCCTCGCCGCCGGCGCCGTGCCGGTGCTCGCCCTGGTGCTGGGGTCGGGCGTGGTGCCGTTCAACGGGCAGGGCGTGCTGCCCATCGCCGGCATCGTCATCGGCGGGATGATGACCGCCGCGAGCCTGAGCGGGCGGCGCGCGTTCGACGAGATCGCGGGCCGGTTCGAGTCCTACGAAGCGGCGCTCGCGCTCGGCCTGGAGAGCCCCGCCGCGGCGTACGAGGTGGTGCAGCCGACCGCCCGCGAGGCGCTGGTGCCCGGGCTCGACCAGACCCGGACGGTCGGGCTGGTAACCCTGCCGGGGGCGTTCATCGGGGTGCTGCTGGGTGGCGGTACGGCGCTCGAGGCGGGTGCCGCGCAGGTGCTGGTCCTGCTCGGGCTGATGGCGGGGCAGGCTTTGACCGCCGCCGTACTCTTGCGGCTGGTCGCCCGCGCCCGGCTGGTCCGCGCGGATCTCGCCGGCCGCTACCCGCGCTGAGCGCGTGACCACACTCGGACGGTCGACAGGGAGGTGACGTCGATGCGGCTCGTCGCCGCCCTCGCCGCCGCCCTGCTGCTCGCCGGATGCAGCACGACCCCGGAGGCCGCACCTGTCGCGCCGAGGACCGGCGGCTCGACGCCCGAGGCGGCGGGCAGCCTCGACGACAGCAAGCCGCAGCGGTACGTCGCCCTCGGCGACTCGTTCACCGCCGCGCCGCTCGTGCCGATGACCGAGCTGGACAGCGGCTGCTTCCGCTCCGACGCCAACTACCCCTCGCTGGTCGCGGAGTCGCTGAACCTGCGACTGACCGACGTGAGCTGCGCCGGCGCCAGCACCCACGACCTCACCGGCCGGCAGGCGACCGTCCAGGACACGACCGTGCCGCCGCAGCTGCGCGTCCTCGACGAGAAGACCGACCTGGTCACACTGGGCATCGGCGGCAACGACTTCGGCCTGTTCGGCGGCCTTGTGCAGACCTGCCTCAACCTGCGCTCCAGCGACCCGACGGGTGCGCCGTGTGCGAGCTCCGCCGTCGGTCGTCGGCTGGTCTCGCGCGTCCCGGACATCGGCGACAACGTCGAGAGGGCCATCGAGAAGGTCCAGCGGCGCGCGCCCAACGCGCGGGTGATCGTCGTCGGCTACCCGCGGATCTCGCCGCCCGAGGGCGGCTGCCCCCGGCGGATGCCGTTCGCCGACGGGGACGTGGCCTTCGGCGACCGCGTCGTGCGCGCCCTCGACCGGGCCCTGCAGAAGGCCGCCGAGTCCACGGGCGTGGAGTACCTCGACCTCTACACCGCCTCCGAGGGACACGACGTCTGCTCCGACGAGCCGTGGGTCAACGGGCGGCAGACCGAGCCAGGTCTCGCGCTCGCGTTCCACCCCCTCGCGGGGGGCGCCCGCGCCACCGCGGAGCTGCTCGAGGAGCTCGTCGCCCGGCCGTGACCTCGGCCCGACTGTTGCCAGGGGCGCCGCGCCCCGACAGGATCATCCGCGTCATTTGTCCATCTCGGGATTGGGACAACTCATGCGAACGACCCTGCAGCGCGGCCTCGTCGCGCTCTTCCTCCTTGCGGCCAGTCTGCTGGCCGTCGGTGCCACCACGACGGCGCCGGCGGCCGCCGACGAGTGCTACACGTGGTCCCGGACGCTCTCCTCGGGCGCGTCCGGCTCCGACGTCGCCGAGCTCCAGATCCGGGTCGCCGGTTGGGCCGGGTACGGCGTCAACATGGCGATCGACGGCTCCTACGGGCCGCAGACGACCGCCGCCGTGCGCGGGTTCCAGGCGGCGTACGGCCTCTCCGCCGACGGCGTCGCCGGCCCGGCGACGTACGCCAAGATCTACGAGCTCCAGGACCCCGACTGCTCGCCGGCGCACTTCGCGTGGAGCGAGGTCGACGGCGGCTGCGGCCAGGGCGGCTACAGCGGCGGCTCGGTGTCCGCGGCGCAGGTGCAGGAGAACCTCAAGCGCGCGATGTGGCGGGCCGAGGCGCTGCGTCACCGGATGGGCGACAAGCCGCTGGTGGTGACCTCGGGCTTCCGGTCGAAGTCGTGCGACGCGTCGGTCGGCGGCAGCGGCTCCGGCCAGCACACCTACGGCCGCGCCATCGACCTCGTCGGCGTCGGCGGCTCGCCGTCGTTCTGCACGATCGCGTCCAACGCGCGGTACGCCGGGTTCGGCGGCATCTTCGGCCCCGGCTACCCCGGCCACGACGACCACACCCACGTCGACATCCGCTCCGGGCAGACCTGGAGCGCGCCCAGCTGCGGCATCTGACCTGGGCGGAACCCCGATTCGTCCGTGAGCTGCGTCCGTTCTCCGCGGAGACGTTGCGGACGAATCGGGGTCAGCGTCGCGCGCGGGCGTGGGCGAGGCGGCTTCGCCAGAAGGCCAGCTCCGCCTTGAACGCGTCGTGCGTCTCGACGAACTCCAGACGGCGGGCGAGGGCCGCGATCGCGGTGTCGGTGTCGCCGGCGTCGAGCGCCACCAGCCCCAGGATGCCGTCGGCGTGGGGCGAGCCGGGGCTGGTCAGGTCCGTCAGCTCGTGGGTGAGCCGGCTGCCGTGCAGCAGGTGGTCGCGCACGATGGCGTAGCTGCCGAGGTCATCGAGGAACGGTACGACGACGTCCGCGACCCGGGCGGCGATGGCCTGCACGCCCGCGGGCCCTTCCGGCACCGCCTCGTCGACCAGCCGGATGTCGAGGTGCAGCTCACGGGCCTTCTCCATCGGCCCGTGCCCGGGCTCGCCGGGCGGGTGCGCGGCGAGGAACCGGGTACCGAAGACCAGCCGCGGCCGGCCGTCGTCGATGCTGATGGCGAGGACGTCGACCCGGTCGGGGTGGTGCCGTCGCATGGTCGTCCCCGAGCCGGTGAAACCGTGCTCGCGCGCGACGGGCGCGACGTGCTGCCGGACCTCCCGTTCCACCAGCGCGCGGCGACGGCGCGGAGCGGGATCCGCCTTGCGCCGTACGTCGTCCGCCTTCTCGCGACGAAGCACCTCGACGCGCTGCTCGGAGGAGTCGGACTCGCCGAGCAGGGACCCGACGCGGGCGACGAGGTCGCGGCGACGCAGGTCCTCGAACAACGCCTGGAGCTCTGCGCGGTCGGCGCTCGTGCCACGCGCCCCGAGCACGTCGATTGCGGCCGTCGCGACCTTGAGCGCCAAGGCGTCGGTCAGCCCGGGCAGCCCACTGGTCGCGGCCCCGCGCCGGGCGAGCGCGCCGAGCAGGAACGGGACGCGGTCGTGCGCCACGTGCCGCGCGGCGAAGACCGTCGCGCGCACGACGTCGTCGTTGCCCGGGCTGAACAGACAGGTCGGCGTGGCCAGGTCGGCGTCGACTGCTCGGCTCAGCCAGCCTGCGACGAGGCCGCGGGCAGGCTCGGGTTGCACGGCCTCGGCGATCGCGGCGTCCCACGACTTCGAGGGACGCTTGGCGCCGAGGTCGCCCATGAGTCGCACGGCCGGGGCGATCTCCTCGGCCGGTAGCGCGCTCGCCAGCTCGCGTGCACGCGGACCCCAGCCGTCGTCGTCCCTCACCAGGGAGAGGTCGAGCAGCGCCGGCGGCGAGGCGGCGACCAGCACCCGTCGTACCTGCGCCTGCATCTCCGGCACCCGCCACTGGTGAAGTGGGACGGTGTCGAGCCAGTCCCGGGTGGCCTGGAGCGCGTCGACCAGCAGCAGGTCCGCGTCGCCGCCGGAGCAGACCCGGTGCGCGGCGGAAAGCGCGGTACCCACGTGCAGGTCGTCGAAGCTCCGGCTCCGCGCCAGGTCCAGCGCCATCGCCGCGGTCGTCGCAGTCCAGGGCAGGCGGTGACGGCGCAGCCGCTCGATCTCCCGCCGCTCGTCGAGGCCGGGATCGGGGACGGCCAGCAGCCGGAGCAGCTCGGCGAGGCGTGCCTCGGGCGTCGGGTCGGCCACCCGGCGAGTATCGAGGTCGGCACCCCGGTTCGTCCGCAGAACTGCGTCCGATCCACGCGGAGGCGTTGCGGACGAATCCGGTGTGGGTCAGCAGAGTCAGCGGCGACGGCGGCCGACGCGGGCGAGCTCGCGGCCGAACGCCTCGCTGACCCGCTCGCCCATCACCACCTCGAACGCGCCGACGAGGGCGTCGGTGGCGAGCTGGCGGACCTCGTCGAGCGAGGCCTGCACCTGCGGCCACCGGTCCTGTGGCTGGCCGGCCTCGGCGAACGGCGCCCAGACCCGCGACAGGAACAGGTCGAGGTAGAGCTTGGCGACGCCCTCGGCATGCTTGCGCAGCTGGGCGACGACGTCGAGCGCCTCGTCGGCGGTGAGGCCCAGCGTGGCCACGGCGTGCTCGCCGGCGCGGATCAGCCGGGGCGCGAGCTCCTCGAAGTGCTCGTCGTCGACCTGCCGCAGCAGGCCGAGCTTGATCGCGCGGTCGAGCAGCTCGGCCGCGCCGGCGAGGTCCTCGCCGACCTTGAACCGTTCCGCCAGTCCGGTCAGGTCGACGATCGCCCCCTCGGCGTCGCCGAACATCGTGCGCACCGACCGGGTGAACCGCAGCAGGTCGGCGTCGGAGCGGCCGCCCTCGTCCAGCATCCGCGCGATGCTGTTGAGCTTGAACCCCTCGCTCTGGAGGTCCTGGATCAGCTGGAGCCGGTCGACATGGCGCTGCCCGTAGTAGCCGGTCCGCCCGCGCACGACGGGCGGCGGGAGCAGCTTGCGCGACTGGTACGACCGCAGCGACCGGACGGTGATGCCGGTGCGGCGGGAGAGCTCCTCGATGACGAACTCGTCGTCCCGGGGCTGCTCGAGCTCCTCGAGCTGCTCCGTGTCGTCCGTCTGGTCCGTCACGTCGCCGACCCTAACCCTTGCGCATGTGACACTCGATGATGTTACATAAAAAGATGTCACGTTTTTCGGAGCTCGTGCTCGCGGCCGGACCGGTCGAGCGACCCGCCGGCGCCGCACCGCTCGACCAGGTGCTGATCGCGACCGGCAGCGCCGCGATCCTGTGCCTCGCCCTCGGAGCGCTGGTCCTCGCGCACCGCCGCGGCCAGGTCACCGTGCTGGCCGCCGCGGCCGACCGCTTGGAGCGGTCACGGTGGACCGGCGGCCTGGCCGGGTGGGCGGTGCTGCCGCTGATGACCGCCATGGTCTCGCTGGTCACGGCGCTGCTCGGCATGTACTGGGACATCGCGCTGCACATCGCCGTCGGCCGCGACGAGGGCCCGCTGGCGAACATCGCGCACTACCCGATCATGTTCGGGCTCTACGGCATCTCGGCCTCGGGCGTGCTGGCCTGCGCACTCCCCCGCGGCGACGAGGCCGGGCCGGCGGCCATCCGGCTCACCCGGACCTGGCGCGCCCCGGTCGGCGGCGTGCTGCTGACGCTCGCGGGCTCCTACGCACTTCTCGGCTTCCCACTCGACGACATCTGGCACCGGATCTTCGGCCAGGACGTCACGCTCTGGGGCCCGACCCACCTCATGCTCATCGGCGGCGCCGGGCTGTCGCTGGTCGCGATGGCGATCCTGTTCCAGGAGGGCCGCAACGGCCTTACCGCATCCGCATCCGCGGCCGGGGAGCGCCCGGTGCGCCGCTACGTGCTGCAGTCGTTCCTCGCCGGCGGGCTGCTCATCGGGATGTCGGTGTTCCAGGCGGAGTTCGACTTCGGTGTGCCGCAGTTCCGGCTCGTGCTGCAACCGCTGCTGATCGCGTCCGCCGCGGCGTTCTCTTTGGTGTTCGCCCGACTGTGGGTCGGCCGCGGCGGCGCGCTGGCGGCGGTCGGCTTCTACCTGCTCGTCCGCGGCGGCGTCGGCGTCGTCGTCGGCCCCGTGCTCGGCGAGCTGTGGGCGACGGTGCCGCTGTACGTCGCCGAGGCGGTGCTCGTCGAGGTCGCCGCGGTGTGGTTCGCGCGCCACCCGCTCCGGCTGGGCGCGGTCGCCGGTGGGCTGGTCGGCACGGCCGGCTTCGCCGCGGAGTACCTCTGGACCCAGGTCGCGTTCCCCCTGCCCTGGACCTCCGACGTGCTGCCCGAGGGCCTGCCGATGGCGCTCGCGGGCGGCCTCGCCGGAGGACTGCTCGGCGGCCTGCTCGTCCGCGGGCTGCGGCACGACCTGCCCTCCCGCCGTACGACGCTGGCGCTGTTCGCGGGCTCGCTGGCGGCCATCGCGGCAACGACGACCAACGGCCTGGTCGAGGCGGTGCCCGACGACCTCACCGCGACGCTCGACGTGACCGACGAGGTCGGCCGTGGTGCGGACGCAGAGGCGCGTGTGGAGGTGACGTTCGACCGGCCGCCCGCACAGGACGCGCCCGCGTGGCTCACCGTCACCGCCTGGCAGGGCGGCGAGTCGAGGGCGCTGCGCGTCGTGCACCTCGAGCGCGTCGACGAGACGACGTACCGCACCCCCACCCGCGTCCCCGTCGGCGGCTCGTGGAAGACGCTGGTGCGGATCCAGGACGGTCGCGACATCGGCGGCGTCCGGGTCTTCCTCCCGCGCGACACCGCGATCGACGAGCCGGAGGTGCCCGCGGTCGACGGGACGCGCCCGGCCGTCGACGAGAAGCTGATCCTGCAGCGCGAGCTCGACGACGACGCACCCCTCTGGCTCTGGACCGCGGCCGGGCTGGTGGTGCTGGCCTGCTCGGTGGCGCTGGCGATCGGGCTCGGCTGGGGCGTGCGCCGCTTCGCCGAACAGGGGGCGACCCCGACAGTGGCAAACGACCGCGAGGAGGTGTCGGCGTGACCGGGGTCGTCGTACCGCCCGTCCTGCACCTCGGTCCGCTGCACGGCGTGGAATGGGTGTTCGTGCTGCTGCTCGCGTTCGGGCCGCTGCTCGCCGCCGTCGCCGTTGTGCTGATCGTCCGGCGCCGCGAGGAGACGCACGGCTAGTCTCCCCCGCATGTCGGTGACGGTCCTCCCGCGGTCGGTGCGCGTCGGCTACGGGATGGGCTCGGTCGCCACCGGCGCGTTCGGCACGGTGCCGGGGCTGCTGCTCCTGCCCTACCTCACCGACACGCTCGGCGTCGCGGCCGCCGCGGCCGGCGTGATCGTGTTCCTGCCGAAGGCCTGGGACGTGCTGCTCAACCCGGTCGCGGGGCGGATCAGCGACCGGCACGTGTCGCCGCTCGGCCCGCGCCGGCCGTTCCTGCTCCGGGCCGGGATCGCGCTCGCGGTGTGCTTCGCGCTGCTGTTCGCCGGGCCGTCGTTCGGGTCGGTCACCGCCGACGCGACGTACGTCGTGGTCGCGTTCCTCGCCTGCGCGACGGCGTACGCATTCTTCCAGGTGCCGTTCGTCGCGATGCCCGCGGAGATCACCGACGACTACGACGAGCGCACCCGGCTGCTGTCCTGGCGCGTCGCCCTGCTGGCGCTGGCGATCCTGGTCAGCGGCGCGCTGTCGCCGGCGATCCGCGACGCCATCGGCGGCCGCGACGGCTACCGCGCGATGGGCGTCTTCGTCGCGCTGCTGATCCTGGTCGGCACGGTCGGCGCGTACGTCGGCACGCGGCGCGCGCCGGTCGGCGCGGTCGTGGCCGCCGGCGGGTCCCTGGTCGACCAGCTCCGGATCGTGTCGGGTTCGCGCGACTTCCGGCTGCTGATCACGACGTTCGTGGTGCAGGCGCTGGCGACCGGGGCGATGCTCGCGGGCGTCGACTACGTCGCCCGGCACGTGCTGGAGCGGTCGGGCGCCGCCACGATCCTCTTCGTCTGCTTCGTCGGCCCGGCGCTGCTGCTGACGCCGGTGTGGGCGCGGTTCGGCGAGCGCGCCGGGAAGAAGCGCGGGTACGTCGCCGCCTCGCTGGTGCTGGCGACCGGCGCGCTGATGCTGGTCGGAGCGCAGGCGTTCCCGCCGGCGCTGGTGTACGTCGCGACCGGACTTGTCGGCGTCGGGTACGCCGGCGCGCAGGTGTTCCCGATGTCGATGCTGCCGGACGTCGCCGCGGTCGACGCAGCCCGGTCGGGCGAGAACCGGGCGGGCGTGTTCACCGGGGTGTGGACCGCGGGCGAGACGCTCGGCCTCGCGCTCGGTCCCGGGGTGTTCGGGCTCCTGCTGGCGCTGGGCGGGTACGTGTCGTCGACCACCGCTGACGCCGTACAGCCGGGTTCGGCGGTCACCGCGATCACCCTCGGCTTCTCGGTGCTCCCGGCGGCGCTGACGTTGCTCAGCCTGCTGTGGCTGAGCCGCTACTCGCTCACCGCCGCCGACGTGGCGGCGGCCCATCGCGACCCGACGGAGGTTCCGTGAACGACGTGCTGGCGCGACTCGAGCAGTTGCGCGCCCACGACCTGCCGACGCACGGCGGCCGGACGCTGGCCTACGTCTACGACAGCGGGCTCGCCGAGGCGGACGAGGTCGGGCGGCGGGCGCTGGCGGCGTTCGGCAGCAGCAACGGCCTGGACCCGACGGCGTTCCCGAGCCTGCTGGCGATGGAGAACGAGCTCGTCGGCCTGGCCGCCGACCTGCTCGACGGGCCGGAGTCGACGGTCGGGTCGGTGACGTCGGGCGGCACCGAGTCGATCCTGCTGGCGGTGCAGTCCGCGCGCGACGCCCACCCGGAGATCGCCGAGCCGTCGATGGTGCTGCCGTCGACGATCCACGCGGCGTTCCTGAAGGCCGCGCACTACTTCGGCGTGCGGCCGGTGGTGGTGCCGGTGCGCTCCGACTTCCGGGCGAACCCGGACGCGATGACCGCGGTGATCGACGACACGACCGTGCTCGTCGCGGTGAGCGCTCCGTCGTACGCGCACGGGGTCATCGACCCGGTCCCGGCCGTCGCCGCGGCCGCCGCTGCGCGTGGGGTGCGCTGCCACGTCGACGCGTGCATCGGTGGGTGGGTGCTGCCGTTCGCGGCGCGGGTCGGCCGCGACGTACCGCCGTGGACGTTCGCCGTCGACGGGGTCACGAGCATCTCGGTGGACCTGCACAAGTACGCCTACACGCCCAAGGGCGCCTCGGTCCTGCTGCACCGCACGCCGGAGCTGCGGCGGCCGCAGTTCTTCGCGCGCGCCGACTGGCCGGGCTACACGATGCTGAACTCCACGACGCAGTCCACGCGCTCCGGCGGCCCGCTCGCGGCGGCGTGGGCCGTGGTGCGGACGATCGGGCTGGAGGGGTACGACGCCCTCACCGAGCAGGTCCTCGACGGCATGGACCGGCTGCTCGCGGGGCTGCGCGAGGTGCCGGCGCTGCGCGTCGTGGCCGCGCCCGACTCGACGCTGGTCGCGCTGGAGACCGACGGGTCGTGCGACGTGTTCACGATCGCCGACGAGATGAAGGCGGCCGGGTGGTACGTCCAACCGCAGCTCACCCACGCCGGCCACCCGCCCAACCTGCACCTCACGCTGTCGGCCGCGACCGCCGCGCACGTCGAGGAGTTCCTGACCGCGCTGGCGGCGGCCGTCGACGTCGCGGTCGCGCGCGGACCGGTGGCGGTCGACCCGGGGGTGGCCGACTTCGTCCGCGCGCTCGACCCTTCCGCGCTGTCCGACGACGACTTCGACGGCCTGCTCGCAGCCGCTGGGCTCCACGGGCCGGGCGGGGCCGGGGCACCCGCCCTGCCGGACCGGATGGCCGAGGTCAACGCCCTGCTCGACGTGGCGTCGCCGGCTTTGCGCGAGGCGATCCTCGTGGCGTTCCTGGACCGGTTGGCGCGCCCGGTGCGGGGCCCGGTCGGCGAGCTGTAACGCGGGGTTATGGACGCTCAACAGGGGAAATGCCGCACGCAAGGCGTCCATAACGCGTGGGAAGTGCCGGGCGGCGTCCGCTACCGTGACCGCCCGTGAGCGCGCTGGCCGGACTCGTGGACCGAGGACTCGTCGCGCCCGACTGGGCCGAGGCCTTGTCGCCGGTGGACGAGCAGATCGAGCGGATGGGCAGGTTCCTGCGCGAGGAGCTCGCGGCGGGCCGCAAGTACCTCCCGCACGGCGACCACATCCTCCGCGCGTTCAGCCGTCCGCTGCGCGACGTGAAGGTGCTGATCGTCGGCCAGGATCCCTACCCCACCCCGGGTCATCCGGTCGGCCTGTCGTTCAGCGTGGCTCCCGACGTACGACCGCTGCCCAAGAGCCTGGTCAACATCTACAAGGAGCTGATCGCCGACCTCGGCGTGCCTCCGCCGTCGAACGGCGACCTCAGCCCGTGGTTCGAGCAGGGCGTCATGCTGCTCAACCGGTGCCTGACGGTCGCACCCGGCGCGCCGGCGAGCCACCGCGGGCGCGGTTGGGAGACGGTGACCGAGCGGGCGATCGAGGCGTTCGTCGCGCGCGGCGGCCCGCGAGCCGCGATCTTGTGGGGCCGCGACGCGCAGGGCCTCAAGCCGCTGCTGGCCGCCGGCGACGTGCCGTGGGTGGAGTCGCCGCACCCGTCGCCGCTGTCGGCGTCGCGCGGGTTCTTCGGGTCGCGCCCGTTCAGCCGGGTGAACGCGCTGCTCGAGCAGCAGGGCGGTACGGAGATCGACTGGCGCCTGCCGTAGCACAACGATTCGTCTGCGATCCGCCCGTGTGAATCACCCCGTAAACCGCAGACGAATCGTTGTCATCCGACCCAGCGATAACGACGTTCCGGGCGGCCGGCGCGGCCGTAGCGCAGGGACACCTCGGCGTGACCGGTGGTCACGAGGTGCTCGAGGTAGCGGCGAACGGACACCCGGGCGAGGCCGACCGCCTCGGCGCACTCGGTGGCGCTGAGGGTCTCGCCGTCGTCGAGCGTGGCGGACTTCAGCGCGGAGCCGACGAGCTGGAGGGTCTGGACGGTGAGGCCCTTGGGCAGCTCGGCGTCGGTGGGGCGGCGAGCAGTGGCAGCGGCGCCGAACAGCGCGTCGACCTCGCGCTGGGCCATCTCCCCCGAGCCGGACTCGGCGGACTGCACGGACCGGCGGCGGCGCTGGAAGTCGGTGAGGCGCTCGCGCATGGCGTCGGCGGTGAACGGCTTGATGAGGTACTGCACGGCTCCCCCGCGGAACGCCTCCTGCACCGTTTCCAGGTCGCGCGCGGCACTGACGACGAGGACGTCGACCGGGTCTGCCTCGGCGCGCAGCGCGCGCAGCACCTCGAGCCCGGTCATGTCGGGCAGGTAGATGTCGAGCAGCACCAGGTCCGGTTGCAGACGTCGTACGGCGTCGAGCGCCTCGGCCCCGGTGCGCACCTCGCCGACGACCTCGAACCCCGGAACCCGCTCGACGAACTTGCGGTGCACGCGCGCGACCATGAAGTCGTCGTCGACGACCAGCACGCGCAACGCGGTCACGAGCGCACCTCCCGAGCGATGGGCACGTCGGCTGTGAAGACGGTACGGCGGTCGGCGGAGCGCGCGACGTGCACGCCCCCGCCGCGGCGCTCGCACACGACGCGGCAGAGCGCCAGGCCCCAGCCGCGCTCGCCGGAGTCGGCCTGGCCGGACGCCGCCTTGGTGGTGAACCCCTGCGCGAACACCCGCTCGACCAGCTCGTCCGGGACGCCGGGACCGTCGTCGGAGACCTGCAGCTGCACGGCGTGATCGTCGGCCGAGAGTCCGACGACCACCGAACCCTGCGTGGCGACGACGGCCTCCATCGCGTTGTCGACGAGGTTGCCGAGCA